>JBBQXC010000081.1:0-20739 GCA_038210005.1 Gemmatimonadales bacterium
CGACGCGCAGTTGGCCGACGTCAAAGCCGAACTCCATCAGTGTCAGGTGGAAATCGGCACGAAAGTCTGTTCCTCGATCGCGGAGCTGCGCTCGGAGCTGGTGAAGCTGCGTGGACTGGTCATCAAGGCGGCGGGCCAGCACGGCCTCACCATCGCCTCGGCCGGCACGCACCCCTTCTCCAATTGGATGAACCAGGAGATGACGCCCAAGGAGCGATACCTCGGCGTGAAGGCGGAGCTGCAGGACTTGGCCCACCGCCTGCTCATTTTCGGAACGCATGTGCATGTGGGCATTGAAGATCCGGAATTCCGCATCGATTGCCTCAATGCCGCGCGTTACATCCTGCCTCACATTTTGTGCTTGTCCACATCGTCGCCCTTCTGGTTTGGGCGCAACACGGGCCTGCATTCATACCGCAGCATCGTCTTCAAGAATTTCCCGCGCACCGGCGTCCCGCGTATCCTGAACGGATGGGGGGACTACGCCGATCTGGTGGACACGCTCGTGCAGACCCGCAGTATCCCCGACGGATCGAAGATCTGGTGGGATGTGCGTCCGCACCACATTTACCCGACGCTCGAGTTCCGCGCCTGCGATGTGAACACGAAAGTGGACGAGGCCGTGTGCATTGCGGCAATCTTGCAGGCCGTCGTGGCCAAGATGTGGAAGCTGCGACGCGACAATATGACGTTCCGCGTGTACGCCCAGGATCTCATCGAAGAGAACAAGTGGCGCGCCGTACGCTGGGGCCTCGGCGGCAAGCTGATCGACTTCGGCAAGAAGGAAGAGCTGCCGGCGCCGGTGCTCATTCGCGAGCTGGTGGAGTGGTTCCTCGATGACGTGCTCGACGAGCTGGGCACTCGGAAGGAAGTCGAGTACGCCTTCCGCATCCTCGACGAAGGGTCGAGTGCGCAGCGGCAGCTGGCGACGTACGCTCGAACGGGAGACCTCCGCGCCGTGGTCGACCAGCTTATCCGCGAGACCGCCGAAGGCGTGTGCGAGCCGTTCCTCGGTCCGCCGCTCGATTCGGTGCACTCGCGTGAAGCGGCAGTGCCCGGATCGATGGCGACCCCGACGGCGCCGTTGTCCCCCGTGCGCGGGCAGTCGGTCCCGTAGCGTCGGCCGTGCGACGGGCGTCCAGTCCAATCAACGCGTGAACGCCGGCGATCCGCGCCGCTGATTTGGTGCGGGTGTAGACATCAGGCCGTCGGTCCCCGATGACGGTCGCGATGACCGCCGCCACCTCGTCGGCGCTCGGCGACGCTGGCAGCGGTCGCGAGTCGAGGCCGCCGTGGCCGACGTTCAGGCCTCGTCGCGCGACGAATGCCAAATCGTACGTACCCGCGATATGCGCGCCGATGCGGCACCAACTGCTTCACCGCGGATTCACGCGGACACCACGCGGATTGGGGCAGCGCAAGACGACGGAATACGATGCGTTGTGCTTTTATGTGAGTAACGCGGGGTTTCCCCTACGCTCGCCTTGTTAGAAATACGAATGCAGCGGTGAAGTGCAGGTGGGTACTCTCCACCTTCGCGCACGGGCGAGCGATATCCGCCGGTGCTGCTTACTCCATCGAATTTCTGCTGCGGTCACTATATGAAGTCGATCACGATGCGGTCGCTGTTGTCCGTCGCTTCTCTCGCCGTGCTTGGCGCGTGCGAAGGCGAGTCGGCGGCCACGGGGCCAGGTACCGGCACGCCGGAGCCGGCAGTCAATCAAGTGGTGTCGTTCGGCCCGCTCAATGCGAGCAGCACGGACACGCTCGTGTACTTCAGCTTTGCGTCGGGCGCACTGGTGCCGCGTACCGGCGATTGGGATCTGGCCTTCCGTCGCTATGAAGTGCGTTTGAACTCGCCGGCCGTTGGTGGCGCCGCCAGCAAGAACGTGCTCGGCTTCGGGCTCGACAACAACAGGACGGCCAGCGACGCGCAGGTGCTGGCGTTTACGCCGGCGGCCACGCTCGCCGAGTTCGATGTCGTTCGGGCGGCGCAGATTCCCGCGGACGATCAGTTCCAGACTGATCGTCTGACCGAGAACAAGCAGGGCCATCTGAACCTGAGCGGTATTCCGACGGCCAACCCGGCGAACTATTGGAAGATTCGTCTGGCGAACGGGAGCTTCGCCGTGTTCCGCACGACGCGCATCAAGTTCACACCGTCGTTTGCCGTCGACACGCTGTATCTCGAGTCGCGCCTGCAGACCGGCAGCACGCTGGGGGCGGTGCGGACGCTGGCGATCGCTCCGGCGAACGGCGTGCGTCAGATCAGCCTCGCCACGAATACAGTCGTGACCGGCGCCGGCTGCAACTGGGACCTCGAGTTCAATCCGGCGGCGAATCAGCTGTCGCTCGTGCCGAACACCGCCTGCACTGCGGGCACGTATCCGGGCCCCACGTCACCGACCTTCGGCAACGCCACGATCGCCAGCGACGCGCCACAGTTCGCGACCTTCCTGTCGACGCTGGTGGGGCCGATCCCGAACTCGGTGCTCGACAAGAGCGCGCCGTTCCGCTACAACCTGCAGGGCAATGACCGACTGCATGCTGCGTTCAATACGTACCTCGTGAAGTCCGGCACGCGCGTCTACAAGCTTCAGGTCACCGACTACTACAGCAACACCGGTGTCGCGGGCTTCCCGACGATTCGTTACGCGCGCATTCGATGAACGAAGGTCGGCGCTCGACGATGTCGTGGCACCTGATGCCGCGCCTGTGCGCGCTGATGCTGGCCGTCGTGTCCGGCGGACCGGCTCGCGCGCAGACCGCCATGGCGATGCAAGGCACCGTGAACGGCACCGTGAACGGCACCGTCATCGGCAAGACGGACGGCGCGCCGGTGTTGTCGGCGGAGGTGCGCGTGCTGCGCACCGGTGCACGTGTTCGCACCGATGAACGTGGCGCATTTCGCATCGCCGCCGCCGTGGGCGACTCGATGGTGGTACGTGCGCTGGGCTTCGCGGCGCTGCGCACCGTCGTGGCGAGTGCCACCCCGGTCGTGCGACTGACCGCGCTCGCCACCGTGCTGCCGGTGTTCACCACCACCATGGGACAGCGCGTGATCCGCGCCAGCGAATCACCCCGCAGTGTCACGGTGATCGGCCGCGAGGAACTCGACGCCGTCGCGGCGGTGTCGGCCAATCAGCTGCTGCGTCAGCTGCCGGGATTGCAGGAGCTTCCGTCGCCCCCATCGAAGACGTCCATCTCCATTCGCGGCTTCGATGATTCACGTGTACTGGTGCTGGTGGATGGTGAACCGGTGGCGGGTGCACTCATCGAAAGCCGCGATATCGGACGCCTGAGCACTATCGCCACCGAGCGCATCGAGGTCACGAAGGGGCCGTCGAGCGTGGAGTTCGGCAGCGACGCGTTGGGTGGCGTGATCAATATCGTGCAGGCGGCGCCCACCGAGCAGCTCACGATCGATGCGCTCGCCCGCGAAGGCGGCCTCGGGCGTCAGGAGTCATCACTGGGTGTGAGTCAGACGGTGGGAAAGCTTGGCTACCGGGTGAATGGCGGATGGCGCCAGTCCGACCGCGTCACAGGATACAACGCGATCGGATCGACCTTCAATCGCATTTATGATGTGCGTACCGACTTCCGCTACGCGCTGAGCGACAAGTGGGCGCTGCGGCTCGACATGCAGGGCTCGCAGGAACGTCAGCGCTTTCCGGTGGATGCCGCGTTCAACGGCTTCATCGACAATCGGGGCGGGCAGGGGTTCGCGGAAGTGCGCGGACCGCTGCTGGGCGGCAACATCCGCGCGCGCGCCTTCGAGCAGCGCTTCGTGTATCAGTATCGGCAGTCGCGTGGACTGCTGCCGATCAAAGGCTCGGCCGATTCACTCGAGCAGCGTGAGCGTCAGGGTCGCTACCTGTTGTCGTACACGCGCGTGGTCGGTGCGCACGCGATCGACGTCGGCGCGCAGCGTTCTCATCGCACGCTGGTCGCGCCCTCGAAAGTGACCGGTGACAGCGCCGACGAGCAGGTCACGGAAGTGTTTGCGCGCGATTCGTGGACATTCGGTAACCTGCTGATGACGGCCGGGGCGCGCCACACCAGCAGCACGCTCTGGGGCAGCAGCACCAATCCGTCGTTCGGCGTGGCGTGGCAGACGTCGTCGAGCGTGCGGCTGCGCAGCAACGTGGCCCGTGGATTCCGCGCGCCGGGCTTCAAGGAAATCCGGTATACCTTCACGAATCCCGCAGGCGGATACACGCTCGAGGGAAATCCCAATCTGCTCCCGGAGTCCTCGTGGAGCACCAGCGTTGGTGGCACGTGGGCGCCCCGTACGTCGCTCTCGTTCGACGTGGAGGGCTACCGCAACGACGTGTCCGGGCTGGTGGACTGGCGCTACGAAGGCGACAACGCCGCGGGATTTCAGCAATACCGTTACGTGAACGTAGCGCGCGCCCGCACGCAGGGCGTGGAAACCAACGCGCGCGTGAGCGCCGGTGCAACGGAAGTGACGCTGGGATACGACTTCCTCCGTGCTCGCGATCTCAACTCGGGACTGCCCCTCAGTCGGCGCGCGTCGCACACGGCGCGACTGCGAGTGGCCCGCGAGTGGGCAGTACGTGAGGGATTCTCGACCGACGCATCGGTGCGTTACACCGGCAACGCGCCACTGGTCGGCATTCCGAGTGGTGCACCGATCACGGGGCCGTTCTCCACCGAGAGCGGTGTGATCGGACGCCAAGGCGCGTTGCTGTCGGTCGATGCGCAACTCCGGCTGGCGGTCACGCGCGAACTCGAAGTGTCGGGCGGCGTGAACAATCTGCTCGATCAGCAGCCGAACCTGTGGACGCCCGCGTTTGCGCGGCAGTTCTACGCCGGTCTGCGGTGGCGCTGGAGCGTGGCGCCGTGAGCGACCGTACCGAGATCGAGATCGAGCGCCGGCTCAGCGCCTTGGGGTGACGTCGTCGAACAGCGCCTCGTCGGAGAGCGCCATGGGGCGAAGCAGCAGCCGCGCGAGCGATTCCGGAAACTCGTGCACGTTCACGCCGTGTGTGTCTCCGATATCAGCTTCGGAGAGGTCAACGGTGAGGCCGGGGCCCGTGCCGTGGACATGCCCAACGAACGCGCGCGTGGCGCCGGTGCGACGATGAACGAGGGTGACGTGCCACGAAGCCCCCGGTGAGGCGGCATACGGTCTCACGGTGACATCGAACGTGGCGACGCGCGGCGTCGCGATACCGTGAGCGGCGCAGGCAATGGCACCGGCCGCCGCGCAGACGGTCGCATCGCGGTGCGGCATGGCTTCGCGCACGAACAGCTCGCTCGCGCTGCCGGCGTTCGGCGCGCCGCTCGTGGCGGGCGCCAGCCACTGAATGAACTCGGGCATCAGTCGTGATGCGTGCCCGGACAGCTCGATCGATCGCGCGGCGTAGCGCAAGACCTGCCGCACTTCGATGCGATCGACTTCGTCGAAGAACCAGGCGCATGACGTGAACGTGCGCATCGTGGCCCGCGCGAGCTCGAGCAGTTCGCGGGCGCGCTGCACCTGGTGGGTCGAGGCATCGGCACGGAGCTCACGTTTTGCGAACTGCTCGAGCGTCTCCCCATCCTGGGCAACGACGTCGCCGTAGCGGTCGCGGACCTCCCACGGATCGTCCCGGAACAGCGTGCGCCCTTCGCGTTCGAATACGTCGTGTGCGTGGTGCGAGAGCCGCTCGAGCGCCGCGCGCAACGGTTCGCGCCATTGCTGCGCCGGCGGCTTGCTGACATCGAGGCGGCAACCGCAGTTGCCGCGCCACCGCTCGACTCCGTGGGAGCAGCTCCACGCGCTCGGTGAGACCAGTTTCACGTCGGTGACGGGCGGATACATGGCCACCAACGACGCGCTGTTCGTCACGCGGGAGCGCGCCCGCTGCACCACCATCGACAGCGCTTCGGTGAGCGTCGAGTCGCCGCTTTTGTGGTGATGGCCGAACGTCTCGCCGTCGGTGGCGAGCGTGGTGCAACGATCGGTGTGCTGGTCGCTTGCGTCGCGATAGGGCGTGAGCCGCTGCGCCAGCGCCGGGGCGTCGCGCAATAGTCCGCCGAAGGCCACGTCACCCGCGAGCGAACCGTCGTAGGGCACGATCGTGAGGGTGCGACCCGACGCGCCGCGCCAACGCAGCGGCATGCCGCTGCCGTCGTGCCCGTGCACCTGGTACGGTGCCAGAATCGTGTACGCGATTCCCTCCTTGGCGACGGCATCGAGCGTGTCGTCGTCGGCGGCGCATTCGGGCAACCACATCCCTTCCGGCTCCCGATGGAATCGCCGTCGGAAATCGCGAATGCCCCAGCGGATCTCCGTGGTGCGCTCGCGCGGCGACGCGAGCGGGAGGATCACGTGATGATACGGGGCGGCGATGGCGTTGCCGTGTCCCCACCGACGCACGCTGGCCGCATCGCCTTCCTGCATGGCCCGCATCGTGTCGGGCGCTTCCGCATCGAGCCATTCGCAGAGCGTCGCACCGACGTCGAACGAACACCACGCGTAGAGATTCACCACGCGCGCAACACCGGCGCGGGCATCGGGATCACGAGCGGCCGCCCGTGCGTCGCGCAAATGCGCCTCAGCCATCGCGAGTCGCGCGTAGCACTCGCGATTGATGCGCGTGTTCCAATCGTGGTCGGGGGCGGCCGACGGCTCGGTCGGCACCACTTCGAGCCACGGATCTTCGCGCGGCGGCTGGTACAGATGATGGTGAATGACGATCGAATGCATCAGCGACGGCTCGTGGCGATCTCGATCGCCCGCTGATACACCTGCGCATAGCGTTCAGCCGAGCGCTCCCATCCGAAATCCTGCTGCATGGCGGCGCTCATGCGCGGCGCCCACGCGCTCTGCTCGGCGAAGCGGGCCAGCGCGCGAGACATCGCCTGGTCGAGCGCTGCCGGCTGAAATTCGTCGAACAGGAAGCCGGTGGTATCGTCCTGCACGGTGTCCGAAATGCCACCCACCCGACGCCCGATCGGCAGCGACCCGTAACGTTGCGCACGCATCTGCGTGAGCCCGCACGGTTCGTACTGCGACGGCATGAGGAACATGTCGGCACCCGCCATCAAGCGATGCTCGAGACGGTCGGTGAAGTCGAGCTGGACGCCCACGTGCTGCGGACGCGCCTTGGCGAGCGCCAGCAGTGCGCGCTCATACCGGGCTTCGCCGGCGCCGAGAAACACGAACTGCGCATCGAGATTCCAGATCAGCTGGGAATTCAGAATGAGGTCGAGCCCCTTCTGTACCACCATGCGGCCGGTGAGTCCGAACAGCGGGATGCGTTTGCGTTGCGGGAGGCCGAACGAACGTTGCAGCGCCGATTTGCACTTGGCCTTGTTCGACGTATCGGCCCGCGTGTAGTTCGCCGTGATCTGATCGTCGGTGGCCGGATTCCATACCGCCTGATCAATGCCGTTGGTGATGCCCGTAAAGCGGCTGCCAAGCCACTGAAATACTTCCTGCAAACCGAAGCCGCCGTCAGGCGTGCGCAACTCCTGTGCGTGCGTGGGGCTTACGGTGACGACCATGTCGGCGAAGGTGAGTCCGCCCTTCAGGAAGTTGATGCGGTCGTACCACTCGAGATGTCGGAAGTCGTACACCTCCGGCGGGATGCCGCAGTCGTTCAGCATCGAGGCGGGGAAATGCCCCTGATAGCCGGCGTTGTGCACCGACAGCACCGTCGGCGTGGTGGCGTAGCGCTCCTTGAGCGCGCCGTACGTGCGCATGTACATCATCGCCAGTGACGTGTGCCAATCGTGTCCGTGCACGAGCACCGGACCGGCGATCAGCCGCGGAATGCCATCGAGCACCGCGCGCGAGAACAGTGCGAAGCGCCGCGCGTTGTCGGCATAGTCGCGGCCGCCCTCGCCATACAAACCGGCGCGACTGAACGCGGCCGGGATGTCCACGAACACCACCTTCGGGCCGGCGGGCGGCTGCACTTCACGAAAGAAGCGCACTTCCTCGCGGCGGAACCCCAGCTCGACCTGTATGGGACGGCCCAGCGGCGCGAGATCGGGGGCGTGGTCGCGCACCGAGCGATAGAGGGGCACGAACACGACCACGTTCGCACCAGCCTTCGCCTGATAGTCGGCCAACCCCCTCACGGCCTCGGCCAGTCCACCCGTGCGGGCGAAGGGACTGTACTCCGACGTGAGATGCACGATCGTCGGCGCCCCACCCTCGGGTGCCCGGATCACGGGCGACCCGAAGCTGGGTGTGGGCATGGCGGGCGAGGTCATTTTCGAGGCGTTACGCGATGGGTGGATCGTCGGGCAGTGAGTCGCCGAGGATTGACGGGGCATAGTAGGCACGCGCGTACTGCTCCACCATGCGCCGCGCCGTGAACTGCTGGCCCGCAACACGAATAGAGTGCTTCATGGTGGCCAGCCATCGACGCGGCAAGTCATTCTTGTCGACGTCGTAGTAGCGCGGCACGACTTCCTGTTCGAGCAGCTCGTACAGACGGTTCGACGTGCTCACACCGGCCTCGTCGTCTTCTTCCGGTGTGATCGCCCAGCCGTTGTTGCCCTCGTAGCCTTCCTCCCACCAGCCGTCGATCGTGGAGATCTGCGGCACCCCGTTGAGCGCGGCCTTCATGCCACTCGTGCCCGACGCCTCCAGCGGCACGCGCGGAAGATTCATCCACAGGTCGACGCCCTGCACGAGCAGGTGCGCGAGGTGCATGCCGTAGTCTTCCACGAACGCCACGCGCCCTTCGAACCGTGGATCGCGCGTGAAGTGATACACGTTCTGCAGCACCTGCTTGCCCGGATTGTCGGCCGGATGCGCCTTGCCGGCGAACACGATCTGCACCGGACGTTGCACATTGGTCACGAGCTTCCGCAGACGTTCGACGTCGCGGAAGATCAGGTCGGCGCGCTTGTAGGTGGCGAAGCGACGCGCGAAGCCGATCGTGAGCGTCTTCGGGTCGAGCAGTGTACCGGCGCCGACGAGTTGCGTGGCCTCGATCTGCCGCCGCGCAAAGGCGTGGCGCGCTTCTTCGCGCACGAGGCGCATCAGCGTGTGCTTGAGGCGCGCGTGCGTAAACCACAGCGCTTCATCGTCGAGCGTGAGCACCTGTTCCCAGAGCGCCGGGTCATTGCTGTGGCCCCACGCCGGCCCGAGGTGATCGTCCAGCAACTTCATGATGGGATTGGCCATCCACGTCGCGAGATGTACGCCGTTCGTGACGTGACCGACGGGGATGTTGTCGGCCTCACGCCCGTTCCAGAGCGAGCGGCTCATTTCGCGCGTCACGATACCATGACGCCGAGACACCGCATTCACGCGGCGCGAGAGACGTGCCGAGGCGGCCGTCATGTGATAGACACCGACACCCGACTCCGGCATGTACCCGACGCGCAGGAACGTCTCGGCGTCGATGCCCATGTCGTTCCAGTACCCATTGGCGCACTGACGCACTTCGTTCACGCCGAAGTGGTCGTGACCGGCCGGCACGGGCGTGTGCGTGGTGAACACGCTACGGTTTCGCACTTGCTTCACCGCTTCCGCATACGACACGCCCTGCTGGCACAGCTCACGCACACGTTCGACCATCATGAACGCGGCATGCCCTTCGTTGGCATGCCAGGCGGCCGGCGCGATGCCGAGCGCACGCAGCGCGCGAACACCACCAACGCCCAGCAGCCACTCCTGACGCAGGCGCATCGCCGGGCCACCCGAGTACAGCTTCGAGAGCAACGGCCGGTCGTCAGGATGGTTTTCGGGGAGATCGGAATCGAGCAGATACACCGGCACGCGACCCACCTGCATCTTCCAGACGCGGATGTTGATGTCGCGACCGAACGTGTTGACGGTGACGAGATGCCGCTCGCCATCCTTGCCCGGCAGCGGCACGATCGGGACCGCATTGAAGTCGATGGCGTCGTTCGAGTCTTCCTGCCAGCCGTCCAAGCGGATGTGCTGATCGAAGTATCCCTGACGATACAGGATGCCGACGGCCACGAGCGGGATGCCGAGATCGGACGCGGTCTTGAGATGGTCACCGGCGAGCACGCCAAGGCCGCCGGAATAAATCGGCACGGAGTTGTGCACACCGAACTCGGCGCAGAAATACGCGACAGGCTGGCCGCGCAGCTCGGGGAAGGTTCGGGCGTACCACGTGTGTTCGTCCGATTGCTCCGCGGCCAGCCACTTCATCGCACGGTCGTAACGGGCGCAGAAGACGGCGTCTTCGGAGAGCTGTCCCAAACGGGCCGGGTCGACCAGTTGCAGCAGGCGGATCGGATTGTGGCGAAGCCGATGCCACAAGCTCTCGTCGATCTCCCTGAAGAGCGCCCGTGCTTCGCGATTCCAGCTCCACGCCAGATTGTTCGCGAGGTGCGCAAGACCGGCGAGCCGTTCCGGTAGCGGGGAAGGCTCGAGGACAAGCGGGGCGGGTGGCGCTTCGACAGGTGCGGTCATATCCACGGGAACACGGGGCGTACGCGCGACCCGGAATGGTCGCGCAGGACAAGCCAGGGAAAGGTATGCAGACGCGCGCCGGTGTGGACAGGTGAACCGGCCCGAAGTAGTGTGCGGATGTGTCCCGGACAGCCGCTCGAACGTCGGACCGGGGCGTCCGATCGGTCTCATTTTCCAGCTGCATCATGCCGCCACTGCGTCCCCGCTCCGCCTCGCGATCGACCGCGATCGACGTTTTCAAGTTTGGCGGGGCCTCGTTGGCCGATGCGGCGGCGGTCCGCCACGCGATCGAGTTGATTCTCGAACCGCGCCCGTCCCGCGTGGTCACGGTGGTGTCGGCGCTGGCGGGCGTGACCGACGCCCTGTTGGCGGTCGCCGAGGCGGCCCGCGCCGGGGATGTCGACGCGGTCGACGAACAGGTCACGAAGCTGCAAAGGCGCCACGCGGTGGTGGCCACCGGTATCATCGGGAACGCCCGAGTGCGGGCGCGCCTGCTCCGCGAACTGGACGCGGCGTTCGAGGAGCTGCGCACGCTGGGCCACGGCGTGGCCAGCCTGCGCGAACTGACGCCCCGTACCAAGGACTTCCTGTTGGTTCGCGGCGAGCAGCTGTCGGCGCGTCTCGTCGTAGCCGGCCTCCTCGCGCGTGGCGCGAAGGCTGAGTACGTCGAAGCCGCGACGCTCATTCGCACCGACGGCGTGTTCGGTGGGGCCTTCCCGGATCTCGTGGCCACCGATCGCGAAGTGCGCGCGCAGTTACGCCCACTGTTGAGGAAGCGTGTGCTGCCGGTCGTGCCCGGTTTTGTCGGGGGAACGACAAGCGGCG
The DNA here is from genome assembly GCA_038210005.1 of Gemmatimonadales bacterium. GTDB lineage: Bacteria > Gemmatimonadota > Gemmatimonadetes > Gemmatimonadales > Gemmatimonadaceae > Gemmatimonas. Next base: position 11,240 of record JBBQXC010000081.1, read on the forward strand.
CCTTGGTCACGCTGGGCCGTGGCGGGAGCGATCTCACTGCCACGGTGTTGGGTCGTTCCCTGCGCGCCCAGCGGATCACGCTCTGGAAAGACGTGCCGGGGCTGATGACGACCGATCCGCGTTTGGTGCCCACCGCGCGCATCGTGCCGCAGCTCAATGTACGTGAAGCTGCCGAGCTCGCGTACTACGGCGCGAAGGTGCTGCATCCGCGTGCGCTCATCCCGCTGGCGCGGGTGCGCGTGCCGGTGTTCGTGCGACCGTTCGCCGATCCCACCGCCGCAGGCACCGAGATCTCGGTGCGCCACACGCTCACGCGATATCCAGTGAAGGCGCTGTCCGTCGTGCGCAGTCAGGCACTGGTCACGGTCACGGGCAACGGCATGCTTGGCGTGCCCGGCATCGCTGCCCGCACGTTCGCCGCGCTGCAGCAGGCCGGCATTTCGGTCACACTGATCTCGCAGGCGTCGTCGGAACACTCCATCTGTCTGTGCGTGCCGGCGGAACGCGGCGCCGACGCACGCGCGGCGCTGGAGAAGGCCTTCGCACTCGAACTCTCGCGTCGCGAATTGGAAGGGATGGATGTGCAGCGCGGCATGGCCACGCTGGCCGTGGTCGGACTCGGCATGGCTGGTTCGCCCGGCATCGCGTCGCGCATGTTCACGTCGCTCTCGAAGTCGGGCGTGAACATCGTGGCGATCGCGCAGGGCTCGAGTGAGCTGAACATCTCCGTGGTGATTGCCGAGCCCGATGCCGAAGTCGCGGCGCGTGCCGTGCATGACGAGTTCCAGCTCGACAAGATCGGCGGTGGTGGGTTACGCGAGGAAGATCGTCTCGACGTGGTGCTGCTGGGGGTGGGCCTGATCGGTCGCGAACTGCTCCGTATGCTGCCGCGCGTTCGGCGTCGCGTGAAGCCCACCATTGTAGGACTGGTGGATCGGAGCGGCTTTGTGTTCGAACCTCAAGGCTTCACGGCGCGTCAGCTGGCCACTTATGCGAAGGCCAAGGAGTTGGGCGGCGCGTTGGCCGCGATGAGCGGCGGGCACAAGGGGACGGCGGCCGAAGCGGTGGCGTACATCGGTTCGCACGCGTTGGCGCGTCCGGTGCTGGTGGACGTCACGGCACACGAAACGCTGCCGGCGATCCGTGCCGCGATCGTGGCCAATATGGACATCGTGATGGCCAACAAGCGACCGTTGTCTGCACCGCGCGTCGAGGTGGAGTCGTTACGCGCACTCGCGGCCAGGCATGGATCACGGCTGCTGCACGAGACCACCGTGGGCGCGGGACTCCCGGTGATGGACAGCTACGCGAAGCTCGTGGAAACGGGTGACAAGGTGCTGCGCATCGAGGGATGCACGTCGGGCACGCTGGGCTTTTTGCTGACCGAGATCGGCAAGGGACGGCCGTTCAGCGAATCGTTGCGTGACGCGATGTCGCGAGGCTTTACCGAGCCCGATCCGCGCGATGACTTGTCAGGTATGGACGTGGCGCGTAAAGCGCTGATCCTGGCGCGCATGATGGGGTTCGGCGGCGATCTGAAAGACGTGACCGTGGAGTCGTTGGTGCCAGCGGCATACCGCGGCATGCCACTGCCGAAATTCCTGGCGTCGTTGTCGCAGCAGGACGCGGCCTGGGCAGCGCGTTTCGCCGCGGCCACGAAGCAAGGGCGTGTGTTGCGCTACGTGCTGAACGCCTCGCCCACGAAAGTGGAAGTGGGGCTGCGCGCCGTGCCGCTCACGCATCCGCTGGCGGGACTGCGCGGGACGGACAATCAGATCGTGTTCACCACCATGCGCTATCGCGAGCATCCGCTGGTGATCACCGGCCCCGGCGCGGGTCCGGCTGTGACGGCCGCTGGTGTGCTCAACGACATTCTTCAGCTCACGCCGTCATGACCACGCCGATGTCTCACCCGTTGCTCGCCAGCGCGGTGTTCCTGCCCGCGGGTGTAACAGGGTTGCCGGTCGGCGCCGTGGAAAGTGTCCAACGCTGTGCCGCGTGCGGCCAGTTGTTGTCACCGCTGGATGCGGCGCCCGATTGTCCGAGTTGCGGTGGACTGCTCGAGATTATTCACCGCGCGCCGGTCGATGAATTCGATGCACCCCTCTCGGCCAACGCCATCAAGCACCGCTTCTCGCAGCACTGCTGCGCGATGCCGCTGGGGCACGCGTCGGGCGTGTGGCGCTTCGAGTCGATCGTGATGCCCGGTGCCGGTGATGCCATCGTGAGTCATCCCGAAGGGAACACGCCGTTGTTGTCGCGCACGGCGATCTCACGATACACCGGTTGCGACGGATTGCTGATCAAGCATGAAGGACACAACCCCACTGGGTCATTCAAAGATCGCGGCATGACCGTCGGGACTACGCAGGCTGTGCGCATCGGGGCCAGTGCGGTAGCATGCGCGAGTACCGGCAACACGTCGGCAGCGTTGGCGTCATATGCCGCACAGGCGGGCATCCCCGGACTCGTGTTCGTCCCGGCGGGGAAGATCGCGCTCGGCAAGCTGGCGCAGACGTTGTCGTACGGCGCCCGTACACTGTTGGTGAAGGGCGACTTCGACGAGTGCCTGCGACTGGTGCAGCAGGCCTCGCGCGAGCTGGGGATCTATCTGCTCAACTCGATCAACCCGTGGCGTGTGGAAGGGCAGAAGACGATCGTGTTCGAGCTGCTGCAGCAGCTGGGCTGGAACGCGCCCGACTTCATCGTGCTGCCGGCAGGGAACTTGGGGAACACGGCCGCATTCGGGAAGGCGCTGCGTGAAGCCATGGCGCTGGGGCTGATCACGAAAGTGCCGCGCCTCGTGAGCGTGCAGGCGGCTGGTGCGGCGCCGTTCGCGCGTGCGTTCCGCGAGGATTTCGCGACGCGCTACACGGTGCAAGCGGAAACGATTGCGACGGCCATTCGTATCGGCGATCCGGCCTCTTGGGATCGCGCCGTGCGGGCGATTCGTGAAACGGATGGCGTGGTGATATCGGCCACCGACGACGAGATCATCGACGCCAAGGTGACGATCGATGGGGCCGGTGTCGGCTGCGAGCCGGCCAGCGCGGCCAGTGTTGCGGGCGTTCGACAGCTTGTGCGCGAGGGTATCATCAGAGCGAGCGACACCGTGGTCGCCGTGCTCACCGGACATGTACTCAAGGATCCTGGTATGCTTGTGGAATTACATCAGCGTGCAGACTACGCGCGCGCCAATCGCCCCATCGAGATCGAAGCGACCGTGAGCGCGGTGGAAGCGGTGCTGCGTGCGACGCGCGGGAGTACGTCGTGAACGGTGCCGGGATGCACGCGATGGCATCGCCGCGTCGCACGCTGATCACCAGCGCAGCGCGTCCACTCGGTGTGGAGCTGGTGCGGCAGTGTCTCATTCGCGGCGACAAAGTGTACGCTGCGGCGCGAAATCCGGCGCGGGTACCGGTGTTGGCGGATCTGCGCGCCGAATACGGGGGATTGGAGCTGATCGCACTCGATCCCGCCGATCCGTCGTTGGTGGCCGATGCGGTTCCGGTGCTGGAGCGTCTCACCGACACGCTCGATCAATTGATCATCGCGCCGGCCGAGCCGGGGCAGCATGAGAAGCTGGTGGACAGCGAACGTGATCAACTGTTGTCGACGCTGTCGGGTACGGGGCTCACCGAGCATTACCGGCGACATGCCGTGGCGCCGCTGTTGCTGGTGCGCACGCTGCTGCCATTCCTGGCCAATCGCGATGGCGCACGGGTGTTGGTGGTGAGCAGCTGGCTCGGCTCACTCTCCGGCAAGTCACAGGGCGGCGACTATGCCACGTGCGCCAGCGGTGCGGCGTTGCACATGCACATGCGCGCGCTGGCACATGACTTGAGTGCCGAGCGCATTGTGCTGATGCTGGGCAATCCCGGGCACTTCGCCACCACACCGGACGGTCCGGCGTTCCGGGTGCCGATCGATGAAGCGGCGCTCGGATTGCTGAGTCAGATGGAGCGGTTACCGCGCGAGAAGACGGGGAGCTTTCTGGATTGGACGGGGGCAGAGCGGGCGTGGTGAGCGAGTTCCAGCCGCTCGAGGTATACCGCGATGATTCCGCCACGATTGCCGCTTTATGTATGCTATTGTCCATTGTACCATTGCGGCGCTGCCCCCCCTGCCAATATGGTGTGAGACGATTTCCCTAGCGTAATTAGTGAGGAATTCTGGGGCACAGGAGGTCCACCCGCATGACCGTTTCCTCCCATTCGACCCCGTCGGCTACCCTCGGGGGCGCCGAGGTGTCCGCCCGCGCTGAGCGCCGCCGCTTCACGGTCGAGTACAAGACGCGCAACGTGCAGGAAGCGGTGCACTGCCGCGCGCCCGGGGAGATTGGCAGCCTGTTGCGCCGTGAAGGGCAGGTCTCCACCGACTGCGGCGAGCTCGACCGGCTGCAGCGCGACCACGCACAGTTGCAGGATCATGGCACGCGCCGAGCTGATGATGGGCATCCCCAGAAGACTCCCGGAGCTGCTGTCGGGCGCGCCGATCGCTGCGCGTGACGTGATCGCATGATGGCCACGCTGCACGCGCATGGCCCGACGTGCGTCGTGGCGCGGCTGAGCGCCGCCCTCGGCGTACCGCAGTCCAGTGCGTATCGCTGGCGCCGTCCGCCGGCGTCCTCGCCCGCGAACGATCGCAACAACACCATCGAGGAACCCACCGAGCGCATCCCTGCAGACACCGCCGAGCGCACGACCGCAGTGGTGGCGCGCACGCCCTCGCCGCGCGCCGCGCGTGCATCCCCCGCGCCGTGCCCCGCATCGTGACCACGTGGCCGAAACAGGTGTGGGAGTGGGATGTGACGGATCTCAAGGGGCCGGTCAAGCGCGAACAAAATAAACTGTACGTCGTACTCGATCTCTTCAGTCGCGATGTCGCCGCGTGGATGCTGGCGCGTCACGAGGCGGCCCAGCTCGCCCAGCGCCTCATCCGCATCGCGTGCGCCCGAGAGGGCATTGAGCGGGGACCGCTCAAGACGCATACCGATCGCGGGAGCATCCAGGTCGCGAAGGATCTGCACGACCTGTATCAGTCGCTCGGCATCGTGCGCTCGCTCTCGCGACCGTGCGTCAGTAACGACAACCCCTATTCCGAACTGCTCTTCAAGACCACGAAGTACAGCCCGACCTATCCGGACCGCTTCGACCACTTCGACCACTTCGCGCACGCGAAGGGGTGGTGTGTGTCGTTCTTTCAGCACGACAACCACGAGCACCACCACGAAGGCTCGGCGTGGCTCACCCCCGCCCATGTCCACGGCGGACAGGCGCTGACCGTCCTCGCGCAGCGCCAAGTCGTGATGGATGCCGCCTATCACGAGCATCCGGAACGCTTCGTCAAAGGTCCGCCGCGGGTGCCCCAGCTCCCGACGGAAGTGTGGATCGACAAAGCGGAGGACCAGACGGCGGTCGTCGGCTAGCACTGCTCACTAAACTCTCAATCCGTCCGTCTCATTTTGCTTGACAGGTTCCGGTTCGTAACCTATTTACTTTTTCAAGAAAGGGGGTGAATTGAAGGCAATTCTGTGTATCGCGGTAGCCAGCGGAGTGTTGTCATGGTCGTCCGCAGCCATCGGACAAGGGGCACGTAAACCGTTGTCGGCCACTTCGGCACGTGCATGTTTCGACAACTGCTCCGTGGTACTTGATCGAATTGCCGTGCTCGGCAAAGAATCCGATCCGGCCGATCTAGTCGATTTATCCACTCTCGACCGACTCTCCACCGGTCAATTTGTATCGGCACCGACGAATGTGGAAGGAACTGTCGCGCTGTATCGTCGCGACGGTGTATTCCAAGCGCTGCTCTCCAAAGCCGGGATGGGACCGAACGAACTCGTGCGTGCCGATGTCGTGCGGGTTGGCAAAGGTGACACGATCGTGGTGTATGAGGGAGCCATCAACCGGGAAACGCGCCTGCTGCCCAATGGCGTAGTCGTCGCTCGCCGCAAGTTGGCCTATGTGCCAAAGGCATATCGATTTGCCAACACCGTCGGCGGCATTGTCATCTCAGAGTACGTTCGACAGCCGGATCAAATCGGATACGCCTTTCATCTCATTGGCCCGAGCGGTGATTTTACGCGTTCATTCGGCGCGTTCAGCGAAACGCGAGTTACGGTGAATGGTCCCGTTCCGTCGCGTCGCCTGATTTCGGCGTCTGTTGACGGAGGGTTTTGGGCGATCGCCAGCGATAAGTTTGCGTTTGAGCACTGGACATCGACGGGGGATCTTGTGCAGAGACTCACTCCTACTGCGGAATGGTACGTGCCCCCTCCGTCGACTGGTCCGGCTGGCCAGAGGATGAACGGAGGGCGAGCCGTCACACGCGTCTACGCCGTGTACGAAGATCCCGATCGACGGCTCTGGTCGTTCGCCAGTGTGGAGAGGACTCCTTCGCCGCAGCGTTCCGCCAAGTTGCGTGAGCACGAGACGGTAGCCGACGGTCCGACGCTGGACCGTACACACGAGACGATTATTCAGGTCATGGAAAGTCGAAGTGGACGTACTATCGCGTACAACCGAATTCCTGGCCTGTACTACGGTCCATTCCCATCAGGTCTCGTGTCGCGACGTCTCGAGGCCGACGATGGTTTTGTTCAGACGGCTGTCTTTTCCCTCTCTCTAACACCATCAAAAGGAGTTCGTCAGTGAAATCGATTGCCTATGGGTCGCGTCGTCGGCTCACCATCTGGCTCTTCAGCGCTTGTTCGCTTTTGGCCCCCGTAACCGCGCCACGAGCAATGGCAGATCCCGTCAGGAATTCCTCTTCGCGCGATTTCACGCGGACATCTCAACTCTTCAGTAGTTCGAAGGACTGTGGTGAATGCAGCGACAGCGAAGGCCCTGGCGGTGCGGTTCATCAGTTCTCGGGCGGCTTTGGGACTTGGTTCTGCAACCTCTTCGAGAGACCAAGCTCGGAGATGGCGCTGTTCACGACTGTTACACTGCGCGGAAGTGGCGCTGCGTTTGGGAGCGGTAATACGACGCGCGCCGGCGGGGGGGCCGATTGCTACAACTGTGAGGGTGGAGGCTGCCATTCAAGTGCATCGCCAAACGACTGCGCCAGCTCACATACCTATTGCCCCGTTGGTCCGGGAGGTAGCATGCGCTCGGTTGAGGCTATGGAGATCGCGGTTCAGGAGGGCGACGACAACTTGATCGCGGCCCTTCTTCTGGAATATCCGGAAGTGTTTAGGCTCAACGTTCAACGAGGGGCCGTCCAGATTTACGATTGTTAGGGGCGAACGGTTGGCAACCTTCCGATTCGGCAATCGTTCGGCTTGTTACTCGCGTCTCGGGCGCTCTAGTTCGTTGTAAAGTCGTGGTCGGCGATTGCGCCGCTCGCCTGACATTCAGAGTGACCATTCCGCTGAACGTCGGCGTGGGCTCCGTGTGTGAAATCGACTGCGCCGAGCGCTGTGCATGGCGGTACGCGACGCCGTCTACCGCGCCAAGCTCGCTTCGAGAAAGCTCTGCGCGTCGGCCTCGCTCATCTGACGGTAGCCCGGTGTCACGTTGTCCAGTTTGCCGGCCTTCATCCAGGCTTCGAGCTGTCCGACCAATTCATACAGATGGTCGAAATCGTTCACGATGAACAGCAACGGCTGATAGTGATCGATTTCGAAGTGCTGGTTGATCACCCATTCCAGTTGGAGCGGGTGCCGTTGCGTGGTTTCGCTGTCCACGCAATGCACAATCTCGCCGTACGACGACAACAATCCTGAGCCGTACACCTTGAGCTCGTCGGCGCGTTGTCCGCGCATCAGGCCGAACTCCACGGTGAACCAGAAGAAGCGCTGCAGCGCATTCTGAATGCTGGTGAGTCGGCGCAGCTTTTCCGACCGGTCAGGCACGGTGCTCACCAACTCGGCGGCGAGGTGTGCGCAGGCCCCGAATCGTACGAGCGTTTCGGCGAATGCCGGATCGGTGTGCATCGGCACGTGCCCGGCAATGTCGTGAAAGATGTCGGGCTCAGGCAGGTAGTCGAGCGACGCCCCGTCACGGATGGTGATGGTGGTCGGAAATTCGCGCCGACTCAGGCAATCGAAAAAATTAAAGGCCGGCACGAACCCGCTCACCGCTTTGGCGTGGAAACCGGTGCGCGGCGCCATGAACTTGTTCACGTCTTCCAGCCGCGGCACCTGCGTGGCATCGAAGCAGAGGGTGTCCAAGCCGTCGAGGAAGCGCACATTGGCGTAGCGCGCCCATCGTTCCTGCATGCGCGCATACAGTCGGCGCCACGCGTCATGGTTGTCCGCCGAGTACAGCTCGTAAGGCTGCGTGATATACATCTCGCCATTGGCGACGGCGTTCTCGATATACGGCGCTTTGGTCGTCGTGAGCCCCTGTCCTGCCACCAACACGTGCGGCGAAACCATGCGCTATGCCTCGAGAGATATTCAGCGTGCGGGAACCGCTGGTCGCGGCCACAGGGGGCAACCTAACGTGGCAGGTGACCAACTATGCGCGCGTGCCCTGCGTCCCGAACCCGGGATTGCTTCGATGCGAGAAGATCAGCGATGTCTCCAGATGTCCCACCTCGGCGCGCGCGGCGAACGCACCGAGCACGAACTCGCGCAGATGTTCAGCGTCACGCACCGCCACGTGCACGAGATAGTCGTTCGCGCCCGTGAGATGAAACACGCCGCGCACTTCGGGGAGCGTGACGACGTGCTGCTCGAAGCGACCGATCGCGGTCCGAGTGTGCTGGGCAAGTCGCACCGCCACCAGCGCTTCCAGCGTCACGCCGTGGACACGTGGGTCCACATTGGCATGATAGCCGAGAATCGCGCCCGTCTCCTCCAAGCGTCGGACCCGCGCGAGGCAGCTTGACGGCGCCAGCCCGACGCGCGCGGCCAGCACCTTGTTCGAGATCCGTGCATCGTGCTGGAGATGTGCCAGAATCTCGCGATCGATTCGGTCAACCGATGCGGCTGGCGCAGATTTCCGAATAGAATTCGGTATAGGTGCCTCCTGAACGTGGAAATGGATAATCTACAGTATCCTTCCCGCATCCGGAGTAACCGATGGAGCATCCGATGGAGCCGCACTTCGCCACCCGCGCCGTCCATGCCGGCCGCGAAGACTTCGCGTCGTTGGGCGTACACGCCCCGCCAATCGATTTGAGTTCTACGTATCCCACGCCGGACCTTGACGCCGCGGCCCGGTCCTTCGACTCACTCGTGGTGGGTGATGAGCCGCTGGGGAGTTTCGTGTACCAGCGGCTGTTCAATCCCACGACGGATCGCTTCGAGCGGGGGTTGGCGGCCTTGGAAGGCGCGGAGGACGCCGCCGCCTTTGGCTCGGGGATGGCGGCACTCACCGCCACACTGCTCGCCGCCAAGTCGCGCGGGACGCACGTCGTGGCGGTGCGCCCGATGTACGGGACGGCCGACCACCTGCTCACGTCGGGCCTGCTTGGCATGACGGTCACCTGGACGACGCAGGATGCGGTGGGCACGGCCATACAGGCCGATACCGGACTGGTGATCATCG
>JBBQXC010000082.1:0-20714 GCA_038210005.1 Gemmatimonadales bacterium
CGTCGAGCGCGGTGAAGCGGATCGCGAGAACAACGTGCTCAAGCGCGCGCCGCACACGGCCGCGCATGTCACGAGCGACGAGTGGGATCGCCCGTATACGCGTCAGCAGGCGGCCTACCCCACGCCGTTCACGCGCGAGCGAAAGTTCTGGCCGTATGTCGGCCGCGTCGAAAGCGCGTTCGGCGATCGCAACCTGGTCTGCTCGTGTCCGCCGATCGAGTCGTACGCGACGTCGTGAGGTTTGTGTGGTGAATTGGTGCGAACGGCGTGAGTGCTTTTCGGCACTCACGCCGTTTGTGCTGTGGGCTATGGGCTTTGGGCTGTCGTGCGGCGAACCGCGGTGGCCGGGCGCGGGTCATCCCCTTCGCGGCTTTTCTGTGGCGGCGGGCGTTGGCGCGCTGCGCGGGATCGGTGCGCCCGCCACAGAGAGCCGCTCAGTGGACGCCCGGCCCGGCCGCCGCTGGCATCGGCGCGGGGGGCCGGGTCCCGGGGCGCGCGCGAACGGCGTGATGGCCGAAAGCTCGCGACGGGATTCCATCCCCCGGTGTGACCACGTCGCGTGAAGGCTGGGGAGGGGCACGCGCGGACCACCGGCGAGTGGGGACTCATCGCGGTCTGGGGAGTGGAACGGCGAGGCGGTGATGGTGCCCCGGCCTTGGTGAACGGCGCGGGGCTGCTGCGCTTCCGCGAGCCCCGCGAGGGGCGTGGGGCCCGAGAGCGGCTCTCTGTGGCGGGCGCGACGACCTCGCGAGGCGTGCCCATGCCCGCCGCCACAGAAAAGCCGCGAGCGGGATCCCACGCTCCGACCGGGGCGGTCGCACACGCCCAACCCGAGCCGAACCCCCACACCAACAGGGCCCCGAGCACACAGCCCGAGGCCCCACGTACCACGAACCGCCAAGAAAAAAGACTACTCGCCGACCACGCTCTTGTACTCGGTGGCCGACAGCAAGCCCGCGTCACCACCGGCCGCGACGCGCACCTTGATCATCCAGCCGTCGCCGTACGGATCCGTGTTGATCAAGGCCGGCTCACCGTCGAGGCGGGCGTTGGTCTCGACCACTTCGCCGGCCACCGGCATGAACAGCTCCGAGACGGCCTTCACCGCTTCCACGGTGCCGAACACGTCGTGCGAGCCGTACGTCGCGCCGACTTTCGGCAGTTCGACATACACGATGTCGCCCAACTCACCCTGCGCGAAATCCGTGATCCCGATGGCGACGATCGCGGCGTCGTCGGTGGGACGGATGTACTCGTGCTCCTTGGTGTAGCGCAGATCGGTGGGGATGTTCGACACGAAGACTCCAGATGGGGAAAAGGAACGGTCACAGTGAAGTATCCGCAGTTGACCCGCGGAGGGGAAGCGCCTGAATCGTCTGCCAGAGCTCGGCGACGCGTGCCGGAAGCTGCTCTCGCGGACCATCGTTGTCGATGATCCACGTAGCGCCCGCGCGTTTTCTCGCCGACGGCCACTGCGCGCTGATCATGGCCTGCGCCTCGTCGCGCGACAACCCGCGGTCGCGCGTGAGCCGCTCGAGCCGCTCCGACTCGGGCGCATCGACCAGAATCACGCCGTCGAAGGCCTGCTCGAGACCGACTTCGAAGAGCAGGGGGATGTCGGAGATCACCACGGCGTCGCCGCGCTGCCGGGCGTCGGCCAGCCTCGTGTCGCGGAGCCGGCTCACCGCTGGGTGCACGATCGCGTTGAGGGCATCGCGCGCCTCCGTGTCGCGAAACACGCGTTCACGCAGCGCCGGCCGGTCGAGGGTGCCGTCGCCCTGCAGCACCGACGGGCCGAAGCGGTCGATGATCGCGGCGAGCACCGCGGTTCCCGGCCGCACGGCTTCACGCGCCAACAGGTCGGCATCGATGATCGTCGCCCCCTGCGCGGCCAGCAGCGCCGCCACGGTGCTCTTGCCGCTGGCGATGTTGCCCGTGAGCGCGAGTTGAAGCATGCGGAAACTTACCACCAACGCCAAAGGGCTCCGGAGTCTCCAGAGCCCTTCGATGCGATCACGTTACGCGGCCGCGCTATCCTGCACGTCGTCTTCCGATTCCGAGATCTCGCGCCGCTTTTCGCGGTTCACGAGCAACTCCTGAATCACCCAGCTCGCTCCGCCGCGCAAACGGATCTGATGCGGTGTGCAGCCGAGGTACCGCTGGCAGGTATTGCGGAACGCGCTGCCCGACGGGAAGTCGAGGGCACTGGCCACGCCGTCGGCGCTGCGCGAGCCGTCCTCGAGCATGCTGGCGGCGACGATCAGGCGTCCCCACGTAAGCATCTGGTGAGGTGGCGGCAGCTCCGCCCCTTCCAACCGCTTCGAGAGCAGGCGACGCGAGACGGCGATGAGTCGCGCCAGACTGTCCGGTGTCAGGCGCTCGTGCGCCCGTGTCACCGACAGCATCACGGCGTCACGCACCACACTGCGCAGTCCGGCGAGATGTGGCTTGAGCAGACTCGAGACACTGCGCGCTTCAGCCTGATCCAGCAGCGCCGCGAGCATCTGCGGCGTATCCGTTTCTTCGGCGACCACGAGCACATCGATGCCGCACCGCCCGGCGTCGAACATGTCCTTGGCTCGCTCACGCGTCATGTCCACGTAGGCCACCAGGGCCGCGCGAGGCACACGAATACGCAGCTGGCGCACCCGCTCGAAATCCGCGCGGCCGTCGACATACAAATCGAAGACCACCACGTTGATTGGCCCGCGCTCGCAAGCGCGAGTGAGAGACGTCCAGTCCTCGCAAGGCACGAACCGATACCGATCGCGCGCGGCCGTACGGAGCCGCGCGAGCCGAGGCTCGTGTGCGAGGAGCGTCGCGATTACACCCATGCGACGATCCGTTCGGGGAAGAGGGGACTTGACAGTGACATCAGCCCAAAGACGCGGCGAGCTGAGCAATCGTCACTATCCGTCACCGGATCACCCGGTCGCGCACTGACGGTAGCTGTGACGCGCTTGCACATTTCCCACGGCAGTCATCGGCGAAAACGCTCGTGACGGCCTCTCTCGATCGTGTCCGCACCGCGCCCTCCGACCCTCTCGTGTCCTCCGCACTGCTCCTGACGGCCCTCATGGCCTTGGACGACGTCCTGCTCGTGACCGACGGGCAGGGCCGGATCCTCGATGCGAATCAGGCCGCCGGTACGCTGCTCGGATTGCCGCCCGACGCGCTCCGGGGACAGCTGCTTCCTCAGCGCGCGAAGCACGTCGGCGACGGCACGTGGTCGGCCTGGCTCGAGGGCGCGCTGCTGATGACCGACGCGCCGCCGCTGGAGTTTTCCGTCGGGGACGGCGCCGGCGAGCGGGTGTGGGAAGCCCGGATGACCGCCGGGACGGCGGCCGACACCGGCACTGGCACCGACCGCGCGGCCGGTCCGATGTCTTTCCGCACGGTGCAGTTGCGCGACGTGACGGCGCGTGTGCAGTCGGCGCGTGACGCCGCGCGCCGTGAGGCGCGTCTCCGGATGCTGACGGAACACATGCACGAAATGGCCTTCATCCTCCGCATCGAAGCCCCCGGGGTCTATCGGTGTGAGTCGGTGAATGCGACCTACGTGGCCGCGACCGGGATTGACGCGTCGCAGCTGGTAGGGCGTCTGCCGCACGAAGTCTTCCCGCCGGCGGAAGCGGCGCTGATGCTGTCGCGGTGCGAGGACGTGCTGACCGCGAGCGCGCCCATCGCCTATCGCGAGGTCGTGACCCTCGACGGGCGACGTCTGGTGCGCGAGACCCGTCTCAGTGCAATTCGTGATGCCGACGGGATCGCCACCCATCTGCTGGGCCTTGCCCGCAACGTCACCGACGAAGCGGAAGCCTCGCAGGCGTTGCGCGAATCGGAGCATCGGCTGCGCGGCGTGATCGAGGCCGGCCTCGATGCATTCGTCATCGCCCGTGCGCACCGCGCCGCTGACGGCACGATCGAGCGCTTCGAGATTCTCGACGTGAATGCGCGGGCCGCCGACATCGCGAAGAGGAGCCGCGAGGAGCTGCTCGGTCATTCGCTGATGGAGATGTTCGCGAGTAGCCGTGACTGGAATCTCTGGGAGCAGTGCTGCTCGGTCCTCATCACCGGCGCCGCGCTGGAAACCACGCAGCATGCGCCCACGGTCGAACAGCCGCTCCGCTGGTTGCAGCGTCAGTTCGTTCCCGTGCCGGGCGACGCGGTCGCGATCGCCTCGCGCGACATCACGCCGCGACAGCTCGAACGGCTGGCGCTCGAAGAAAGTGAAGCGCGGCATCGCGAGCTCTTCGAGAACAACGGCGCGGTGCAGTTGCTGGCCGATATCGAGACCGCGCACATCGTCGATGTGAATCCGGCGGCCGTCACGTTCTACGGCTGGCCGCGCGACACGATGCGCGCGATGTATGTCACCGATCTCGAAGCCGTCGCCCTCGATCATTGGCGTGATACCACCTCGGCGATCGCAACCGGCACGGGACTGCGTGTGCAGCGCGAGCACCGCGTCGCCAACGGCGAGCTGCGTCAGGTGGAAGCATTCATCGGCGTCGTCGCGATCGCCGGGCGGCGCGTGCTGCACATCATCATTCAGGACACCACCGATCGTGTCCGCGCTGAACGGCAGCTCCGCGAATCGGACGCGCGCTTTCGCGCCGTCATCGCGGGCATGCAGGAAGGCGTCGTGCTGCACGACGAAACCGGTGCCATTCGCGACTACAACCCGAGCGCTGAACGTATACTCGGGCTGTCGGGGGCGCAGCTGCTGGGGCTCAAGCCGGTCGATCGCGACTGGAGCGCAGTGCACGAAGACGGCACCCCGTGGCCTCTGGAGACCCATCCCGCCCTGATCGCGCTCCAGACCGGTCGGAGTCAGGCGCGGGCGCTGATGGGCGTGCAGCGAGGCAATGGGACGTTCGGCTGGTTGAATGTCACCGCCGATCCGCTGGTTCGCCCCGGCGAACAGCGGCCGTATGCGTCGGTCGCGGTCTTCACCGACGTGACCGACGCGCGGAGCTCCGAGGAGCGTCTCCGGCAGGCGCAGAAGCTCGAGGCGGTCGGTCAGCTGGCCGGCGGCATCGCCCACGACTTCAACAACCTGCTCACGGTCGTTCGCGGCTCCACGGGGTTCTTGCGCGAGAGCATCGGTCCCACGTCGCCTTACGCCGAAGACCTCGACGCGATCGAGCGCGCGACGGAGCGCGCCGAAGCGCTCACGCGCCGCCTGCTCGCCGTGGGGCGTCGTCAGCTGCTGCGCGCGGAATCGGTCGAGGTCAACCAGCTGTTGCGCGATCGGCTGCCGGTCATCCGCGACGAACTCCCGCGGTCGATCGTGGTGCGACTCGACCTGAGCGAGACGCCGGTCATCGCGGTCGTCGATCGGCCCCGCCTGCTCGATGCGCTTCGTGCGCTCGTGGACAATGCGAGTGCCGCGATGATCGCCAAGGCGCAGGGCGGCACACTGTCGGTGGCGACCGCCATCGTGATGATGCGGCATCCGCAGGCACCGACCGCCGACGCGCCGCGTCCGTACGCCGTTTTGTCGGTCTCCGATACGGGCACCGGCATGAGCGACGACCTCAAGGCTCGTCTCTTCGAACCGTTCTTCTCGACGCAGGAGTTCGGCGCGAACAAGGGGTTGGGGCTCGCATCGGTCCACGGCCTCGTGCACCAGAGTCGCGGGTTCATCGAGTGCGAGTCCGCGGCGGGTGCGGGGACCACGCTCCGCCTGTTCTTCCCGGCGGCGCTGGTGCCCGAACCGCGCATCACGCCCGTCTCCTCGCCGCAGATCGCATCGCGAATCGCATCGCGTGTCACGCCACGCGACGACCCGCCGCCGACACCGATCACCGCGCCGGCCGTCCACAGCATGCTCCTCGTCGACGACGATCCGATGCTGCTGGAGCTTGGGAAGCGCATGCTGGAGAAGATGGGACACGCCGTCGTGGTGGCGCCCTCGGCGCAGCATGCGCTGGACGTGCTGGCGACGCACGCCGCCGACGTCTCGCTGATGATCACTGATTTGACGATGCCCGGGATGAACGGTCTCGACCTGATGGAGGCCGTCACCGCCCGGTATCCGACGATGCCGATCGTGGCCGTCAGCGGCTACAGTGTAAATCCGGGGGCACGCGCGGCGATCGACGCTCGCGGTGTGCCATTTGTGAACAAGCCATTCACGAGTAGTCAGCTCGCCGAGGCGATCACGCTGGCCCTCGCGCGCGCTACAGCAGCTGCTGCTGTCCTTCGGTAGGGCGCGGGACGATGTGGCAGGCGCGGCACCGTGCCTCGTAGGAGTCGGCGGCACCAACCATGATCGTGGGTGAGTCGTACGGTGCGGGCTTGCCGCCGATCAGTCGCTGATTCCGACTGGCCGGCGACCCGCACAGCACGCAGATCGCGTGCAGTTTGTCGACCATTTCCGAGACCGCCATGAGCTGCGGCATCGGACCGAACGGTTCGCCACGGAAATCACTGTCGATGCCGGCGAGAATGACCCGCCGCCCACGATCGGCCAGACTCGAGGCCACCTGCACGATCCCGGCGTCGAGGAACTGCGCCTCGTCGATGGCGATCACCTGCGCCATCGGATCGAGACGCAGCAGAATCTGCGACGAGGAGTCGACCGGAATCGCCTCGAAGGTACGCCGGTCATGGCTGGAGACATTCCAGAGCCCGGCGTACCGATCGTCGAGATGTGACTTGAACACCTGCACGCGTTTGCGGGCGATGGTCGCCCGCCGCACGCGCCGCAACAGCTCTTCGGTCTTGCCGCTGAACATCGAGCCGGCGACGACCTCCATCCACCCGCCGGAGACCTGAAAGCTGCCGCTCATGATCAGCTCTCGCTGCTCCCATCGGTATTTGGGCGCGGCTTCCGACTCGCATTCTGCAAGCGGGCGCCACGCTCCGACCACTCCTCCCGACCTTCCGCACGCTCACGCACCGGACGGTCGCCGAACGCACGACGCTCGTCGTCGGCGCGCGGCGGCCGGTCGTTGCCACCACGCGGCGGCCCACCATGACCTTCCGGACGCGGGCCACGGTCACCACCGAACGACGGACGGGCCGGGCGCTCGCCGCGATCGGAGCCGCGGGGCGGACGGTCGCCGGCATCGCGACGCGGCGGGCCAAACGTGCGCTCGCTGCGCGGACCACGCGATCCACGATCGCCACCACGATCGTGGCCACGATCGCCACCGCGCGGGGCTTCGCCACTGCGCTCGTCGATCCGGGCGCTGAGACGACGGCCACGGAGCGACACCGAACCCAGGGCCTGCACGGCCTTGGCGGCGTCGTCCGCGTTGAGCTCGACGATCGCATGCGACTCGAACAACTCGACCTGTCCGATGCGGTCGCCCGGAATGCCCGCTTCGTTCGCCACGGCACCGACGATGTCGCCGACGCGCACGCCATCACGTTTGCCGGCAGCCAGGAACACGCGCTGCTTGCCATCAACGACCGGCGCATCCGGTTTGTGGCCAGCGGCCAGCGGCGTGCGCACCGGACCAGCGGTCGTCGCCTTGGTTCGCGCCGTCACCAGTTCGCGACGCGCGCCTTCGTACAAGCGTAGCGCGGCGGCGGCGATCTCCAACGAGTCGTGCGTTTCCAGCAACGGCGCGAGCAGCGCCATTTCGCTGGCCGACGTGCCCCCCGAATTCGCCAGCGTGGTACGCAGCGCGGCGCGCAGCGCCTGCACGCGGCTCTCGGCATTGGCCTTACGCGCGGCCGGTGTCCACGCTTCCGCCAGGCCGGTCGTCATGCGACGGAAGGCGGCGAGTTCGTCGGCCAACAGCAGGGCGACGGCGTCCACCGGGCGTGCCGCGAGCGCGTCCACGAGCGCGTCGTACGATACCGGCGACTCCCAGAGCACCACGAGCGCGACGTGCTGCGACGTGGACTGACGCACGACCTGCACGTTCAGTCCATCGACCGCCATCCCGATGCGCGTTATCGCGGCCTGCGCTTCGCGCTGCCCGGCTTCGGTGGTGGCGACGACCACGACCGACGGCGGGTCGACTTCATCGAGGATCGCACGCAACGCATCAGCGCGGCCCGAGGCCGACGTGATCACGAAGCTCGGCGTCATCGCGAGCGGGGCGTCACCGACCAGGATCGGCGTGAGACGACGCGCGCGACGCATCTGCGCTTCGAGGAAGGCCTCGATCTCGTCCGATTCGCTGTCGATCGTGCCGACCCGCATCATGTCTTCCGGCGAATCGCCGAGCAGGGCCTGCAGGGTGTCGCCCATCTTGTCGGCGAGGATCTCGTCGAGGCTGAAGACGACGAGTACCTGCAGCTGCTGCAGGTCGATGGCGGCTTCCCGACGAAGGGCGAGGAGGTCGGCGGCGGTGCCGGTGACCACGGCCACCGGACCGGCGGCGAGGACGCGACGGGCGCGCGTAGCGGAGGTGACGGGCACGACCCGCAGGCTGTCGTCGGCCAGCAGCAGACGCGCCTGTTCGGCGGCGCTGAGCGCCTGTTCGACGGTCGGGGTGATCACCAGGCAGGCCGGCGCGGCCACACCCTGCATCCGACGGCTGCGTTCGATTCCCGGACGCATGGCGGCGGTCATCATCCGCAGATCTGCGGGTCCCTGCAGCACCACGTGCTGGCTCCGCGTCGCCCCTGGCGACGTCTCTTCCCGTTCTTGCTCGCCCACGCCCCACCCCATCGATTGTCGGTCAGCCTGGCCGCCCAACGGCCAGTGATTGTCGCGCCCCTATAGCGCACCGCAAACCCGCGTAGCACCCAGCGCGTAGCGCGCCTCTGGCAGGCGCGCTTAATTGCTGCGTGTTCACTGCATCCTGCTGTGGTCGTCCGCCGCCCTGCGACGGACCGTCCCCCCGGGCCCGCTACACGCCCAGCCGTGAAAGGTAGCCGGTTTCGGCCCCGACCTGCAGGGGGGCGATTTGCCTTTGTCATCCACCTTCGTTCCGCGCCGCGATCATGTCTTTGGTCTTCCAGCCGTCCGCCAACATCGCCCGACTCAAGGAATCCGCGACGTTGGCGGTGGCGGCCAAGGCCCGGGCGCTCAAGGCTGCCGGTTTGGCGATCATCGACCTCGGCGCCGGTGAGCCCGACTTCGATACGCCGGCGTTCATCCGGCACGCGGCCACGGCCGCCATCGAAGCGGGCGCGACCCGGTACACGGCCACTGAGGGGATTCTGCCGCTTCGTGAAGCCATCGCGGCCGACGCCAACCGGCTGCTCGCGCACGGGGCGCCGATCACCGCCGCCGAAGTGGTGGTCTCGAGCGGCTCCAAGCAGTCGCTCTACAACGCCTGCGTATGCTGCTTCGGCCCGGACGACGAGGTGTTGATTCCGTCGCCGGCATGGACGAGTTACTACGAGATGGTGGAGCTGGCACGTGCCGTGTCCGTACCCGTGTTCGGCGACGAAGCCAACGACCTCAAGGTGACGGCTGCGCAGCTGGCGGCCGCCGCCACGCCGCGCACCAAGGGGCTCATGTTGAACTCGCCGAGTAACCCCACCGGCGCGGTGTACACGCGTGACGAACTCACGGCGATCCTCGATCTCGCGGCCGACAAGGGCTGGTGGGTACTCGCCGACGAGATCTATCTGCGCATCGCCTACGAGGGGGGTGCGCACTCGGCGCTCGAAGTCGCGAAGACGCGCGAGAATCTGATCGTGATCAACGGTGTCGCGAAGGCGTACGCCATGACGGGATGGCGGATCGGCTGGACGATCGCACCGGTGGCCGTGTCGAAGGCGATGACGGCGTTTCAGTCGCACACCACGTCGAACCCGGCGGCGGTGTCGCAGCACGCCGCCCTCGCCGCGCTCGCGCGACAGGACGAGGCCGACGAGGCTGTGAATCACATGGTGAAGGAATTCCGCCAGCGCCGCGATGCGGTGGTGGCGGCGCTCGCCGCGTTCCCGACGGTACGGTATGTCTATCCGGCCGGTGCGTTCTACGTGTACATCAACGTGGCCGGCTTTCGTGGTGCCGCCGATGCCGGCGCGGCGTTCGCGGCGGCTGTGCTCGAGGAGCACAAGGTGGCCGTCGTGCCGGGCAGTGCGTTCCTCACGCCCGACTGGATCCGCGCGAGCTACGCCACGACCGAGTCGGTGGCCGTCGAGGGCGTGACGCGCATCGCCCGTTGCCTCACCGGCGCCTGAGCAGGCTCCCTCCCGGGTCCCCGCGACTCTCTCACGTTCCCGAGGCGTTCATGATCACGACCATCGTGCTGGTGCAGGCCGATCCGAAGACCATCCCCGCCTGTGCCACCGCGCTGGCCGGCATCGAGGGCGTCAGCGAGGTGTACTCGGTGTCCGGCGCTTGGGACCTCGTCGCCATCGTACGTGTTCCCGATCTCGAGCGCATCGCCACCGTGGTCACCGAGGAATTTGCCAAGGTGCCCGGCATCGTTCGCACGCAAACGCTCACCGCCTTCCGCGCGTACAGCCGCAACGATCTCGAACAGGCGTGGGACATCGGGGTCGAGTAATCGACCCCGGTTTTTCACCCGTGGCAGCGCTGCCGTTCGTTCCGCAACAGTTCACGCCAAGCCTCCGCTTCGTAGCGCATCACGATCGTGTACAGCGGCGCGCCCTTGATCCTGAGGCCGAAGAACAGCTCCGACTTGCCGTCGTCGTCCACGTCGATGTGGTCGAGATAGCGATAGCGCGGCGGTGACAGCTTGTTGCCCAGCGTGGTATAGGTGAACGTCGGCTTGTAGCCGTACACGCCCTTGTCCAGCACGACCACGAGATGCCGGGGACGTGCGCCCATCTGGCGCACGCTGTCGGGCACCACTTCGGGATCGTCGTATACCACGACGATCGTGGGCCGCGGACCATTGCCGGTCTCGGCGACGTACACCTCGCGCTGATAGCGCGGCAACATCGACATCGAGATCCCGGCCGCCGGCGCGATCAGGGTGGCAATCGCATCGATCGCCGTTTGCAGCTCGCCGGCTGAGAGCGGCGTGACCGGCTTGAGCGGCGGTCGCTTGCCGCTGGTGAAGAACTCGACGCCATCGGGAAGTGACGCCAGCGCGCCGGGGAGCATGATCGAGCAGCCGCGGATCGTGTCGAGCGGTGCGCCCTCCCACATGCCACGCGTCGACGTGACGGTCGCCAGCGCCCGCCCGCCGCGATATGGCGTGAGCGATTTCCCGGCGAACAGATAATCGAGATCGAACGCGCGCCAGCCGCGATCGCTCAAGGTGAGCAGCCGGAAGCCCTGTGGCCCCATCGTGGCCAGTGGCACGATGCGCGGTCCAGCGCTGTCGCGCGTCACGCGGAACAGCACTTCCGGATGGGTGGCGAGCAGCGTGCTGTCGCCCTGCCACACCGGATCCCCCTGATCGGGCTTGAGCGCGTTCTTGACCCGCTCAGTGGTGTCGCAGGCCGCACCGAGGAACGCGAGTCCCAGAGGTAGGGCACGAAGGGCCATGCCGCGGAGTCGCGGGGTGGCGATGGCAGAAGGTCGGAAAAGTCTCACACCGTGAGTTTCGTGGACCGGCGCGCCGAAGTCCACCACCCGAGTCCACGAGCGGTCGAATGGTCGGTCTGATTGTCGGTCTGATTGTCTGCGGGCGCCCGGCCCGCTAGCGTGCCCCTCGTGACCGACGAACGTCCTCCCGCCGATGCCTCGCTCCGTGGCGCCCTCCGGTCGATCCGCGCGCTGTTCGGCGACGGCGCGCTGGTGGCGGCCGGTAGCGGGCCCACGCTCGAGCGCCTCGCTCTCCGCAGCGACCCGCCGTCGGTGGCGCCGTGTGCGCTGCTGGAGGTGCCGGGAGCGCGCGCCGTCGACGTGCCGGTCGAACCGCTGGTCGTGGCGTTCCTGGACGGCGTCCAGCGCAGCCGCGTCGTGGGCTACCTCTCCGGTTCACCGCTGATCTACGCGTCGGTCGCGGCCGCCGTCCGCGAGCGCGTGGCGCGCCGGCTCGAGACCTGGCGCGAGCCGAGTGTCCGTCGGGCGCTCTACGCGTCGCGAGGAAAGCTCGGGGAGTCGGCGTGGAACCAACTGGTCGACAGTGGGGTCCCCGTGGTGGATATCACCGCCGACGTGACCGACGACGCGATCCCGGTGCATCCGTTCGCACTTCGTGCCAGGGCGCTCGACCTCGTGGCGCTGGAGCGGGAAGGGCTCGAACGTCGACTCGCCGCCGACTGGTGTCGCCGTGAATCGCGATGGCTGTGGATCGACGGTGGGATCTCCGGCAATCTGGCGGTGGACGAACGCGCCACGGCGTTCGGCGTGGTGAAATCACATACCACGCTGTACGGCACGGTGGACCATGTGGAGTCCGTGCTCGCGCTCGCGGAGGCGGCGCGATCCCCGGCCTTCCTCATCGGGCATCGTCCGCGTCGCGCGGTGGCGAGTTGGTATTTGCGTCTCCGCACCGCCGCCGGCGGTGATCCGTTGCACGGTCTGGTGCGCGTGGAGATATCCCCGCCCGCCGACATGCTCGACCCGGAGCACATCACCGACGACGCGCGCGCGCGGTTCACCGCGCACTGTGATCGTATCTCCGCCGGCATTCTCGCCGAGCGGGCCCCGCTCTCGCTTCCCGATCTGCGGTGGGATACCCTCACCTACGGCATTCATGCCTGTGAGATGTATCTCGATGCGCTTGTCGGAATCTGACCTTCTTCGTCGTGACGCTGTGACCTCGAATTCCGCTGTTCCCGGTGCCGCGCCCGATGCGGCACTCGCTGCCGTGTCGCTGCCGCTCGGTCGTGTCGTCGCGACGGAGAAGAAGCCGAATACGCCGCACGAGTTCCATTTCTGGACGGCGATCGACGCCCCGATCGGGATCGGCACGATCGTGCGCGTCGAGGGCAACACCCCGGTGGAAGCCGTGATCCCGCGCGTGTATGGCGTGGTGGTGGAGGGCTTCAGTTACAGCGACCTGCAGTCGCCGCTGCACGATGTGCTCGGGCACGACGGCCGGCCGCATCAGGGGCCGCTGTCGCATACCGATCGCACGGAGATCCGGCTGTACACCGCGTCGGTGTTGCGACACATCCCCGAGGAACCGCTGCAGCCCGTGCCGCTCGGCGCGGTCTACCTCGCCGACGATGCCGACGTCGCGGTGGCCTTGCGCATGGACGGGTATATCACCGGCGCATCGGCCACGGGCATTCCGGTGGGCGTGTATCGCGCCGGTGGCATGCGTTCGCCGATCTTCCTCGACGCCGACTTTCTGGTGGGGCCCGAAGCGGCGCACCTGAATATTTCCGGTGTCTCGGGACTCGCCACGAAGACCAGTGCGATCGAGTGGCTGTTGCAGTCGATCTTCGCACACTTTCCCGCACATCGCGGCACGGTCGCGGCGGTGTGCTTCAACGTGAAGGGGCCGGACCTGTGCTTTCTCGATCAGCCGGGAAAGCTCGAGCCGGCCGATCTCGAGATGTACGAGATGCTCGGTGTGCCGCCGACGCCGTTTCAGGACGTGCGCTACTTCGCGCCGTTCACCGCACGTGGCTTCGCGCTGAACACCCTGCGCTCGCATCCCGCGCTCGCCGACAGTGTGTCGCCGCTCACGTGGGGCCTCGGCGAAGTGCTGCAGTTCGCCGAAGTACTGCTGAACAAGGACGATATCGATGCGAAAGCCGACGCGCTCATCGACTTCATCCGGGAGCGCGTGGTCGGCAAGGATTTCGAGGAACCCGGCTTCTCGCGCACACATCGTGTGCAGTCGTTCGCCGATCTGGATGCGTGGTTCCGTGACGTGCTGCGCAAGCTTGAAGATTCCAACGGCGACACCTGGCGCACGCATCATGCGGCGACGGTGCGGAAAGTCCGGAACCGGCTGTCCAACCTGTCCACGCGATGCGCGGGGCTCGTCACCGACGACGGCGCCGTATCGGATCTGCCGTTCGGGAGCTTTGTGGATCGCGCGGTGTATGTGGTCGATGTCGCCAACGTGGAGGAAGACGCGCAGGATCTCGTCTTCGCCCGCGTGGTGTCCCGGCTGCGCGAACAACTCGAGCGTCGGGAGCTCGGTGTGGACCACGTCATCGTCTTCGTCGATGAGCTGAACAAGTATGCGCCTCACGATGGTCCCGATACCTATGTCCGCAAAATGCTGCTCGATATCGCCGAACGCGGCCGCTACCTCGGACTCGTGCTGTTCGGTGCACAGCAATTCCGCTCGCAGGTGCATCGTCGGGTGACCGGTAACGCGGGCACGGCCCTGTACGGGCGCATGGATGGCGACGAGCTGGCATCACCCGGGTATCAGGTGTTGAGCCCGGCGATCAAAGCGCGCATGGCCACACTCGACAAGGGGCAGCTCATGGTGCGCCATCCGCATTTCACACAGCCGGTGTTCGTACGCTTTCCGCGCCCGTCGGTGATGTCCGGCCGCGAGGGTGTGGAACGGTTTCCGCAGGCGCCGGAGCCGTCGCTGGCGCAGGCGGTCACGCGCGAGTTGCGTCGACTCGATGACTCCATCGAGCTCGGCTTCGTGCAGCAAACCATTCTGTTGTACGATGAACATGTCGTGCTCGCCGCGCGCAATGCGGTGGTGCGCACCCGACCTGACGACGTGAAGCGCGCGTTCACGCGTGAATTGGCACGGCGTGCGCGTCCGACCGCGAGCGAGGTCGAGGCCGTGGCGCCGCGTCCGCGTGCACTGCGTTCGTTCTCACCCGACGAATACGGCGGATGATGTCGTCCTACGGAGTCCGCGGGCGGCGGATCGCCCGGGTGCGCTGCGGGCGGTTCGGCACGTGCGTGCTCACGCTGATACTTTCGCTCGCGGTCGCGGCGCCGTTGTCCGCGCAATCCATGCGCGCGGGCGCCGATGGCGTGACGCTCATCGTGCGTCCGCGGGTAGGTGACACGCTGCGCTTGCAGATGGAGCAGACCATCGAGATGAGCGGACGTCGCACGGAATCGTCGGTGCCTCCGGTTGGCTCGGGGGCCGGTATCGATGGGCGTCGCGCCGGTGGAAATGCGCCGCCGGCATCGAAGTCGCCGGAGTACGGTCCGCGGCGGGCACGGGCCTCGCTGCACGTCACCAAACTCGTCATGTACGCGCACTCGCTGGTCGAGGCGAGCGACCTGTCGTCCACAACCTTGCTGGCCACGACCGATTCGATGGCCATGTGGGCCGGCCCCGCCGCCGAGCAAGGACGGCTCGAATCGCTGCCGCTTCCCGCCGACGGACGGCAGGTGCGCGTGCGCGTGACCCCCGACGGTGCCATGCGGGTGAGCGATCCACCGCCAGGGGCGATGGAACTCGGGGCCACCTTGGCCTCGATGCCGGCGCTGCTGCCTGACCACGCGGTGCGGGTGGGTGAACGCTGGGAACGCGACATTGTGCTCCCCTCGCTTCCGCTCAGCGGCTATCGCGCCGACGGCGTGGTGCGCACGCGGTTCCGTCTCGATTCCCTCACGCAGGGTGGACGGAACGCCTGGATCTCCATGGATGGACAACTGCGACGGGACGGTGCCGCACGTGAGTTGCCCGTCGGCACGCGGGTGGTCACCGCCGGCACCGTGCGCGGCACGATGGTCCTCGACCGCCTGCGGGCCTGGATCGTCGATGCCCGTACCGTCATCGACGTGCAGTCCGAAGTCACGCCCGGCCCCGCCGAGGCGGCTCGGCCCATGTTGCTCGACCTGCGCATCGTGCAGCGCATTCGCATCCGCTGACCGGCGCGGGCGCAGCGCCGTCCTTTGAGCGGACGGTGTCGTTCTGTAGCTTGCAGCATGCGCCTGGTTCACCTCAGCGATCTCCATCTCGGATTCCGCCAGTATCAACGGCTCACGCCGACCGGAATCAACCAGCGTGAAGCTGACGTCGCCGCGACGGTGTCACGTGCGGTCGCCCAGATCATCGAGTGTGCTCCCGATCTGATCGTCGTCGGCGGTGACGTGTTCCACACGGTGCGCCCGTCGAATCCGGCGATCCTGCATGCTTTCCGCACCTTCTCCGCCCTGCGCGATCGCCTGCCCGGCACGCCGATCGTGATGGTGGCGGGCAATCATGACGCGCCCCGCACGTCGGAAACGGGTTGCATTCTCCGGCTCTTCCGCGAAATCGGCGTGAACGTCGCCGATGCGAAAGCCGAGCTGTTCACATTTCCAGGGCGTTCGCTCGCGGTGTTGGCGGTGCCCGATGTTCCCGGTATCGACCGTCCGCCCTTCGTGCCACCGGAAGGCTTCGATCACACGGTGTTACTGCTGCACGGTGAAATCGCCGGCATGCTCCCCGCGCACGCGGCGCCGGCCGATCGCGCAGCCATCGAGATCGATCCGGCCGAGCTGCACGCGGAGCAGTGGAGCTATGTAGCCCTCGGACACTACCACGTGTATCGCGAAGTCGCCACGCGGGCCTACTACAGCGGCTCGCTCGACTACACGAGTTCCAATCCGTGGGGCGAGCTGCGCGAGGAACGCGAACAGCGCATCCCGGGCAAGGGCTTCATCGAGCACGATCTGGTCTCCGGTGCGCATCGTTTTCATCCGGTGGCCCCATCGCGCCCGTTGCTGGATCTCGAACCGATCGACGCCAGCGGCATGGGCGCCGCCGAGGTCGACAGCGCGTTGCGCGCGCGCGTGGACAGCGCGATCGGTGGTATCGACGATCGCGTGGTGCGCGTCACGGTGCGTAACATCGCGCGCCATGTCGTGCGCGAGCTCAACCACGAAGCGCTTCGCGAGTATCGCAAGCGCGCCATGCACTTCCATCTCGATACGCGGCGGCCGGAAGTCCTGGCGCGTCGCGGCAAGGGAGAAGGCGCACCGGGCCGGCGGGCCACCTTGCCGGAACTGGTAGCCGAGCGACTCAACGAGCGCCCGTTACCGCCGGGCGTCGATCGCGAGGTGCTGGTGTCGCTCGGCCTGCGCTATCTACAGCAGGCAGAAGACGCGGCGATGGCCGCGCTCCCCGTGCTGGAGAGCTGACGGATGCGATTGATTTCTCTCCGTCTGCAGAATTTCCGTCAGCACGCCGACACCCGAATCGAGTTCGAGCGCGGCCTCACGGGCATCATCGGTCCCAATGGCTCGGGTAAGTCCACGCTGCTGGAAGCGATAGCGTGGTCGCTGTACGGCACCCCCGCGGCGCGCGGCACACGCGATTCCATCCGCTTCTCACGCGCCGCGCCGCGCGCCTCCGTGAAAGTGGAGTTGGAATTCGAGCTCGCCGGCCACCGCTATCGCGTGATCCGTGGACTCACCAACGCCGAGGTGTTCCTCGACGGCGGCGACGTGCCGATCGCCAACACGATCACCGGCGCCACCGAGCTGTTGCAGCGCCGACTCGGCATGACGCGCTCCGAGTTCTTTCACACCTACTTCACGGGTCAGAAGGAACTCGATGTCATGGCGACGCTGGGAGCGGCCGAGCGGGCGCGCTTTCTGTCGCGCGTCTTGGGCTATGACCGGATCAGCGGTGCGCAGGAGATCGCGCGCGAGCGTCGTCGTGCGCTCATGGCGGAGATCAACGGCCTCAAGCAGGGCATGCCCGACGCCGACGCCATCTGGCGTGGTGTGGCCGATGCCGAGGCGCGACTCGCGGTGTCGCGCACGCGTGCCATGGAGGCTGACGTCGCGCGCGTCGACACCGCCGACCGTTTGAATGCCGTGGCGCCGCAATGGCTCGATGCGCAGGCCCAGCGCGACCAGATGCAGCAGCTGCAGGCCGAGCTGCGCGTGGCCGAGAGCGAAGCCATGGGATTCGCCCGCGAAGTGGAGCGGCTCGATCGCGAACTCGATGCCGTGGCCATCGCCCACGGGGAGCTCGCGCCGCTGCGCAACGCCATTCTGCCGCTGCCCTCGCTGCGCGCGGAACTGGAATCGCTCGAGCAGCTCGCCGCGGCCGACGCACGACGACAGGCGCTGATGGAGGGGGTGCGCACGCTGGCCGAGGACGACGCCAAGCTCGCTGAGCGCACGGTTCGTTTGGAATCGGCGCCCACGCTCGAGCGCGACACGCAGGCGCAGCTCGCGACGTTGCGCGGCAAACTGCCGGACGTGGAACGCACGCTCGACAGCGAGCGCACCGCGTGGGTGAAGGACGGTCAGGAAGCGGAGACGCGGTTGGACGGACTCCGGCGGCAGTACACCGAACTTTCCGAACAGCGCGACACGCTCGAGGGGCTGGGCGAGGAGTCGCCATGCCCGACGTGCGCGCGGCCGCTCGGTGCGTCGTATCGTGGCGTGCTCGACTTGCTCAACGAGCAGATCGAGACGGTGCGCATCGACGGCAACTACTACCGGCAGCGCGTCGAGCAGCTCGTCGCGGTCCCCGCGGCGATCGAAGCGATGGACGAGCAGCGTCGCACCATGCAGGCGGAGCTGTCGGCCGCAGAGCGACGGTTGCAGCGGATTCAGAATGCGCTGGGTGAAGCGTTGCAGGTGGCCGATTCGCGCAGGGAGCTCGCGGCGCGGCTCGCGCAGGCCACCGAGCAGCTGGCCGCGCTGCCGCTGGGCTATGATGCGCAGCGGCACCGTGCGCTGCGCGACGAGGTCGTGCGGGTGCAGGAGCTCGAGACGAAGGCGGCCCGCGTCGGCGGTCTCGTGGAGCGCGAAGATGTGACGCGCACCGAACGCCTGCGTGTTGCGGCCGTACGCGACGCGGCCCGCACGAAGGTGGTCGAGCTCGAGCGTCAGCGCGCCGCGCTGGGGATGGACGACACGTCGTACCAGCGGGTGCGCGACGCGCATGAACGCGCGTCGGCCGAAGCCCGTCGGGCCGAACTCGATGCCGTCAGCGCCGTCGGCGAAGCGGAGCGGGCCCGCGCGGCGCTCGACAGTGCTGAGCAGGGACGACGTGATCTCGCGCGACTGCAGGAAACGCTCGACGCACTCGAGAAGGACAAGCAGTTGCACGATGAACTCGACCGCGCGCTCACCGACCTGCGAACCGATCTCAACTTCCAGCTGCGTCCTGAACTGGCCGAGATCGCCAGCGGATTCCTCGACGGACTGACCGACGGGCGGTATAGTGCGCTGGAGTTCGACGAGGAGTACAGGGTGCTGGTGATGGAGGAGGGTCTGCCCAAGCCCGTGATCTCCGGTGGCGAGGAAGATCTGTGTAACCTCGTGCTGCGGCTGGCGATTTCACAGATGATCGCCGAACGGGCAGGGCAGGCATTCTCCTTGCTGATTCTCGACGAAGTCTTCGGGTCACTCGACGAAACGCGTCGGGCGAATGTGGTCGAACTCCTGCGTCATTTGCATGATCGATTCGAGCAGGTCATCGTGATCACGCACATCGAGCAGGTCCGCGAAGGACTTGATCGCGTGTTGCTGGTGCGCTTCGATGAAACGCGCGGCTGCAGTGTGGTGCACGCGAGCGCGCCGGTGCTGCCTGATGAGCCGCTCGACGGCGATCTGTTCGGTGCGTCTACCGGTGACGCGCTTTCGCTGGTCGAGACATGACTGCGTCGCCGCGCACCTGGCGCAGCACCCGTCCGCTCGAGGGGCCGATCGTCGCCACCGTCGACGACATTCCGCAGTTGAACGAGGTGTTCGCCGAGGCGTTCACCGAGCGCTATCGAAAGGATGGCATGACGGGCGTGCGTGTGCCGCCGCTCAATCCGTCGATCTGGCGCTACGCCATCGAGGATGCCGGTGACGGTGCCTTGTGCTGGCGTGACGAACGCGGGCGCATCGCGGCGTTCAACATGGTGCATCACTCCGGTACTGAAGGCTGGATGGGGCCGCTGTGCGTTCGCCCCGACAGCCAAGGCGCGGGACTCGGCAAGATCATCGTGCAGAGCGGCATGCGCTGGCTGCGCCAGCAGTCCGTGAAAGTGATCGGACTCGAAACGATGCCGCGCACGATGGACAATATCGGGTTCTACTCCAATCTCGGCTTCGTTCCCGGCCATCTCACGGTCACGCTCACACTCGATGCGGCACTGGGCGAACGCGCGCCGGAGCTGCTCTCGCGGCTGTCGCTGCTCGAGAAAGAAGCGGCGATCAGCGCGTGTCGCGAGCTCACCATGCGGGTGATGCCCGGGTACGACTTCACGCGCGAACTCGAACTCACCGACCGCCTCACGCTGGGTGACACGGTGCTGATGGGACCGCTGGACGCCCCCACCGGTTTTGCCGTCTGTCACACCGCGCCGCTGGTGGAAGGACGGACGCGGGACGAACTGCGCGTCCTCAAGCTCGTACTGGCCCGCCGCAGCAGCTTGCCACAGTTCGTGGGCAGCCTCGCCGATCTGGCGCGCCGCACGGGCACCCGGCGGGTCGCGATTCGTCTGCAGGGCGACTATCCGGATGCGTATCGTACGCTGGTCGCGCTGGGCGCACGGGTGCGCTGGACGGACCTGCGGATGAGCGCCTACGGGTGGAGCGAAGTCCCGCCCGTCGAGGGCATGGTGCTCTCGAACTGGGAGATTTAGGACGGCGCGGTCAGCGCTTCTGGTCTGGACCGGAAGGTGTGCCGCGCACGACGATGCGCCAGATTATAAGAAAGACGCCACCCGTGAGCATCAGGTGGATCCATCCGGGGGCATCGGTTGTATACGTGATGCCGCCCCACGCGACGAGCATCACGATTCCGGAAAGCATGTAGAAGTCCATGTCGTAATCTCGCATTGCGCGCGCCGTAGCGCACCATATACACTAACGACGTGTAGCCCGGCCCCTCCGGTGTCGATACTCGACCAGTGTGCGGGGCGGAGAGAATTACCTCTTGAGCCGATAAGTCCTAAGGAAAGGTCCGACAGACTGCGTTCACGTCATGCCCCAGTGCGGGGAAGGCGACCGCGTGGTGAGGACCTTATCAGTATTCTTTGGGCTTCAAGAC
>JBBQXC010000083.1:0-20562 GCA_038210005.1 Gemmatimonadales bacterium
CTATATGGAAAACAGGATGCGCATCCCGATCGGCGTGGCCTGTTACTTCGGTGTACCGGTGGCCGATTCGCGCTTCACGTTCCCCAATCTGCCCAGCTTCAATTTCCCCGGGGTGACTGGCTGGCCCGTGCTCCCGGTCGATTCGCGCGGCTTTCGCGTCCGGGGGGCGATCGCACCGCCCGTGCCACCGGCCGGCGCCCCGGTCGGGACGCCGGCCGCCGTCGGTCCGGCCGCCGGTGCGCCGGTGCCGGCCGATCCGGCGCAGCAGGATCCGGATACCAGCAGTCGCTGGGCCAGTCAAGAGCGGATCGATGGGTCACGTCGATTCCTCGCGGCGCGATTCCCGGCGCTCGCGAATGCTCCGCTGCTCGAGACCCGCGCTTGCCACTACGAATCGAGCGTGAACGGCAACTTCATCATCGATCATGTGCCCGGCACCTCGAACGCGTGGATCGCCGGCGTCGGTCAGGCCGAAGGATTCAAGTTCGGACCCGTCGTCGGGGAGTACGTGGCGCAGCGCGTGCTCGGCATCACCGGTGACCCGAAGCTCGTCGCGGCTTTCAAGCTGCCGACCGAGGAATACGAGAAGCCGCCCGGATAATGCGACGCCCCGCGCTTCTCGGGTTCGCAGCGCTCTTCTTCGCCTACGAACAGTGGTCGTTCTACACGTGGATGCAGATGCACGGCACGGTCGCGGCCGGGCTCGCGCACGCGTGGATGACACTTCGCCAGGATCCCATGGTGTTCATGGCGTGGAACGACATGGGCGTGTTCACCGCCATCGTTCTCGTGTGGCTGGCGCGCGATCTGCGCGCACGTGGCCGCGCCATCTGGTGGTGGCCGGCCACACTCATCATGGGGTGTCCACCATTGCTGGTGTATCTGGCGACCGGTACCGACGCGTCTCCCCGTGCCGCAGCACGCGGAATCGATCCAGCGGCAACCCGCGCGCGGTAAGCGCGGCAGCGAGATCGCGCGGAGGCTGATCGAGCGGCTCGTCGGTGAGCGCAAACGTGCCCCAGTGCACGCCGATCGCTTCCGACGCGTTCACATCGAGCATCACCTGCACCGCTTCCTCCGGGTTCACGTGTTGCGTGCGCATGAACCACCGCGGCTCATACGCGCCGATCGCGATCGCGGCCGCGTCGAAGTGCCCGAAGCGCGCACCGATGTCACGCGGCTCGTTGGAGTAGCCGAGATCGCCGGAATACCAGAATCGGAAATCGGGATGCACCACCGCCCAGCTGCCCCACAATGATCGGTTGCGATCCAGCATCGTGCGATTCGACCAATGCTGCACCGCCAGAAAATGCAATTCGAGATCGCGCGTACGTCCAGGCCAACGAACGACGTCATCCCACGCGCAGCCGATCACCTGCGCATTGCGCGCAGCACGCGGAAGATTCGTGGCGAACCACGACTCGGTGCCACGCGGCACGATGAACGCCGGCGCGCCACCGGTCTGCACCGCCACGTCGCGCATCGAGCGTCGATCGAGATGATCGTAGTGGTTGTGCGACAACACCACGGCGTCGATGCGCGGCAACTGGTCGGCGCGAAGCCCGGGTGGCTGATGGCGCTTGGGACCGGCAAACCACACCGGCGACGCGCGGCGACTGAACACGGGATCGATCAGCAGGTTCACCCCGTCGATCTGAAGCAGCAGCGACGAGTGGCCGATCCACGTGAGTGCCGGCTCCTCGCGATTGGCGTGAATGAACGCCAGGTCGGGCGACACACCCACGATCGGCCGAGCGGGCGGCGGTGGAAGTCGGTCACGCGTTCGCTGCACCATCCACGTTCCGGCGCCGGCACCGTCCACGTTCACGCCTGAGCGATTCGAATACGGTGGACTTGCCTGCTCCGTCACGCGGGCGACGATTGCGCCACGCGCCGCTTTTTGGCGCGCGCGCGGAACGGCAGCAGAAACAGATACATCCCCGTGATCCACAACCCGAGCACGATGATCGCCGCCGGCAGGAAAACCCACAGCTTGACCAGGTCGTGAAACCACGACCCGTCGTGCAAGCTCTCGATGACGTCGGAGCGGCGGTACGCCGACTGTAGTACGGCCCCGGTGGCGAGGTCGAGCTGCAGCTCCCAATGCCCGACCGTCGCCACCTTCACGATGCCCTTCCCCGGACGAACATCGAGTCGATCGATATCCGTCCAACTCGACACCTTCGCCTCCGGCACGGACTGCGCCGTGGCGAGGATCTGCTCCATCGTCACCGTTGGTACACGCACCGCGGTTTTCTGCTCGGCCGGCTGCACCCACGTGAACTGCTTCTTGAGCTGCAGCAGCAAGCCCGTGCAGAGCACGATGACGAAAGGGAGCGCCACGGCGATCGAGCCCCATCGGTGCAGCTTCCGATTCCAGATGCGCGGATTGAATGTGCTCACGGCTTTCGCTTACCCCACACCGGGGGCAACGGCTCCTTCGTGGCGCGATTATTCTTCCATGTGGACAGCAGGCGCATGGCTTCCTGCACTGCGCGCTCAAGCTGCGGATCACGGCCGGCGATCACGTCCTTCGGGAAGTTCTCGACATCGATATCCGGCGCGACGCCTTCGTTCTCGACGGCGAATTGGTCGTCGCGCGAGAAGAATCCGAAACGCGGCGCGATCATCGAGCCGCCGTCCACGAAGTTCGGCGTATCGGTGGTCGCCACCAGTCCGCCCCACGTCCGCGCACCGACCAGCGGTCCAAGCTTGCGACGCTTGAACATGTACGGCATCAGATCGCCGCCCGATCCTGCCATTTCGTTGATGATCATCACTTTCGGTCCCCAGATCCCGTTCGCGGGACTGGTGAACGGATAGCGATCACCGACCGGGTTGTTGAAATACCCGTCGTAGTCGCGCCCCAGGAGGTCGACGATGTAGTCGGCCGCCGAGCCGCCGCCGTTGTAGCGCTCATCCACCACGACGCCCTGTCGGTCCTGCTGCGCGAAGTAATAGCGATTGAAGCTGGTGTATCCCGGCTGACCAGTGTTCGGGAGATACACATACGCCAGCTTGCCCCCAGACAGCGAATCCACCGTACGGCGATTGTGCTCCACCCACGCGCGGGTGCGAAGTCCCTGCTCATTTGCGAT
Organism: Gemmatimonadales bacterium; assembly: GCA_038210005.1. Classification (GTDB taxonomy): domain Bacteria; phylum Gemmatimonadota; class Gemmatimonadetes; order Gemmatimonadales; family Gemmatimonadaceae; genus Gemmatimonas. The sequence continues at coordinate 3,099 of JBBQXC010000083.1, forward strand.
CGGTAACACGGTCACCGTGCGCGCCCCCAGCAGCTCGGGGCGTGAGTTCACGGTGAGTACCGTCTGCCGATTGGCGGTGCCATCGAGCAAGCGGAAGATGTTGTCGGGCGCGCGCAGCTCCACGCCATTGATGGCGAGCACATAATCGCCGGTGTTCACATTCACCCCGGGCACCGCGAGCGGCGCCCGCAACTCCGGGTTCCAGCTTTCGGCGTCGTAGATACGTGCCAGTCGATAGCGACCGTTGTCGACCGTGAAGTCGGCGCCCAGCAAGCCGCCAGTATTGTTCGGCACCTCGGGGATGTCGCCACCGCGAACATACGAGTGACCGATCGCGATCTCAGCGCCCATGTTGTCGATCAGATAATTCAGATCGGCGCGATGATTCACATGCGCCAGCAACGGCTCGTACATCTGCTTCACCGCCGGCCAGTCGGCGCCGTGCGCATTCTTCACGTACAAGTTGTTGCGCTGATTGCGCCAGCCTTCGTTGAAGATCTGACGGAACTCCTCGCGTGGGTCGATATACGCGCGCAACGTGGCCGTGAGACGACCGGTCCCGGCCGCGGGCACGGCGCGATCGGCCTCCACGAGATACAGCGCCCCCTGCGCACCACCAGTGCGATACAACAGCTTGCGGCCGTCGGCGCTCACCACGTACTGCGCCACGCCGGTTGCGAACTGGGCCGCGCGCCGCGTGGAGAGCTGGAAGCGATGCAGCACATTGCCGCCGGCCGGCGCACCAGCGCCTCCCGTACCGGAAGCGGGTACGGGCTCGAGGAAGAACACCGAACCGGCCGGACCGGCGCGCAATTCGCCATAGTCACGCTCGGTAACACCCGGTACTGCGATAATGCGCTGCTGAATGCCATCAAAATCGATGCGTACCGCACGAGGCGCGGGTGGCGCCGGTCGCATGCTGTCGGCACGGGCCGCGACTGGCGCCGGCACCGCCGCGCTGTCGCCGCGCGTGCGCGCCGCTTCTTCATCGCTCTCCGGCAGCAACGGGGACGCATCGCCCTTGGCCAGCACAGTGAGGTACAACGACCGCGTTTCCGGACGATCGTACTTCGACATATCCAGCAGCGACGAGTTCAGGGCGAAGTTCGTCGACGCGAGGAACCAGAGGTACTTGCTGCCCGCATCCCACGCCGGTGCCGTGGCATCGGCGAGGCCGTCGGTGATCTGCTGCACCGCACCACGTTCGACGTCGTACACGAAGATGGCACGGAACAACGACTTGAGCCGCTTCGGATACGCCAGGTAGCGCGAGTCGGGACTCCACACCGGCACGATCGAACGATCCGCCATGAAGTACGGATCGGTGTCGGCCACCTTGGCCTGACCACTCGCCAAGTCAACCATCCAGATGCGGAAGTGCGTATCCTGGAACGCGATCTTCCGGCCGTTCGGCGACCAGCTCGGCTTATACGGGCGGCTCGGCTCCGGCAGCGTGATCTCTCGACGCCCGCCCAATCCGTCCTGCGGCGCGATCACGAGCGCGTACTCACCGCTGGCATCGCTGAAGTACGCGAGCGACTTGCCGTCGGGTGACCATATCGGCGCAATCTCCGCTGCGCCGCTCGTATTCGTCAGGTTGCGCACATCGCCCTTCTCGGCGGGGATCGTGAAGATCTCTCCGCGCGCTTCGACGGCCGCGCGCTTGCCCGTGGCCGACAACGCAAGGCTGCTGATGCGCGACGATACATCCTTCCACGACGCCATCATCCACGGGAAGTCGCCGGCCGCGGTGATGTTCACGACACGCTCGCGTCCCGTCTTCGAATCGAGCTCGTGCACGTAGCCGGCTTGTTCGAACACGACCGTCCCCGCCGATGCATCGAGCGACTTCACGTCGAAGTCACGGAACTTCGTGATCTGCGCCAGCTGCCTGGACTTCGTATCGTACGAAAACACGTTCGACACGCCGTCGCGATCCGACAGGAAATAGACGGCGTCGTTCACCCACACCGGGTCCATTTCCTTCGAGTTCGTGAACGGCGTCGAGTCGAGTGCGAAGCTCTTGAGATCGAAAATCCAGATGGGCTTGTTCTGCCCGCCGCGATAGTTCCGGCGTTCTTCATCCCACGAACTCGGCATGCGATACGCCACGCGATTGCCATCGGCCGAGAGCTTGCCTTGATAGGCGCGCGGCATCGGCAACGGCGTTTCCACACCACCCGCTACCGGCACGGTCCAGAAGCGCGGCGCCGCCGAGGGCGCCCACGAGGCGCGCGGACTCGCGAACATCACCGACTTCCCGTCGGGCGTCCAACCCTGCACCATATCGGCCGACGGATGCCAGGTAAGTCGATTCGGCTGTCCACCGCCCACCGGCACCGTGTAGACATCGGTATTACCCGCGTACTCGGCGCTGAACGCGATGAGCGTGCCGTCGGGCGAGAGCTTGGGGTTCTGCGCCTGCCCCTGGAAACTCGTGAGCCGGCGCGCGGCGCCACCGGCGCGCTCGACCACCCAGATGTTGTTGGCATAGGCGAACGCGATATGCTGTGCGCTGACACTGGGGGTGCGCAGCAGGCGCGTGCCGGATTGCGCACGCGCGGGTACTGCGGAAATGGCAACAAGGGCGAGCGCGGAGAGCGCTGCCCGCGAGCGGGCGATCAATCGTGACATGGGGACGCCAGAGGGGGCCGCGAGATCGGGAGGGAGTACGCCGAACAGATCCCCGCAATCTTACCCGACGGACAACCCGTGAGTTAGCCCTGCCGCCGTGACTCAGTAGATCACCACCGCGCCGCGTGCGTCGGTGCGCACCACCAGCGAGCCCACCACCTTCGACGCGGCTCCTCGAGTCTCCACACCAGATTGGGGAACGCGATCGATTACCACGCGCACCACAACCGCCGACGACGATGCGAATTGCGTCAAGTTCACGTGCGACGCCCTCATGGCAAAGGCTCGCCCATCGGCCGACGCCGTCCACTGCGACAGTGACCAGTAACTGTTGGACACGGCTGTGCCACCGTTCGACCCGCCATCTTTCTGGCGAATGTCCACCAGCACCCGCGCGGCGGCGCCGGCCCAACGCCGATCCTTGTCGGAGAGCGACAGCACGAGCAACGGCTCGCTATCGGGGAGCACCGAGAGCGCCACCGGCGCCGAATGGTCGCTGAAGCTGCTCCAGCGATCCGCCCGCAACATTGCGGGGGTCGCCAGCCGCAGTGACGACTCGTTGGTGGCGGGATCGTGCAGGTCGTCGAACCCGCCGAATTGTTGGCGCACCGACTGCGTGAGATCGTCGCGCGTCTCCGCAAAGTTCGACATCAGGACGCCAAGCGAGTTCGTCGCGCTCAACGCGCCGTGTGTGCCACCTAGCGGCCGCATGCGGTTCGCCACCGACACGGCCCCGAGGCCAACGTGCATCTTGTCGTCGAGCGAGACGAGAATCGGTGCCGGATTGCGTGTGATTTCCGTGTGTCCACGCACGATGCGCGGCGGCCCGGCCGGGAACAGCTCGGCAGCGGTGTAGCGCAGCCACGTTGCGGCCGAGGCGAAGCCGTCGGGCGACACCGCACGATCATGCGCCATGCGCATGAGCACGTCCGCATAGTGCAGCGGGTCCCCGCGCACTGCGCGATACCGATACGTCGCGGAATCGCCGCTGCCGCGCGTGGTGATTTCGGCCAGTGCACTGTCGGCCCGCACGAGATACCGCCCCGTGGTATCGCGCGTGGTCACCACCGCGACACCATCGAGGGCCACCAGCAGAGACGCCACCCGTTGCACCGAGTCGGGGTGCGCAAACACACCGAACCCCGTCGTGACACCGTCCACGCTGAAGGCCACGTCGGCGGCGCTGGTCAATGAACGGACCGTGTGAAATCCCTGTTGTGCGAGTGCGTCAACGACAGGAAGGAATTCGGCCGAAATCGCTCGGTTGTGCCCATGATCGGAGAGAATCAGGATCTCGACGTCGCGACCCGTGCGTGCGCGATACGTCCGCTGCAACTTCGCGAGCTTCTCGTCGAGATGCGAAAGATATTTATCGAGATCGCCGCGGGTGTGCTGCAGCGCGTCGGGCCCCACGTTGTACGCATAGATCGTGGGGCGACCGCCGCGGCGCAGAAACTCCTTCACATCGACATCCACTTCCTTCCGTGCCACCTGATTCGACATCAGGTACGCGGCGAGGTGATGAAATTTCGTACCGAATGCGAAGTCCATGCGACGTTCGTACTCGATCGGCCGGATCGCATCGAGCAGATCGCCAACGACGTCATTCTGTCTCACACTGTAGAAGATCCGCTGGTATCCAGGCGGGGGCTGTACTCCCATGATGTCGTGCCACGAAACGTCGCTGATCGAGGGAAACGTCGAGATCAGCCGGCTCGGCTCCCGGAAGCCGGCGAACAGCCCCCTGGCCCGCGCGTCGACGATATCCCGGTAGTCCACTCCATCGAGCGCCAGGACGAGTCTGCCAGCCACCGCTGGCACGAGTGGCGGGTTTCGCCGCCACGGAACACAACCAAGGGCGAGGGGGATTAACAGCAGGTGGAATACGCTCATCTTGATGAGCCGGGTGGCGCTGCGCATGCTTTACATGCTACCCTGACGGCTGGACCATACAAGCCCACCGCTCGGTCTCCTATGCCGCTCAGCTCGTCCCTCATGCTCACTGCGCGCACGCCGCGACATTCCCGCCGCGTAGCGTGCCGTCTGGCCCGCTACGTCGCGTTGGCGTGGGCCGGGCTCCTACCGGGCCTTGTGCTCGCGCCGAGGGCGGAGCTGTCGGCGCAGGTCGTGACGCCGGTCCTCACCGGGATCGTGAAAGGCAGAGTGGTGACCGAGGCGCGGCTCCCGCTGGTCGGCGCGCAGATCCGCCTCGGGAGCGCCACCAACGTCGCCGAATCCGATGATGCCGGTCAGTTCAACGCCGCCCGGGTAAACGCGGGATCGATGTGGCTGCGCGTGCGCCGTATCGGCTACCGGCCGGAGTCCCTCTTGGTCACGGTGCTGGCCGGCCAGTCCATCGAGCCCACGGTGGTGATGACCCAGATCGCCCAGCGCATTGCGGCCGTGGAAGTCGTCGGCCGGCGTGACGTCATCGGACCGATGGCGGGCTTCTACAGGCGAATGCAGGCCGGAAACGGTCGCTACTTCACACAGGCCGACATCGAGAGGCGACAGCCCAGCCGAATGACGGATGTGCTTCGCGGAGTACCAGGCATCCGCATCGAGTCGCGCGGTTTCGAGACCAGAGTGCGCATTCGCGGCAGTCGGTGTTCGCCCTTGGTGTGGCTGGACGGCCAAGGGTTGTTTGCTGCCGAGTTCGATCTGGACGCGTTGGACCCGCGCTCGTTCGAGGGGATCGAGGTGTACAGCGGACCCGCCAGCGTGCCGATGGAGTTTCAGGGAAATCAGCGAATGAGCAGCGCTTGTGGAACGATCGTGCTCTGGTCGCGTCGCGGTGAGTTCCGCGCGAAAAAGCCGAAGCAAGGCGAGCTCACACCCGCCGCGCGCATCGCGCAACTGCTCGAGGAGCTGAAGATCTTCACCGCCGCCGACGTCGACGTGGGCGCTCGCGTGGATTCCTCGATGATCTCACGACCATTCTATCCCGACTCCCTGTTCGAAGCGCAGGTCGCCGGCGAGCTGATCGCCGAGTTCGTGGTCGGCACCAACGGGGAAGCCGTCATGGAGACGTTCAACGCGATGACGACCACGCACCGGGCGCTCGTGGAGCCGGTGCGCCGCGCGGTGCGCGAGCAGCGCTTCGTGCCCGCGGTACGTAAGGGTCTCGTCGTGCAGCAGGTCATGCAACTGCCGTTCACGTTCGTGCCCGACTCCACCGCCCGTCGACGCCGCTGACCATATGCATGCACCGCTGTCCGTCACTGTGCGCTGCGCGTTCGCGCTCGCCGGCTCCCTGCTCCTGGCGTCGTCCGCCACGGCGCAGAAACTCGTGGAGATCGGCACCACGTCGGTCGGCACGCCGGTCTTTCTCGAAGCCAAGTCGGTGACGCGCCACGACGGCATCATTACCGCCACGGTACGCGTGCGCTTGCAACCACCGCTGAAGCACGCGTTGGGGGACCTGCGCAGTTCACGCACGATCGCCATCTACGACTGCGCGAAGCAGACGGTGGCGACCAAGGAGAGCTGGTACTATCTCGACGACGCTGGCAAGAAGGTCGGCATGCACAAGCAGGTGAAGCTGCCCGGCTTCGGCCCCTCGTTCAAAGGCTCGCTGGCTGACGTGGCGATGCGGCACCTCTGCGCGACTCCCGTGCCGCGCTGAGGTGCCGCGCTGAGGTGCCGCACCACCGTCAGCCCACGCAATTCCCCTACCAGTCAGTTTCGCGTCTCTTCGCGTCTCTTCGCGTACTCCGCGAGCTTCGCGCGAACCAACGGGCTCTCCGATAGCGCGGCAGCCTCCGAAAGCACCGCGGTTCACGCGAAGTCCGCGCAGATCGCGAAGGCTCGCGAAGCACTGCCGGAACGGTGCTACTGAGCCGCGCTGAGCAACACGCCGGCGACCACGGTGGCAGCACCGGCGAGTCCGAGTGGCGACAGGCGCTCTCCCCACACGATATACGCGGCCACCACCGCGATGACGGGCTCCAACGTGGCGATCGTGGCCGCGCGCGCGGACGGCAGTCGCTTCACCCCTTCGGCGTAGGCGAGGTACGCGGCGTAGGTGCACACCACCGCCAGGAACGCCACGCCGCCCCACGCCGATCGCGACAGCGCTTGGAACTCCACGAACGGCAACATCGTGGCGGCGCCGACGCTCAGCGCCCATGCCATGACGCGGGCCGACGCGTTGCGCGAGAACAGCCGCCGCCCCACGAGAAAGTAGAGCGCGTACATCGCGCCCGAGAGCAGTCCCCACCCCACGGCGCCCGGCGACCAGCGCATCGCTCCCGTGCCGCTGGACAGCGCCACCAGCGCGACGCCGACCAGCGTGAGCGTGAGAGCGGCCGCCGCCCGCGCACTCACGCGCTCATGAAAAAAGACCCGCCCGCCAATCGCGACCCAGATCGGCGCCGAGTACATCAGGATCGAGGACAGCGCTACACCACCCTGTTCGACGGCGTTGAGATACGCGAAGTACAGTACGGCGACGCCGGCGACGCCGAGGAACAGTGCGGCGGGGCGATCGGTGCGGTGCAGGGGCTCAGCGCGCTTAACGGCAGCGTGAACCGTGAACAGCGCCGCCGCCATCGCCGCCCGCCAGAACGCCACCGTGAGCGGGGGTGTGCCATCGGCCATCGCCACGCGCGACATCACCCCCAGCAACCCCCAGCAGAGGACCGCCAGCAGGATGGCGATCGAGCCGTATCGAATGGTCGCTGGTGTGGGGGGCGTCATTGCGCGCAATCTAGCAGCCGCCGCCGGCTAGCCCCATGTTGAACGGGTCCATGCACCCTCTTCTTCCGCTCAGGCTTCCCGTGCGTATCCCGCGCTCTCTGCAGGCTCGCTGCTCGCTCGCGCTTTCCCTCGCGACCGCGCTCTCACCGATTGCGCGAGTACTTCCGGCGCAATCCGATCCGGGCTTCAGCGCGCTGCATTGGCGTGCCATCGGCCCCGTCCGCGCCGGTCGTGCGCGCGCCCTGGCCGGCGTCCCCACGCAGCCCAGTGTGTTCTACGCCGGCTTCGACAACGGTGGCGTGTGGCGCAGTACGGACTACGGCTCGAATTGGGTGCCGCTCTTCGACGACCAGCCCACCGGCTCGATCGGTGCGATCGCCGTGGCGCCGTCGAATCCGAACATCATTTACGTGGGCAGCGGCGCCGGCATCATCCGCCCCGACCTCGCCGTCGGCGATGGCATGTACAAATCGATCGACAACGGGAAATCGTGGGCGCATCTCGGCCTGCGTGAATCGCAGATGATCGCGATGGTCGATGTCGACCCGAAGAATCCCGACCGGCTGTTCGTCGCCGCGCTCGGCCATCCGTACGGCCCGAACAGCGAACGCGGGGTGTTCCGCTCGGTCGATGGTGGCGCGTCGTTTCAGCGCGTACTGTACAAAGACGAATACACGAGCGCCAACGATGTGCGCATCGATCCGCAGAACCCCGACATCGTGTACGCCACGCTCTGGCAACAGCAACAGAGTTTCATCGAAGGTCAGGGCTTTGGCGGCGGGGGCAACGGCATTTTCAAGTCCACCGATGGTGGCACCTCCTGGAAGCAGCTCACCGTCGGACTGCCATCGATCCTGCAGGCCAACATCGCGTTCGCGCCAGGCAATCCCAAGGTGCTGTATGCCATGGTCGCCGCAGCACCACCGGCCGGCTCAGCGGCCGGCGCGTCAGGCCCGATCGGTTTCTACAAGTCCACTGACGCGGGCGAGCATTGGTATCTCGCGGTGAACGGTCCGGGGTCGGCCGTCGGTGCCGCGCCGAAGTTCGTGGACAATCGTCCGCTGGCGCGCATTGGTGGCGGTGACCTGCCCACGATCACGGTCGATCCGAGCAACGAGAACGTGGTGTACAGCGCGTCGGTCGTGATGTGGCGCACCGAAGATGGCGGTCTTACCTGGTCGGCCGTGCGCGGCGCGCCGGGCGGTGATGATTATCAGAAGATCTGGGTGAATCCCAACAATCCCGATCTGATCTTCACGGTGTCCGACCAGGGCGCGGTGGTGTCAGGCAATCGGGGCGCGTCATGGAGCAACTGGTACACCCAGCCCACCGCCGCGATGTATCACGTGACCACCGACAACGCGTTTCCCTATCGCGTGTGCAGTGGACAACAGGACAACGGCTCGGCGTGCGTGAAGAGTCGCTCCGACGACGGACGCATCACGTTTCACGATTGGCATCCGGTCAACATTCAGGAGTACGGCATCGCCGCACCCGACCCGCGCGATCCCGATGTGATATTCGGCAGCCAGCGCACGAACGTCTCGAAGTATGACCGTCGCACCGGACAGACTGTATTGGTCGGCCCCGACCTCTCCGTGCGAGGCCCCAACGGCGAGAACTTCGGTCGCAACGTACGCACCATGCCGTTGCATTTCTCACCGGTGAATCCCGACGCGCTGTACTACGCGTCGAACGTGGTGTGGAAGACGCTCGACCGCGGACAGAGCTGGACGCGCATCAGCCCCGATCTGGCGCGACAAACGTGGGACGTTCCGACAACCGCGGGCAAGTACACCAGCAGCGTCACGCCAGCGCCGGCCGGTGCGATTACCGCGCTGTCGCCGTCGCCGCGCAGCGCGAATGTACTGTGGGCCGGCACCGACGATGGACAGGTCCAGGTCACGACGAACGGCGGGACCACCTGGAAGAACGTGACGCCGGGCGCACTCAAGCCGTGGACACGTATCTACAATATCGACGCCGGGCACTTCGACGCCGGCACCGCATACATCGCCGCCAATACCTTCCGTCTCGACGACTTGCGTCCGCACTTCTACCGCACGCACGACGGGGGCGCCACGTGGACCGAGATCAGCAACGGCCTGCCGGGCAATGCGCCGGCGAATTCGATTCGCGAAGACCCGAAGGTGAAGGGGCTGCTCTACGGCGCGACCGATACGCAGGTGTGGGTGTCGTTCGACGACGGCGATCACTGGGAGTCGCTGCGCATCGACATGCCGGCCATCTCGGTGCGCGATCTGCAGATCAAGGACGACAGCAGCTGTCTATGCAGCGATCTGATCGCCGGTACCCACGGCCGTGGTTTCTACATCTTCGACAACGTCACGCCACTACGTCAAATGGCTCGCGCGCGAGCCGCCGTGGCCGCACGCGACGCCTATCTGTTCGCACCCGCGACAGCGGTGCGGGTGCGCTTCGCGACCAATGATCCCACGCCGTGGCCGCCGGAAATGCCGTCGGGCGAGAGCGCCCCGTCGGGTGCGTTCATCGACTATATGCTGCCCGCGAAGGCGTCGTCGCCGATCACCCTCGAAGTGCTCGACGCCACGGGTAAACTGGTGCGCTCGTACTCCAGCGCGCAGAAGGCGCTCGACCCGCATCCGTACACCGATCGCGTGCGCTACAACGAGGTGTGCAAGACGACACCGACCGCGCCGTATTGCGGACTCCCACTTTATTGGCCCGGCCCGCCGCAGGCGCTGTCCGACGACGAGGGACTGCATCGCTTTACCTGGGATCTCCACTTCGATCCGGTCACGCCGGAAGATGCGATCCCCCAAGGAGACGATGACGCCACCGGCGCCGTGCCGGGTCGTACGCTTCCCACCGTGAACGCACCGTGGGCGCCGCCCGGCCGCTACACCGTGCGACTGACGGCCAATGGCGAGCGGCACGAGCAGCCACTCACGCTCCGGCTCGATCCGCGCGTGAAGACTCCGGCAGTCGCCTTGGCGCGTCTGCACGCGCTCAGCACGGAGATGTACCGCGGCGCCGTTGAAACGCACCGCGCCTTTGTCGCTGCGCGTTCCGTGATCACGCAATTGAACAGCATGACCGGTGCCGGCGTTGACGCCCTCAAGGCGCAACTGGAAGCCGTCGCACCGTCGTCGGCCACCGCCCGGAACGTACGCGGCTTCCGACGCCGCGGCGCGGCGCCTGCTGCGACCTCGCTCGAAAGCGCCAGCACGGCGATGTTGGCGGCCGCGATGACCATGCACAACGCCGACGTGGCGCCGACCGCCACCCAGGTGGCAGCCTGCGCCGCAGCGCGCGCCATGGGGGTCGACGTATTACCCAAGTGGAACACAATACGCACCACGGGTATCGCGGCCTTCAATGCCAAGCGCCAGGCGGCTGGTCTTCCCACTCTCACGCTCCCCTGATCCATGCTTGCACGCGCGACTTTCCGGTACGCCCTCATCGCGACCATTCCCCTGCTCGGCGCCTGCGCGTCGGGCAGCGCCCCGCGCACGGCGCGTCCGCTCACGCCGGCACAGCTGGCCGCGCAGGACGGCGGCATCCCGCCGTACACGAAGGCCGATGTGTCCTTCATGCAGGGCATGATCAGTCATCATGCGCAGGCCGTCACGATGTCGTCGTTCGCCGAGTCGAACGGCGCCAGTTCGGAAGTCCGCGTGCTGGCCGGACGGATCACCGTGTCGCAGACCGATGAAATCGCCTTCATGAAAGCGTGGCTGGGAAAGCGAAAGCAGACGGTACCTGCCGGTGACATGGAAGCCATGGCCCATGCTCATCACACTGGCATGGAGATGTCGACCATGGGCGGCGACGCATCGGGCGGGATGATGCCCGGCATGCTCACGCCCGCGCAGATGGATACGCTCAAGACGGCGAAAGGTCCGGCGTTCGACTGGTACTTCCTGACCTACATGATACAGCATCACAAGGGTGCGATCGGCATGGTCGATGAACTCATGAGCGCCCAAGGCGCCGCCAACGATGACGACGTGTTCAAGTTCGTTTCGGATGTCGTGGCCGATCAGAGTACCGAGATCGATCGCATGGAACTGATGCTCAAGGCTCGCACGCGTCCGTAGTCACTGCCCTTTTTGCACGTCCTCTTCACTCACTTCCACACTCCCCATGCCAACGCCACTTCGATCGCTGATCGGCGGTGCGCTGCTGATTGCCGGCAGCGCAACGGCCGGTACGACAGCCACCACGACGCTGCACGCGCAGCCCAAGCCAGACCCACGCGTCGGCCTCAAGGCCGGTTGGTTCGATGCCGGCGAAGCGGCGTGGAACATCAAGCTCGTCTCCACCACCAAGCCCTCGGAATCGTTCCTCAACATGAGCACGCCCGGTGACGCGCGGCTCAAGAACTCCGACCTCGCCTTCAGCGGCAACCTCGTCTTCCAAGGCAACTACAGTGGTTGGCAGGTGTGGGATATCAGCAATCCCCGCAAGCTCAAACTCCGCGCCGCCTTTGTCTGCCCGGGCTCGCAGAGTGACGTCACGGTATACGGCGATCTCCTGTTCGTGTCCGCAGAAGCGGTGAGTGGACGCGTGGACTGCGGATTGGGCGGTGTGCAAAATGAAGTGAGCAAGGATCGCGCGCGCGGTATTCGGATTATCGATATCAGCGATATCGAGCATCCACGGACGATCACCACGGTGCAGACCTGCCGTGGATCGCACACGAATACGCTGGTGACCGATCCCAAGGATCCGGAAAACGTGTACATCTACGTGTCCGGTTCAGCCGGTGTGCGCTCCAACGAAGAGCTGGCAGGATGTTCGGCCGCCAACCCCGACATCGATCCGAACTCGTCACTGTTCCGCATCGAAGTGATCAAGGTGCCGGTGAAGAATCCGGCCGCCGCCGCGATCGTCAGTTCGCCGCGCATCTTCGAAGGCCTCGGAGAGGCGGTACGTCACGGGGACGCCGCCGCCGATCGTCGAGAACGCCCGGCCGGTGCCCCGGCGCGTCCGTCGGTCGCGGGACGTGGCGGTCCCACGCAGTGTCATGACATCACCACCTATCCCGCGGTTGGACTCGCTGGTGGGGCTTGCAGCGGCTACGGCATTCTGCTCGACATCCGCGACATCAAGAACCCGAAGCGGCTCTATGCCGCCGCCGACACGAACATGTCGGCGTGGCACTCCGCCACGTTCAGCAACGACGGCAGCAAAGTGCTCTTCTCCGACGAATGGGGAGGTGGTAGCTCACCGCGTTGCCGTGCCACCGACAAGATGGAGTGGGGTGCGGACGCGATCTTCGTGCGGAACGGCGACACGCTCGAGTTCAAGAGCTACTTCAAGCTGCCCGCCGCACAGACGAGCAATGAAAATTGTGTCGCGCACAACGGTTCGCTGATTCCGATTCCCGGCCGCGAAGTCATGGTGCAGTCGTGGTATCAGGGTGGCATCAACGTGTTCGACTGGACTGATCCGAACCACGCGTACGAAATCGCGTTCTTCGACCGCGGCCCGATGGACTCCACCGCGCTCGTCAGTGCCGGTCACTGGTCGGCCTACTGGTACAACGGTCTGATCTACGGATCGGAGATCGCCCGTGGCCTCGATGTGTGGGAGCTCACCCCCAGCGAGCACATTTCCAAGAACGAACTCGACGCCGCCAAGCTCGTGAAGTACGCGTACTTCAACGCGCAGGAGCAGCCGCAGGCCGTGTGGCCGGCGGCGTTCGTCGTGGCGCGCGCCTACACCGATCAGATGGCCCGCAACGGCGCGGTGCCCACGGCGTGGCTGAGTGGAGTCGTGGCACAGCTGGCGACGGCGGAAAAAGCCAAGGGTGGCGCGCGGTCGGCGGCGCTCAACGCGTTGGCGGCGCAGCTCGACACGGACGCTGCGGCAAGTCCCGAGTCGGCGCGCGTACAGGCGCTCAGTGGTGTGGTGAAAGCGCTCGCGAAGTAACACGGTAAGGAACCGCGGCGGGTCCGTGTGCACGGACCCGCCGCGCGAACTATTGCAATGAGCCCTACGGCACGATGCGCAGCGTCGGCCCTGCCCGATCCACGACCTTCGGCAGCCCCTTCGCATCCAGCTGCGCATTTAATGGGGCCAGCTCACTCGCCAGCACACCGTCGATCGCGGCGAGATGCTGCTTGAGTTGCTGCCGCAGAATCCCATCCACTTCGACATGCTGCGTCGTCGGCGTGAAGTCGGAACTCGACATGCCATTCGCGAGGTACCCCATCTTCGAGATCAGCATCGAGCCGAAGCGCACGCCGTCCTGCCCCTGACCGGTCTGTCGCAAGTCCACGAGCTTCATCTCGACTTCAAGGAGCTTCGTATCGAGCGCGCGAATGGCGCGCGCGACCTCCGCGTCAGTCGCGAGACGCTGCACTTGCTGCAGTTGCAGACGCACCGACTCCACGCGATGCACCGCTGACCCCGCATCGTTCAGCTGCTGCTTGATGCCTGTCAGCAGCCCCACCTGCGCCGCGATCTCGGCCTCGGTGCCGCCGCTGTTCGGATCTTTGCGCACCTCGAGCGGCTGCGTCTGCGCCGTGCCGTCGACCGTGAGACGCACCGAGTACATCCCCGGCGGCATCAGGATGGAGAGACGACTGGTTCCCGGCGCCGTGCGGCCCTGCGGGCCCGCCACGATATGCTCGGCGTACAGCGGGCTCGTGAGCAGCCGCACTTCCATACTCGGTTCATCGCGCAGATCCCAGGCCATGCGATTCACGCCGACCGTGTTCGGACCACGAAGCGTGCGGACCACCTTGCCTGCGCCATCGAGAATTTCGATCGTGGGTGCTGCCTTGGCCGACGCCGTCAGGTAGTAATTGACGGTCGCACCGTATTCCGGATCGTCGCCCGCCGTGGGGTCGTCGTACTGCGTACTCGGCGCCGTGATGCCGCGATAGCGATATGCCGCCCGCGGCCGAAACAGATGCGTCCCCTTTTCCAGCACCGACGCATCGAGCTGCTGCAGCGGCGCGAGGTCGTCGAGAATCCAGAAACCGCGCCCGTACGTGGAGATCACCAGATCGTTGAAGTGCTCTTGCACCACGATGCCCGACACCGGCGCATGCGGCAGGTTGTTCTGCAGCGGTAGCCAGTGATCACCGGCGTCGTAGCTCATGTAGATCGCGTTCTCGGTCCCGAGATACAGCATGCCGCGACGCGTGGGATCTTCGATGATGACCTTGGCGTAGCTCAGCATGCTCTTCGGGATGCCGGTCACGATCTTCACCCAGCTTTTCCCGAAATCCGTCGTGCGATACACATACGGGTCGCGATCGTTTTCCTGGTGCGCGTCGATGGTGAGATAGGCCGTCGCTGCATCCCACTTGCTGGCCGCGATGGACCGCACTGATCCCCAGAACGGAATGCCGGGCACGTTGGCCGTGAGATTCGTCCACGTCGCGCCATCGTCGCGCGTGAGTTGCACGAGCCCGTCGTTGGTACCCACCCAGATCACGCCCTTCTGCTTCGGCGACTCGGCGATCCCGTACACCACGCCGGAATACTCGACGCCGATGTTATCGGGCGTGAGGCCGCCCGAGCCCTTCATTTTGGAGCGATCGTTGCGCGTGAGGTCGGGGCTGATCACCTGCCAGCTGTTCCCGCCGTCGCGTGTGCGATGCACGTGCTGACTGCCGGTATACACGCTGTTGTGATCGTGCGGCGAGATGAGCAGCGGCGCATCCCAGACGAACCGATACTTGAGTTGCTCGGCGGCACCGTTGGACTGCTGTGGCCAGACCTCGACGTTGCGGAACTGCCGACGATTCTCCTCGAAGCGCACCACGATGCCGCCCACCATGCCCGAGCCCGATGCCGTGCTCCAGATGATGTTCGGATCGGTCGGATCGGGCGTGGCCCAGCCACTTTCCCCACCGCCCACCGAATGCCACATGCCGCGCGAGATGCCCGCGCCGCGTCCGCCCTGCACGCGACTGTTGCTCGGTCCGCGGTAGCTCGGCTCATCCTGCTTGTTGCCGAGCACATTGTACGGAATGTTGTTGTCGACGGTGACGTGATAAATCTGCGCATTGTCGAGACGCTGCTTGAACCAGGTGCGTCCGCGCGTCGTCGTGATCGAGAGCCCCTGGTCGTGCGCCACGATCTGCCGGTCGGCATTGGTCGGATCGATCCAGATGTCGTGGTGATCGCCACCGGGCGCTTGCGGGCCCGTGAGCGTGGTGAGCGAGCGACCGCCATCGATCGACCGCGCATACGACGCGGTCAGGAAGTACATCTCGTTCTCGTTGTCGGGCGTGACGGCCATGCGCGAGTAATAGTGTGCGCGGCCCATCACGTTGCGATCGCGATTGATCAGCATCCACGTGGCGCCAGCATCCTCACTACGCCACAGCTGGCCGCTCTCCGTGTCCTGACCGTTCCATGGCACGCCGTCGCCCGTCTCGATCATCGCGAAAACGCGCTTCGGCTGCGACGGCGCGATCGCCAGGGCGACCTTCCCCACCGGCTTGACCGGCAGTCCGTTCCCCTCGAGTCGCGTCCACGTCGCGCCGCCGTCGATCGACTTGAACAGTCCGCTCCCCGGCCCACCGCTGGTGCGTCCCCAGGTGTGGATCTCGATCTGCCACATGCCGGCATACAGCGTGCGCGGATTCGACTGGTCCATCGCCAGATCGCTGCAGCCCGTGTTCTCATCGACGAACAGCACACGCGTCCACGTCCCACCGCCATCGGTGGTGCGAAAGACACCGCGCTCCTGTTGCGGGCCATAGGCGGTGCCCAGCGCACAGGCCAGCACGACGTCGGGATTGGTCGGATGGATCGCCAGCCGCGCGATACGCCCGGTCTTCTCGAGCCCCATCAGCGTCCACGTCGCGCCAGCGTCGGTGCTCTTGAAGATCCCCTGTCCGATGGAGATGTGGCTGCGAATGTGCGCTTCGCCGGTACCGGCCCACACCACGTTCCGGTCGCTGGGCGCCACGGCGATCGCACCCATCGACAGGACCGACTGCCCGTCGAAGATCGACGCCCAGTGCACGCCGGCGTCGGTGGTCTTGTAGATGCCGCCCGACGCCGCGCCCACGTAATAGGTGGACGGATCGCCGGCGATGCCCGCAGCCGTACTGAAACGATTGCCTTCGGGGCCGATATGGCGCCACGGGAGCGCGGCGTACGCGGCTGGGGTGACGGCGGTCGAGGTGGCGGCGGCCGGATCGGCGGACTTGGCCGGCGCGCGCTGGGCGCCGGCAACACCGGCCGAAACACTACCGGCGGTGGACACACCCGCTACGACGATCAGCGTCGCTGCGGTTCGACAGAGGGCAAAATGCATGAGGACCTCAGAAGGGGGACGTAGCGCACATGCTACTGCCTTCGGAGGTCCTCGTCAAAACGGCGGGACGCCCGTGCTTACGCCATCTTCGCCTGCAAGCGACGATCGATGGCATCGAGGAACGCTTCCGTGTGCAGATACGGCGTGTCCTTCGAAATCAGGATCGCGAGATCCTTCGTCATTTCGCCGGCTTCCACCGCCTCGATGCAGACGGCTTCGAGCGTGTCGGCGAACGCAGACACCGCCGGTGTGCCATCGAGCTTGCCGCGATGCGCGAGGCCTCGCGTCCACGCGAAGATCGAGGCGATCGGGTTCGTGGACGTCTTGTTGCCCTTCTGATGCTCGCGGTAGTGGCGCGTGACCGTACCGTGCGCCGCTTCCGCTTCCATCGTCTTGCCGTCGGGCGAGAGCAGCACGCTGGTCATGAGGCCCAGTGAGCCGAAGCCCTGCGCCACGATGTCCGACTGCACGTCACCGTCGTAGTTCTTGCACGCCCACACGTAGCCACCTTCCCACTTGAGCGCCGACGCCACCATGTCGTCGATCAGACGGTGTTCGTACGTGAGTCCCTTCGCGTCGAAGTCGGCCTTGAACTCGGCGTTGAACACTTCTTCGAACAGATCTTTGAACTGACCGTCGTACGCCTTCAGGATCGTGTTCTTCGTGCTCAAATACACCGGGTAGTTGCGCTGCAGGCCGTACGTGAGGCTGGAGCGCGCAAAGTCGCGAATGGAGTCATTGTAGTTGTACATGCCCATCGCCACGCCGCCGTCCGCGCCGAACTTGGCCACCTCGAACTGCATCGGCTCGCTGCCGTCTGTCGGCGTGTACGTCATCGTGACCGTGCCGGGACCCGGCACC
>JBBQXC010000084.1:0-19913 GCA_038210005.1 Gemmatimonadales bacterium
ACCTGCCGATCGGGAGCGGATCGCTCGGAGGCCTCGGCGGGAGTTGCCGTACAGGGGGCGGGGTTTGCGCACCACGACAACAGCAACTGCCAGAACACGGATGACACCGAAGACACTGAAAAAACACAGATAAGCAAACGGCGCTGTTGGCTTATCTGTGCAATTCGTCCGCTCCGTGCGATCCGTGTTCTGGCGGTTGTTGTTGCTGTCTCGGCTGCCGCGCCCGAGTCAGCCGACGAGCGTCGGTGTGCGCGCGCCGGAGATCTCGAGCAACATGGACACGGCATCCACCGGGAGGCCGGTTTTCCAGGCGATCTCGGTGGGGTTGGCGCCGGCGGCGGCGAGGGCGGCCACGGCACGCGGGGTGCGCGACGACTTGCCGCCGCGTAGCGTGATCGTGGGGGCTGGGGACTGGCGAGCCTGCCGGGTGGTCTTGGTGGGGCGAGTGTGGAGCGCACGGATCACGACGCGGGCGGCAAGGGCCACGGCGGCGATGCCGAACAGTGAGCCGATGCCGAGCAGACGCTGTTCGTGCGATACAGCGGGCGACACGACCACGGCGCCGATGATCAGACCGATCACCGTGACGCCCAGTCCAACGCCGATGAACTGCATCGTGTCGCGCAGCATCGTGCGCGTGGCCGCGCTCATGCCACGTGCCCGCGGAGCGGGGTGAGTTCGACGCGCAGTTTACTGAGCGCCTTCGAGCGGATCTGCGATACGCGCGATTCCGTGAGTTCGAGCACCTTCGCGATCTCGTGCAGCTTGAGCTCCTCGAAGTAGTAGAGCGACAGTACCACCCGCTCCTGCTCCTTGAGATGCATGATCGCATTCTTGAGATGCGAGACTTCCTGTTCGTGTGTGAGGCTGTCCTCGACGTCGCTTTCGCCGTCGCTGCTGAGCGTCTCGGCCGGAACGGGCGCCGTGCTCTCGCGCTCGCCCGGTGCACGATCGAGCGGAATGTGGTGCGCGCCTTCCACGTCGGCCTGCCAACGCCAGAGCGTATCCATGTCGACGTTCAAATGCTGCGCCAGCTCCTGATCATCTGGAGCGCGGCCATGCGCGCGCTGAAACGATTCGCGGCCGGCCGAGATCTCGCGCGTCTTGCGGCGAATCGAGCGCGGCACGTGATCCTGTTTGCGCAGCTCGTCGAGAATCGCGCCGCGGATACGAGGTGCGGCGAACGTGCTGAAGGCGAGCCCACGTGAGAAGTCGAATCCTTCGAGCGCGGTCATCAGGCCGATCGTGCCGGCACTGACCAGCTCATCGAAGTCGGCGCGAACGGCGAGCGTGCGCGATACCTGACGGGCCACATGATGCACAAGGCCAAGATGCTCTTCGAGGAGACGATCCCGGGCCGTCTGGTTGCCGGCCTGGTATGATTGCCAAAGCTTGGTTGGCACGGTGGCAGATCCTTGCGTAGAAACGAGTGTCACGGTCAAACACCAGGTCGGGAGAGTGAAGCAGAAGCGAGCGCGCGCATCACGACGTCGTGAGCAGCTATCGCAGCCGGAGAACCGGCGGCCGCATGCGAGAAAGGCATTCCCGCGCGCAGCGCGGCGTCGAGCGTCGGATCGTTTGGAACAGCGCCGGCGAGGCGCAACGACATTCCGAGGAACTGACGGGCACCAGCGTCGATGGCATCGAAGCAACGCGCGGCTTCGCTCCCTTCATGCCGATTGACGAGTACGTCCATCGGAAGGGCACGGTGACGCGTGTGCACCGCCTTGCAGAGCGCGTAGGTCGAGGCCAGTCCCACCGGATCGGTACCGGCCGAGACGGCGACGAGGCGCTCGTCGGCGTGTGGGGCGATGGCGGCCAGCACCGTGTCCATGCGGGCGCCACAGTCGATCACCACCAGATCCATTCCGTCGGCCAGAACACCAAGCCGTCGCATGCAGGCGCGTCGTTCAGCCGCAGAGAGCGCGAGACCGTCGGCGCCGTGGCGGGGCGCGCCACCGGCCACCAGCGTCAGGGTCGAACTGATCGGCGTGGCGACATCGACGGGCGAGACGCGACCTCCCCGGAGATCCTGCCACGAGGCGCGCGGTTGCACACCCAGTGTGAGAGCGAGCGGTCCAACGAAGTCATCGGCGTCGATGAGCAGCACGCGACAGCCATCGCCCGCCGCCGCGACCGCGAGCAGCGTCGACACCAGCGAGGTGCCACTGCCGCCGCGGCCACTGGCCACCAGCAACGTGGTCGCGCCGCGCGGGGCACCGCCCTGCTGTGCGTTGTCGCGAGGTCCGCGACCACGCAGCGCATCGACTTGCGACACACTGGCCGTTCCACGCGGCGGCGACATGAGCTGTTGGCCGGTCATACAGGCATCCAGTCATGTTCCGCATCCGCGGAGAGTCCCCAGGCGCGCAGCAACCGCGGCACACCGGGCTTGAGATCGTTGGGCACGTCCTGTCCGTCGGTGATCCACCGCGTCGGCATTTCCAGCGACAGCGCGAGATCGCTGATGCCCGATGCACGCGGCACTTCATCGACTTTGGAGAGCATGAGGTGCGTGGCACCGCAGTGATGGCGCGTGGCGCGATAGGCGCGGCCGATATCGACCGCGAGATCGGCGCGCAGTGACGCCGGCATCACGAGATGCACTTCGTCGGGGGCGAGTGCGTCGAGCAGCGCACGCCAGCGTTCGGTCAGTTCCGCCGACGCCGGACTGCGACCCGGCGTGTCGATGATGATCACATCGCAGGTGCCCGAGAGTCGCGTCATGGCGGCGTCCACTTCACGCGCGTCGTACACGACTTCGAACGGCACGTCGGCCAGTTCGGCATACGTGGCCAGCTGCTCCATCCCGCCTACGCGATACGTATCGATCGTGAGCAGACCGGGGCGTGCCGCGCCGAACATGCCGCGACGGACGGCGAGTTTGGCGGCGGTGGTGGTCTTGCCGGCGCCGGTCGGACCCACGAGTGCGATGCAGTACGGGCGACCGTCTGCGTGGCGCATCTGCACCGGGAACGGCGTCGGCTCGAGCCGCGCGCGCACACGATCGATGGTGGTGGACGGCGCCGCCAGCACCTCGACCATCGGCACACCACCGTCGCGGACCGCACGCGTGTGGAGGATCATCACATCGTCACCGAGTGTGCGACGGGCCCGATCGGCCACGCGCGCGAGGTCGGCGCCACGGAAACGCTCGGCCGTGTTGAAGTGCATCAGTTCATCTCCCAAGTGGCGACACTGCTCAGCGTGATCTGCGCGGGGAGCTCGGCGAGCGAGACCACCGGGAGGCTGGGCAACACCGGTTCGATCAGACGGCGCACACCGACACGCAGCGACGGCGGCGCAATGAGCGGGAGCGGACGGCCATCCACCGAGAAGGTGCTGGCCATCTGGTTGAGATCACGCAGCAAGCCCGCCAGTGATTCCGGCGTGAGCACCGGCGCGTTGACGTTCGACGAGCGCGGCGAGAAAAGACCGAGCAGCGCCGACTCGAGCCGTCCGCCGATGGTGATACCGCGCACGACACCACTCTGATCGGCGAAGAGACGGGCGATGACGTTCGTGAGCGACTTGCGCACGACCTCGGTGAGCGCTTCGGGATCCTTCGTGGTATCCGCGCCGTCGCCGATCGCTTCGAGGATCGTGACGAGATCGCGAATGGGGACACGCTCGCGGAGGAGGCGCTGCAGCACGCGGTGCAGTACGCTGAGCGAGACCTTGTTCGGGATGATCTCTTCGACGAGCGCCGGGTGCGACTTCTTGAGCGTCTCGATCATTTCCTGCACTTCCTGACGACCGAGCAGGTCGGCGGCACTCGTCTTGAGCGTCTCCAGCAGGTGCGTGGCCACGACCGTGGTGGGCTCGACGACCACGTACCCGCGCGCTTCGGCGTCGGAACGCTGTCCCATGGAGACCCACTTGGCCGGCATGCCGAACGACGGGTCGACGGTATCCATGCCCTGGATCTCTTCGACCACACCACCGGTGTTGAGCGCCATCACGAAGCGCGGGAGCACTTCCCCGCGTGCCACCTCAGAGCCGCGCAGCTTGATGACGTACTCGTTGGCCGGCAGGCGAATGTCGTCGCGGATGCGAATGGCCGGCACGAGAATGCCGAGTTCGAGCGCCGCCTGCTTGCGCAGCAGGCCGATGCGTTCGAGGAGATCGCCGCCCTGGCTTTCGTCCACGAGCGGGATGAGCGAGTAGCCGACTTCGAGTTCGATGGGATCGATCTGCAGCAGGTCGCGCATCGGATCGTTCGGCGCGGGCGCTTCGATGTCTTCGATCGGTGCGGCCGAGAACTGCGCGAGTTCGTTCCGCGTCTTGGCGGCCTTCTCCGACATCTTGGCGAGCGCGGCAGCGCCCACCGCCAACGCCATGAAGGGAAACATCGGCAGGCCGGGAATCAGCGCGAACGACGAGAGCACACCGGCCACCATCCACATGGCGCGCGGGTGCGCACCGAGCTGCTTGCTGAGCACCGTACCCATGCGCTCGTTGCCGGCTGCGCTGGTGACCATGAGACCGGCGGCGGTGCTGATGATCAGCGCCGGCACCTGCGACACGAGTCCGTCACCGACGGTGAGGAGCGTGTAGGTACTGGCGGCCTTCTCGAGCGACATGCCGCGCTGAATGACGCCGATGAAGATGCCACCGATGATGTTGACGGCGACCACGAGAATACCGAGGATCGCGTCGCCCTTCACGTACTTCGAGGCACCGTCCATGGCACCGTAGAAATCGGCAGTGCGCGAGATGACGTCGCGGCGCGTGCGGGCTTCCTTCTCGTCGATGAGGCCGGCCGAGAGGTCGGCGTCGATCGCCATCTGCTTGCCGGGCATCGCGTCGAGTGCGAAACGCGCGCCGACTTCGGCGATACGTCCGGCACCCTTCGTGATGACGATGAAGTTGATGCCGATGAGCAGCAGGAAGATCACGATTCCCACGGCATAGTTGCCGCCGATGACGAAATTGCCGAACGCCTCGATCACCTTGCCTGCATGCGCCTGCGTGAGAATGAGGCGCGTGGACGAGACGTTGAGGCCGATGCGGAAGAGCGTGAGCAGCAACAGCAGTGCGGGGAAGCTGCTGAAGTCGAGCGGATCGGTGGTGTACAGCGATACCAGCAGCACGACGAGCGAGAGCCCGATGCTGGCGGCGAGGAACAGGTCGAGCATGATCGGCGGCAACGGCACCACGATCAATGCCAGGATGAGCACGACCGCGAGCGCGAGCGCGAGTTCCGCCTTCTTGCCGGATTCCGCGGGGAGCGAAATAGGGAGTGCTGCGCTGGTCACTTAGACGTTCCTCATGCGGCGGCCGTTCCGCGCCATGAGGCGCCGAACCGTTCACGCTGACGCATCACGAAGGCCAACACTTCGGCGACGGCCAGATACATCTCGACGGGAATGACGGTGCCCACCTTCGCCACGACGATGAGCGCACGGGCGAGGGGGACGTTTTCGATCACGGGCACGTTGTGCTTGAAGGCGAGTTCCTTGATGCGCAGGGCGATCTTGCGCTGGCCGATCGCGACGACGTACGGCGCGGGGGCGACCATGGGGTCGTACTTGATGGCGATCGCGATATGCACCGGGTTCACGATGACGACATCGGCCTTGGGGACTTCCGCGAACATCTGCCGACGGATGCGCTCGCGTCCGATCTGCCGGCGGCGTCCCTTCATTTCCTGATTGCCTTCCTGCGACTTCGCCTCTTCCTTCACTTCCTGCTTCGTCATCTTCAACGACTCGGTCGTGCTGTACTTCTGCCACGCGTAGTCGGCGAGCGCGAGTACGAGGAACATCAGACCGGCATTCTTGAGCAGCGCGACGGCGTACTTGGCCACGACCTGCATGAGCGCGGCCGGCGACTTGTCGAGCGCGAGCCCTTGCACGTCGGGCCACGCATCGGCCAGCGTGGAGTACACGGCCCAGGCCACGATGCTGAGCTTCAGCAGCGCCTTTACGAGTTCGACGATCGCCTGCTTGCCGAGAAGCCGCTTGAGGTTGTTCGCCGGATTGATGCGGCTGAACTTCGGCGTGAGCGTTTCGGTGGTGAGCAGGCCGCCGGTCTGCATCGCCTGCACGGCGATCGCGATCACGGCGAGTGCCGCCATCATGCCGACCATCGCCACGATCGTGCGGAAGCCGACGGCCTGCAGAAACGGAATGGACGACGCGCCACCGCGTTCGAGATTGCCCGCGTTGGCGAGCGTGTTGCCCATGGTGTCGAGCAAGAACTGCCAGAGGGGCGGTCCCGCCATCGTCATCGTGAGCGTGGAGCCCAGCAGGAAAGCCGCGGTGGTGAGCTCGGGGCTCTTGGCGATCTGTCCTTTGTTGCGCGCGTCGTCGAGTTTTTTGCCGGAGGGCGCTTCGGTCTTTTCGCCGGAATCGGTATCAGACATGGATCAACGCCCCCCCGTCGGCGTGGGGGCGACATGCACCGCCCGCGCAAAATTGTCGAGCGTCGTGGCGTAGGCCGGCGTCCAGTCGGCGAGCGCGTGAACGACGAGGCCGATCGAACCGGCGAAGGTGAGCAGGCCGATCCCGATCTGCAGCGGGAAGGCGAGGCTCATGACCTGCAGTTGCGGCGCAGCGCGTCCCAGGATCGCCAGCGAGATGTTGGCCACGAGAATGGACGCGATCACGGGGGCGGAGAACTGCGCGCCGGTCGCGAAGATCGTGGTGCCGGCCTTGGTGACCGACAGCATGCCGCTGGCAAGATCGAGCGGGGCGCCGAGCGGCATCGCGACAAAGCTCTGCGCGACGGCTTGCAGCATGATGAGGTGACCGCCGCCGGTGAGCAGCAGCGTGAGGGCCAGCATCTGCATGAAGGTGCCGAGGATAGCACCTTGCGTGTTGTTCACCGGATCGAGAATCGCCATACCGGAGAGACCGATCGAGTTGGTCATCAGCTCACCCGCGAACTCGGCGCCGGCCACGATAATCGCGGCGGCAAAGCCGATGACGAAACCGATGATGGTCTCGCTGAGGAACGTCACCGGCGTGATGCGCAGCGCGGCGAGATCGGTGGTCGTGGCGGCGCTCGGAATGAGCAGCGTGGCGAAGACGACGAGAACGGCGGTGCGGAGCTTCATCGGGAAGCTCTTGGCCGACCACGCCGGGGCGACGAGCAACAGCCCGCCCACACGCAATGCGGTCAGCACGAAGGCCGTCGCGACGCCGGGAGCGAAGAAGTCAGGGAGGCCGAAGAGGCCCGTGGACGGGGTCACGTGGGCGATCCGGCTCAGCCGACCATCGCGGGGATGCCGCGAAAGAGTTGGGTGGTATAGCGGATCAGGATCTGGAGCAGCCACGGCAAGCCGACGATGAAGGCGCCGCCAACGAGGACGAGCTTGGGGACGAAGGCCAAGGTCTGTTCCTGGATCTGGGTCACCGACTGGATGATCGACACGACGAGCCCGACGCCGAGGGCGATGAGCAGCATCGGGGCAGCAATCATGAGCGCGGTCATGATCGCTTCGCGTGATAAGTCGATGACGAGTTGGTGTGACATGCGGGGTGGCTCGGGTAAGTGGGGCTTCCGAGCACTTGATAAAGCAGGGGTCGTACCAGAGGGGATGCGGATCACAAAGTTGCTTAACCCGTTGCGCGAGTTCAACTTAGATGGAAATGCCGGAGCGGTCGATTTGACCGATCTGCGGGATTCGGCAGGAATTGCCGGGCGCTTTAGCGGCGGGAGTTGCCGCTGAGACTGCAACGGCCAACTCCGTAGGAAGCAGGAGGGAGGGTTTCAGGAGGCAGGGAGCAGGGGACTAATGCGGAAAGAGGCAGGACCGCGGAAATCCGCCGTCCTGCCCCCTGCTTCCTGAAACCCTCCCTCCTGCGTTTTAGGGAGTTCGCTATTCCATCTACTTGAAGCTCTGTACCAGACTCGTGATGGTGAGTGTCCACCCATCAACAAGCACGAAGAGCAGCAGTTTGAACGGCAGTGAGATCATGGCGGGTGGAAGCATCATCATGCCCATGCTCATGAGCACCGAGGCGACGACCGCGTCAATGATGATGAAGGGCAGGTAGATCGCGAAGCCGATCTGAAAGGCCGTGCGCAGTTCGCTGGCCACGAAGGCCGACATAAGCACGTGCAGCGGCACATCGTCCACCGTGTTCGGACGCGGCATGCGGCTCATTTCCACGAACGTCTTGAGATCCGATTCCCGCGTTTGCCGCAGCATGAACTCACGCATGGGTTTCACGCCCGTCTTCATCATTTCGACCTGCCCGATCTTGCCATCGAGCCACGGCGTGATGGCGTCGCGATTCACTTGGGTAAGCGTTGGGGTCATCACGAACCCGGTCAGCAACAGCGCCATGCCGGCGAGCAGGTGCGCCGGGGGCGCGCTCTGCGTACCCATGGCCTGCTTCAGGAAGTGCAGGACGATCAGGATGCGGGTGAAGCCCGTCATCATGAGCAGCAGGGTGGGCAGCAGCGTGAGCAGTCCCATCATCACGACGATGCCCACGGTGCCGTTCAGGCGAAGGCCACCGTTCTCGCCATCGCCGCCAAGCTTGACATCCATCTGCGGCATCATGCGCATGATGGCGTCATCGGTACCGACCGGCGCTGGCGAGGCGGCATTAGCCCGTCCGCTCGCATCGCGCGCAGAGTCCACGACCATCTGCGACATGGGACGACGCGATGCCGCCGCTTGCGCGGTAAGCACCGCGCCGTTGTCGGCACCAGGCGTCGTACCCAATCGGGAATTGCGACTTTTCGGCTTCGCCGCCGCGGCCGCACCCGGCTTGGTCGCCGCCTCGGCAGCGGCGGCCTTCTGCACAAGATCCTGCGTTACGCTTTGCAGCGACGCCGGCAGCACGAAATCGGGAGCACCCGGCGCCGTGGGCGCGGGCAGCGTTGCGGCGGCGGCCGGAGCCCCCGGCAACGCCGGAGCCTGCAAGGCCACCGGTGTCGCTGCCGCTGCCGCCGCCGTTGCCGTGCGTGGCGGCGCCGATTGAGTGGCCGCCTGAGCGCTCAGGGAGGTGGCGCGAAGCAGCAACATGGCGGCCGCGAACGTCGCGAGGCGCGTGGCACCGCCCAGCGAAATGCCGAGCATCGCGCGGAAGTCACGATCGGCCTGCTGTGACGTCGCTGGCGAGCCGTACACCGACGTGCCGTGCATCGAAGCGGCCATTGTGGAGCGCGGTGCATACGTGAGCACATCACCGCGGCGCGTCGTCACGGGCGCCGTGAGAAACGCCGGCACTTCGCGTGGTTCGGACGGTGAGAACGGCAGCACGGCCACGCGCGGCGCACCCGGCGCCATCACGGCGGCGCCACGTTCGAGATCGCCCTGCGCCAACGCGGCCTGCACCGTGGTCGCGTTAAGCGAACGGCGGAACATCGCGCCGAACGTGCCCGGGAACGCCGTGCTCAGGGCCGTCGGCATCGCAAACGCCGCCGATGCGGCCACGCTGGAGATCATCGGAACCGGTAACGTGCTGGTGGCGATGACACGCAGGCGATCGACTTCATCGAGTTCGAACAGCTGACGGACACCGCCTTCGCCGACCGATAGTGCCATCACCCGTTCTCCCACGCGCACCACCGCGAGCCCGGTTTTCGGGCCCAGCGGAATGCGCTGCACGACTTCCAACGGCACCCGCGTCTTTGACGCGAGGGCACCGGCTCCAAAGCGCTTGAGCGCCCAGAGGCAGACGGCGCCAAGTCCGAGGACGAAGGCGAGAGCGGCGGTAACTCCCAGTGCAGCGGTCAGCATGTCAGTTCTCAGGCCGCGTTGGCAGCGCTGGAGGCGGCCGGATTGGCCAGCACGCGCGTAATGCGCACGCCGAAGTGTTCGCCGAGCACCACCACTTCCCCTTCGGCGAAGCGACGGTCGCCGACATAGATGTCGAT
Organism: Gemmatimonadales bacterium; assembly: GCA_038210005.1. Lineage (GTDB taxonomy): Bacteria > Gemmatimonadota > Gemmatimonadetes > Gemmatimonadales > Gemmatimonadaceae > Gemmatimonas. The sequence continues at coordinate 9,838 of JBBQXC010000084.1, forward strand.
CGGTTCGCCGGCGAGGCGGTCGAGTTGAATCACGGAGCCACGACCGAGGCGCAGAATCTCCTGCACCGTCATCGAGGTGCGACCCAGTTCGATGGACACGGGGAGCGTGAGATCCAGAAGCATGCCGATCGGCACTTCCGAAGTACTCATCATCGTCTGTTCGAACTCAGTGAGCTGCGGGGCGCGAACCGCGGCCGCGGTGGGCATCGCCGATTCGTCCATGAGCGACGAGATAGGCTGGCCGGCCGCCTTGGCGGCTTGCGCGCTGGCAACGAGCGCGTCGATTTCGGCGGGATTCATGCGGAGGTCGTCCGTGGGTCTGAGGTCGTGGCGCTGGGTACGGCATCGACAATGCGTACCGCGAGATTTCCACTTACGCGGCCGGGATAGCCGATGAAGCGTTCCTGCGTGCCGGCGCGCACGATCACTCGCGCGTCGGTCGGGATGCCCGTGGGGATGATCGTGCCTTCGGTAATGCCGGCGATGTCGCGCATCGAGAGCTGGAAGTCGGGAAGACGCGCGGTCAGCGGCACCTTCGTCGCGCGAAGTGCGGTCTCGCTGCGCTGCCGTGTCGTCTCGCGTTCCTGATCGCTTGTGGTGAGCGATGCATTGCGCTGCTGGCCACTCGATGAGAAGAACTTGTCGAGCACCGAGAAGGGCAGGCAGATCAGCAGCAGGCTGCTCACGTTGCCGGTGGTGAACTCGACGTTCGCCACGAGGACGGGATCTTCGCGGTTGACGACCTGCAGGATTTCGGGCGACGACTCGAAGCCGGTAATGTTGAGGTCCATCGGGACATGGTCCTGCCAGATCTCCTGGAGGAGACCACTGACCTTGTCGGCGACCGACCGCACGGCCATCCGCTCGATGGGGGTGAGCGCACGCGTGAGCGCGCTGCCCGTTCCCTCGCCACCGAACAGGCGATCGATGATGAAGGTGCTGAACTCGGGGCCGACGTCGATGACGCCTTTCTGGCCAGTGCCGGTGATGTCGAAGATGAACGACGAGCAGGGCATCGGCAGCGACAGCGTGAACTCGCCGAACGAGAACTGCTCGACGCTTTGCAGACGGACTTCGATCTGTCCGCGCACGCGCGAGATGAGCCAGGCTTCCAAGCCCTTCACCAGGCGCTCGTACATCGCCTCGAGCGTGCGCAGGCGTTCCTTGGACACGCGGTGCGGACGACGGAAGTCGTAGACCTGCACGTCCATCGCTATCGTCGCCGTGGACGACTGACGCGAACCGCCGCCGAGGAGGCGATCGATGTCGTGCTGGCTGAGAGTTTCGGAGCTCATCGTGTGGTCGGTGCGACGTGACTTACTGAACGACGAACTGCGGGAAGTAGATGCGCTTCACCGACTTCTTGCCGAAGCGCTCGTCGACGGCCTTCATGATTTCGACCTTGAACTGTTCGCGCGTGGCCATGTCGGTGAGCTGCTCGACGGGCTTGGTCCCCAGCGTCGTCAGCACGATGTCGCGCAGTTCGGCGTCGCGTGCCTTGAAGCTCTCGATCGCGGTAGGCGAGCCCACTTCGATGGCCACGGTCAGCAGGAGGTAGCGCGAGCCACCGCTGCCGGCCGGGTTGAGCACCATGTTGTCGAGGACGTGGATCGCCGCCTCAGCGGTTGCCCCTTCTTTGCCTCCCTCGGCTGCTGCGCCGTGCTCGCCTCCGGCGGCCGCGGCGTCACCGCCGTGCGCGCTGTCTGTCGCGGCGACGATCGGAGTGACCTTGCCCATCTTCTTGGCGACCATCGGTCCGAGCAGCGCTGCCCCGGTACCACCGCCCACGGCGAGACCGACGGCAACCATGCCGATCAGCATCGGGAGCTTTGCTTTGGTGGGCGCGGCGGGTGCGCCTTCTGGAGCTTGCGGGGTTTCTTTGGCCATGGATCGGTTGATCGAGTCAGACAAAGGGAGTGCGACACCCCCTCTAAAAGCAGGACCGGGGCCACAATGGGTCAGGAGTTGGCAGTTTCGCGTAATGTGTTTAATAGCAACAGTTTACAGAGTTGATCGGACATTTTGGCGAGGAAAACGTACGGCGTATTTCCTGACAAAGGTCCGGTCCTTTTTGCTCGTTGCGGCACTTTCTGCCGGTCCAAACACGCCAAAGGCGGAGGATGAGGGCCCGTGCGTGCCCCCAGCCTCCGCCTTCTGGCCGCCCGGATCCGGGCGGCCCCGCCTACCCGGGTAGCGGACTAGCGCTTGATGTTCATCAGTTCCTGCAGCATTTCGTCGGAAGTCGAGACGACCTTTCCGTTTGCCTGGAAACCGCGCTGGGCCACGATCATGTTCGTGAACTCCTGCGCGAGGTCGACGTTGGACATTTCGAGGGCGCCGCTGGTGAGCTGCGACTGCGAGCCTTCGAGGGCGAAGCCAAGCACGGCGCCGCCCGAGTTGGCCGACTCCTGGTACATGTTGTCGCCGATGCGGAGCATGCCGCTCGGGTTGTTGAAGTCGGCGAGCACGATCTTGGCCAGCGATGACGTGGTGCCGTTCGTGAAGAAGCCGGTGATCAGTCCGAAGCGGTCGATACTGAAGTTCTGCAGCGTCCCGGCCGTGTAGCCGTTCTGGTCACGCAGCACCGCCGTGGACGCCGTGGACGCGAACTGTGTGAGGCCGCTGACGCCGCCGTTGAGCTTGAGGTTGAGCTGCACCGGGTTCGCACCCGGCACCGCGAAATTGATCGCGGCGGTGATGTTGGTGTTCATGATGCCGGCGCTGTCGAACGTAAAGGTGCCGCTGTTCTCGCTCGCCGTGGCGGCGGTCGGGCTCATGAAGTACGAGATCTTGATCTCAGAGCTCGCGGGCATACTCGCTGTGAAGGTCACCGCCGGAGGCGGTCCTGAGCTGAAGCCGAAGTCTGCGGGCGTCAGGTATTCGGTGCCCGACGCGCTGTACACCTTCACGTTGGCCGGCACGATCTCGTACCCGGCTGGCGGCGTGGGGAGCTCAATGTCCGCCGGCACCGGCCCCGCACTCGTTTGGAAGTTCTCGACCACGCCCGAGGCGATCGGATCGATCTGCCACTCCCACTCATTCGGGCCGGTCTTCCACATCTGGATCTTGATATCGCGCTTGGTACCCTGCGAGTCGAACACCGCGATCTGCGATTCCGTCCACGACTTCTCGTTGATCGGGAGCGCACGCACCAGCGGATCCTGGAAGTCACCCTGGAACACCGGGGCCGACGCGTTCAGGTTGCCGGCGAGTACGGCTTCGGTCGTCGGCTTGGCCGACACCTTCTGACCGAACGGCAGGCGGATGTCCTGAATGCCGTCTTGCAACACGCCGTTCTCGTACATGCGACCCTGCACGATGAAGCCGTTGGCCGGCGACACCATCTGACCGTTCGCGTCCACCTGGAAATTGCCGGCGCGCGTGTAGAAGCTCTGGTTGCCCTTTCGCACGACGAAGAACGAGTCGCCTTGAATCGCGACGTCCGTGTTCAAGCCGGTCGTTTCGAGGTTGCCCTGATTGAAGATCTGGTCGATCGAGCCGATCTGCATACCGAGGCCGATCTGGACCGGGTTGATACCACCCTGGTCTCCGGGCGGACGGCTCGCGCCCTGCAGCAACTGGGCGAAGCCTTCCTTGAACGTCACGCGGCCGGCCTTGAAGGCCACCGTGTTCACGTTCGCGATGTTGTTACCGATCACGTCCATGCGCACCTGGTTGTTGCGCAGGCCGGAGACACCGGCAAAGAGAGAACGAAGCATCTGTGAGAATCCTCGTGGGTCAGGTCGCGATCAGGCGCGCACTTGGGTGAGCTGCGACATCGGCACGCTGAGCGAGTCGCCGATGATCAGGATGGGGTTGCCGCTTTCGTACCGCATACCGGTAATCCGTCCGGCCGTGTACGTCTTCGCTGCTTGCCACTGGCCGCCATCCGTTGCGACCTCGAACTTGTACGTGTACTTCCCGGGGGGGAGCGGCGGTGTGATCGCATAGTCGCCAAGCTCGAACGACATCTGCCCGCCCTTTACGTCGCCGACACTGATCGTACCGACGGCCTGGCCCTTCTCGTTGATCAGGCTGATGCGGCCACCGCCTTTCATGGTGCCGCTGTCCACGACGATCGTGCCGTTGCCAGCCTTGTCGACGAAGGTGTTGTTGCCGGTGGTCACGCCGATCTTGCCGACGGTGCCCATCGCCATCTGCCCTTCGATGAGCTGCGCGAGTTCATTGGACCGCTCATTCTGCGTGGTCTCGAGCGATTTGATCGCCTCGGCCGTTTCGGTCGCCGACGCGGCTTGCGCTTCCATCGACTTGTTCATCGTGATCAGCTGCTCGACGGTGGAGAACTGCGCGAGCTGCGCCGCCATGTCCTTGCCGTCCATCGGATTCAGGGGATCCTGATTCTTGAGCTGGGCCACGAGCATCTTGAGGAACTCGTCCTGACCCATCGCGCTCGTCTTGGCCAGGCCGCTGACCTTGGTGGACGGCTCGGCAGCGCCGACCGGTGGCGTCGCGCCCGTGGTCGTATCTGTCGTGGTGTAACTCGGCTTGATCGTGTTCGGATCGAACGTGTTGGCAACGTTCCGCGTTGCGGTGATCATCACTTGGTCCCGTTGAAGAGATTCTGCCAGCCGCGCTGCTCCGCCTGTTCGCGCTGCTGATCCCGCGCCGCTTGCTCCTTCTGCTCGCGGCGAGCATCCTGCTCCTTATCCCAGTCGCGGCCCGCGGTCCGATCGCGTTGACTCTGCGACTGCGCGTTCTCGCCCGACGTGGTTTGCGTTGCGCCGTTCGTGCGGAGCGCATCCCGTTCGCTGCCGATCGTGCGTGACGCGTCACTCTGCTCCGACTTCGCGGCGCCGCTGATGCGCACGCTTTCCGCGTCGAGACCGTGACGGCCCAGCGACTCCTGCAATTCGGCCGTGCGCCGCTTCATCTGCTCAGCACTCGCCGCATCGGTCGAGATGATCGTGTCCACCACGTTGCCGCGCAGGTCGACGGTGATGCGGTCCTGCGTGCCGTTCGCGTTTTCGATGTTGAGCGTCATGCGAGAGAGTGGACCGGCCGGCGCATCCGCGCGCATCGCCTGAATATCCGACACGCGCTGTGCCTGCTCACTGCCGGTTGCCTGACTCACCGACGCGGCGCGCGCGGCACCAGTCGTCTGCGTGCTGCCCTGAGCATTGCCATGCATCGCACCAAAGCCCGACGTGTCGCTCGCGGCCTCTTGCGTGGCGCGGCCGAGCTTCCGTCCTTCGTTGATCGGCTGTCCGTTCTCTTCGCGGGCACCGCGTCCGAACGCGTTGCCATGCTGTTCGCCGTCGGCGCTCTTGTTCGCGTTGGCCTGCGCGACATACGCCGCACCTTCGCCCAGCGCGGCCGGGGCGGCGCGGACATTGGCTGCGCGCGCGACCTGTGCGACACCGGCCACACTCGCCACCTGCGCCACACCAGCCGGTGCCCCCGACGCGACGGCTGACGCGGACGACGTCGACTGGCGCTGGTACGCCGCCGTCACCTTGTCGAACCCCTGCGGAGCTGCATTCGCCAGCTCGAGATGTCCCGGGTCCTTCATGCCGAGCGTGCGAAGCCCTTCTTCCTTGGCGATGCGCTGCAGACGGGCGAAGCCCTGCGCGTTCTCCCACGAACCGTCCACGATCACGTCGACCGCGTCACCACGCGTATGCGCGGAATCGCGCGTCCACGTGACGACGGCGCCGGGACGCGAGCGACCCTGCTCGTAGAGATGATCCTGACGCTCCTGCGAGCGGGCCGTTTCGACGATCGAGACATCGTGACCATACTCACCCTTCATGCGGTCGATCACGCGCTGCACCCGTGAGCGGAGCTCCGGGGCAACGGCCTCGAGATCCTTGATCGGCGTGGTCGGATCGGCGGCCGATGCCGCTGTGGCCGCCGCCAAGGCTGCGGCCAACGCCGCGGCATTGGCCGCGGCGGCTGCAGTAGCAGCGGCGGACGCCGCCGCGTTGTCGGCGATTTCACTGCCGGCCGACGTACCCGCCTTCGCGAGCAACGTGTCCAGCGCCGCGCGGACGTCGGCACCACGGACATCGCCGATGGCCATCAACTGTTCGAGCGTCGTGCCACGCGTGGTCGCGACGCGCGAGAGCAGCGCGAGCGCGTTGCGCTCGCCTTCGATCTCACCCCGGCCGCCGAACTGCGCGCTGATCTGCTGCGCCGCACGGGAAATCCCGAGGAGGCCGTTGGTGCCGCGCTTCTTGGCGAATGTGGGCAGATCGATGATGTCGTTTGAGGCGGACTCGGTCGACCCGTTCAGGATGCCGTACCGCAGCGCTTCGCTCACTTCCTGTGCGGCGCGCTGTGCATCGCGGTCGTGCGATCCCTGCTGCGACCCGGCGCGCACTCCTGTTTCAGCGGACGACGCGCCTTTCCCGGTGCGCGTCTCGTCCGTCGATTCCTCGGTCGTCTGCTCGGTGGCTGCTTCGTCGAGCAGCTTATCCACGAGCGATGCGCCTTCGGCAGGGAGCTGCTGCATCAGATCGGAGCGAACACGAGCGCCGGCACCGGAGATGAGCGCCAGCAACGCGGAGAACTGGGCGTGCGACACGCTACGCTTTCTTTCACTCTCGGCGGTCGCTTCCGTGTCGGTGTGATCGTGGTCGGGGCGCGTGGTGCGCTCGATCGCCCGCTCGGCAGCCCGTTCCGGGCGCGGTGCGGCCATCGTGACTGCCTTCATGACGTTCATAGCGAGCCTCCAGGGGATTTGTTGCCACCCTTCGTGATCGCCGCGGCACGCGATGCGGGCATCGATGTCAGGATGGCGGCCGCCTGGCGGTCGTTCATCATGCCGAGAATCGCGCGAACATCACCGTCGGTCATCTGGTCGAGCACCTTGGCCGCGTCCTTCGCGGCCATCGCCGAGAAGATCTTGGCGAGGCGCTGCTCAGGGAGCGCCGACGGCATCGCGGCATCACGCGCTCCCTTTCCGATGTTGGCGGCAGATGCGGCGTTCGCCTTCTCGTCGGGCGGCGACTGCGTCTGCGCCTTGAGGCTGGGCGTCGCGTGCGCGTCCGGGGCCGACGTGGCGGGTGCCGCGTGTGTGTCGACCGCTTTCCCTGGTGACTGCTTCGACGACATCGACTTCAGCTCGCGGCGCGCAGCCTCGAGCACGCGAATGCTGTCGGCCGGCGTGAGCGGCGCCGCGGCTTCATGCGAGCCCGGCAGGTCCATGCCGTGCCCGGCGCTGTCAGCCGGATCGCTGTCGTGTGCTGCCGCGTCGGTGGGCGACGCCTCGCCGTGCGTGGAATCCGCATGCGTGGAGTCGGCCGGATGTGCCTTGAGGCTATCCGCCAGGTGCGTCGAGTCGGCCGTGTACTTGGCCGACGTCTTCATGTACGAGTACCCCGTGCCGCCACCGAGGCCGGCCAGGAGCCCGATCACGATCGGGATGATCAGCTGCTTCATGAATGCGAACCATTAATGGGGGTGTTGCTGCTCGCGGCGTTGTCCGCCGCATTCAGCGCTGCTTTACGCGAGAACTGCGCCAAAGCGATCTCGTCCATGGCGACACGATCCTTGTGGGCGCTCTCAGCGCGCCAAGTGTCGGTGTGTCGGGACTTTAGACGATCGAGCACGCGCCGGTCGCGAGCCGCTTCGTCCAGCAGTCCCTGCGCTTTCTGCACATCGTCGTCGGCAAGCTTTGCCGCATCGGCGGCCAAAAGCACCCGTTCATCGAGCGAGGCGAGTACGAGTCCGAGCTGGTGGAGATGCCCGATGCGGGGACCGTTGTTCGCGGTCGTCGTGATCTGCTGCTTGCTGTGATCGCGCAGGTTCGCGATCTCGTCTTTCGCGCGATGTGCCGCATCAGCGTTGTCACGTGCGCTCGCCAAGGCGCGCGCCTTCGCCTGCTCATGCTGCTCGCGCAGTTCGAGAATGCGCTGCAACCGGAACTTGAAGCTCACGGACGTCTCCGCACCGAGGACTCGATGGCCTCGGCGATCTGGGCGAGCGCGCTATACGTGTCGCCGTACGGCGTGGCCTCGTCGGGGCGCTGCTGCAGGAACTCGAGCACGCGCTGGCGATAGATGATGGCCGCGTCGACGTAGGGATCGCTCCCCTTCTGATAGGCGCCGACCATGATCAAATCTTCTTTCTCACGATACGCCGCCTCGAGCCGCAGCATGGCGCTGCCCGCGCGGCGCTGGACCTCGTTGGTGATCGCGTCTTTCACGCGGCTCTTCGAGTCGAGCACGTCGATGGCCGGGAAGTGATTCTGTGCCGCGAGACGACGCGTGAGCACGATGTGGCCGTCGAGAATCGAGCGTGAGGCGTCGGCGACCGGCTCGTTGAAGTCGTCGCCGTCGACCAGCACGGTGTAGATGCCGGTGATGCCGCCCGTGGTGGCATTCCCGGCGCGCTCGAGGAGACGTGGCAAGTTGGCGAACACCGAGGGCGGATAGCCCTTCGTGGTGGGGGGCTCGCCGGTGGCGAGTCCGATTTCGCGCCAGGCCATCGCCACTCGCGTGACCGAGTCCACCATGAGCAGCACCTGCTTGCCCTGATCGCGGAAATACTCGGCGATCGCCGTGGCCACGAGGGCACCGCGGGCGCGTACGAGCGCGGCCTGATCGCCGGTCGCCACGATCACGACCGAGCGGGCAAGTCCTTCCTCGCCGAGCGAGTTCTCGATGAACTCACGCACTTCACGACCGCGCTCGCCAAGCAGCGCGATCACGTTCACATCGGCCTGCGCGTTGCGCGCGATCATGCCGAGCATCGTGGACTTACCTACGCCGGAGCCGGCGAAGATGCCGACACGCTGACCGCGGCCGATCGTGAGGAGACCATCGATCGCGCGCACACCCGTTTCCAGCGGACGATCGATCGTGTCGCGCGTGAGGGGATTGGGCGGTTCGGCGGAGAGCGGGACGCGATCCACCGTGTCGAGCTTCCCCTTGCCGTCGATCGGATGACCGAGGCCGTTCAGCACGCGTCCCAGCAGGCCCGGGCCGACGTCCACGCCGAAGGTGCGACCGAGCGGCTGAACACTGGAGCCGGCATGCAGTCCATCGAGTTCGCCCAGTGGCATGAGCAGCACGCTGCGCTCGTTGAATCCGACGACTTCGGCAAGCACCGACCGTTCACGCGAATGGCTGGTGATGCGGCACAGCGAGCCGAGTCCCACATCGATGCCGGTGGCTTCGACCACGAGTCCGACCACGCGGGTCACACGACCGTACGAACCGAACCGCTCGCTGTGGGCGAGTCGGTCCTGCATGGCATCGAGCATCGAGTGGTATCCGTCTCCGAACGGCGTCGTGGCGCGCGTTGGCGTCCTCACGCCTGCACTCCACCGAGGCTACGATACGCGCGCTCGAGCGCCGTATCCACACGGCCGTCGATGATGCGCTCGCGTCCTTCCATGAGGCATCCGCCACGCAGGATCGACACATCGCCGATCCAGCGGATCTCGCGACGACCGGCTGCTTCGATCGAAGCGCGGCAGGCGATGAGATCTTCCGGGTTGATGCGGATCGTGAGCTCCTGATCGAGCGGATACTGCGCCATCGCGCTCTGCACCACGTCGCGCACGAACGACGGATCGGCGTTCACTTCACGCTGCACGATATGACACGCCACCATCACGGCCAGCGCGGCGATGTTCTCTTCGGCGTTGCTGACCCAGCGTGACTCGTGCAACTGCACGTTCCCGAGCGCATCGGACAGCAGCGACATCGCCGACGCGATTTCTTCGTCCACACCAGCGCGGGCCGCGCGTTCGCCATCGGCCCGGCCGCGGCTGTAGGCCGCCGCTTCGGCGCGCGACCGCTCGACGGCGAGACGAGCCTGGATATCCGCTTCCAGATCGCCAGCCGACGGCGCGGGAATCCGCGTTTCTGCGGGGGTGAATTCGCCGAAGCCGTCGGCCACGGCGAATTCGTCGAGAGACCAGGCTGTTGCTCGCATCGGTCGGTCCTCAGATGATGACATCGTCGGTCCCGGCGCTCAGCACGATCTCGCCGGTCTCTTCGAGTGCGCGGACCTTCGATACGATGTCCGTCTGTGCCGCTTCCACATCGCGCATCTTGACCGGGCCGAGGAACTCCATCTCTTCCTTGAGGCCAGCGACCGCGCGCTGC
>JBBQXC010000085.1:0-19517 GCA_038210005.1 Gemmatimonadales bacterium
GAGTGGGAGCAAGTCAGCCGGTTGGAGGGCCGCTCTCAGTGCGTCAGATGGCCGATGACACACTCCGCATCATGGACCATGCTGGCCTTGACTCGGCACACCTGGTCGGACACTCCATGGGCGGGTGCATTGCGGTCGAAACTGCCCTGTCCGCTCGGCAGCGTGTTCGTAGTCTGTCCCTTCTCTGTACGGTTTTGCGCGGAGTTGACGCCACTCGTCTCTCGCTCCGAATGCTCTCGATCGGGATGCGCAGCACGATCGGCACCGCTCGGTCGCGGCGGCGAGCATTTCTCGAACTGCTGCTTGCCCCTGGTGATCTCAACCGATCCGAGAGAGAGGCCTTGGCGGCTTCGCTCAAGCCGCTATTCGGCCACGATCTCGCGCACCGCCCGCCGATCGCGATGAAACAACTCCGGGCTCTACGCGCATTCGATCCGCGGAACCGGCTGGCGGAGCTCGGTGGTCTCCCGACGCTCGTTGCCAACGCTGCTCACGATCAAATTGCCACCCCTGCATCTGGACGGAGGCTCGCGGAATCCATACCCGGTGCTCGCTACGTCGAGTGGGCCGAGCACAGCCACGGTGTCGTCATCCGTGATGCAGTCAGCGTGAACCGGCTGTTGCGGGAGCACATTGGTCATGCCGAGGGCCTGTATGCTTCAGGTGCTGCTCGCCGAGGCCACGCGACGTCCCGCGAGGTGGCACAAGAGGATGCGGCGAGCGCGGTCAGAGCGCCGAGTGGCGACGCATGATGTTGTATCACGCAATGTCGTGCGCGCAACGCGCCCACGCATTCGTCATGAACCCAATCCGTAAAGCGGGTGAACACGCACCTCGGCACATGTTCGCGAAGCTGATCGTGGGCGTCGGGTCGCGACACATTCAATCTCAGATGACGCGATGCGTATCAGAAACGTCGTGCTCTACGTGGCCGCGGTGCTTGTTTCCATCGCCTTCGCGTTCGTGATCGCCACCATCGTGTTCTTGGCGAGCGAGAAGCTGCCGTGGAAGCGATTGCCCGACTGGGTGATTCTTGCGATCAACGTGGCTCCGCCGCTCGCCGGCGGAGCGCTCGCCTCATGGGTAGCAGCGCGACTCGCATCAAGCCGAGGGTGGTTTCGGGCGACTCTTGATGGTCATGCAGAACGGATGCTGATCGCGTATGCGCTCAGCCTCCTGATTTCGGTCACCATCATCAGCAACTGGCGCAATGGCGAATTCGGTCTGTGGAGGCAACTGATCGAATGGCCGCTCATGGCGCTGATCGGGCTCATAGTGGTCGACGCCATCTTGACCGTCCGTCTGCGGGGGCAATCCGTAGCTGATACCTGACGAAGGCTGGAAGTGGCCGGCGATGTAGTGAACGGCGCTCGCGTGTGCGCAGCGCAGCGTGCGTCTGTCGTTGCGCATCAATTGCGCGGCCCGATACTGGCTCTCACGAGCGAGTACCGATTGCAGTACGGGATCGATCCTGTTCGTGACGTCGACTCCGTCGAATGACGCCACCACATCACGTGCGATGCGGTTCCACTCTATCATCGTGCCGCTCTGCGTGCCGCTCTGCGTGCCGCTCTGCGTGCCGCTGGTGCATGATCGACAGGCGGGGACCGAGGTACCGCTCACGACGTAATCGCACTTGCCGACGCCGCCCACGCACGATGTCGGCCTGTAGCGCCGCGTGCACGGCGGGCAATTGTGTCGCGGAGATGACGCGGCGGCGGAAGCGGCGCCGGCGGCGTTTGGGTTCGCGATACCGCGTGTCTCGCGCCGCTTCATTGGCACGAGTGCGCGCTCTTTGCAGACGCCGCCACGGGCTTGCTGGCGGTGCGGTGCGCGCTTTTCTCAAGGGGGACGTTCAAGATCGTCCCCCAAACGTACCCCAGCCTCGCCAGCGGTGAACGCGGCGAGGCTGGGTGGTTATACAAATCGTTGTCGTTACTCGTCTTACGACATCGGGATGACAGGATTCGAACCTGCGACCCCCTGAACCCCATTCAGGTGCGCTACCGGGCTGCGCCACATCCCGTCGCGGTATCCACACCCGCGAACAGACTGAAGAACGTAACCCCCTCGCCCGTCCCGTACCAGTGGTTCCCCACCACATTCCATTTCCTCGAACGAGGCGCCCGTTGACTGCGTAGCCCACTCGACCGCCTCCGCCCGCCTTTGCTGAGATCGTGTGACCCGTTCTGCTCGACGCGTACCGTCCTTGCCCTTCGGCCTCCTCCTAATGGCGGCGACCGTCGGCGCCATCACCCCCAGCCCCACCCCCCTACACGCGCAGCCGTCGCCCAGAATCGCGCGTGCCGTGCGTGTATCGCGCGCGCCCCGGATCGATGGCCGCCTCGACGACGCCACGTGGACCGGCGTACCGGCCATCGAAGAGTTCGTGCAGCGGCAACCGCGCGAGGGTCAGCCCGCCACCGAGGGCACGCAGGTGTATCTCGCGTACGACGACGACGCGATCTATGTCGGGGCCCGCATGAAACGCGCGAACCCCAAGGACATCGAGCGGGCCGTGACCCGGCGCGACGGATCGGGGAACGCCGAACGCTTCACGATCACCTTCGATCCACAGATGGACCGGCGCACGGGTGTGGGCTTCAGTGTGTCCGTGGCCGGCGTGCGCTCCGATTACCGTCACACCAAAGATGCCGACGGCGACGGACGCGAAAGCCAGTTCGATCCGGTCTGGAACGCCGCCGCCCACGAGGATGCCACCGGCTGGACGGCGGAAATGCGCATCCCGCTCTCGCAGCTGCGCTTCCCCAAAGCGGCGAAACAGCGCTGGGGCATGCAACTTGAACGCTGGATGCCCGACAAGAACGAAGTCGTGCAGTGGGCCATGATTGCGCCTCGCGAAACCGGCTTCATCTCGCGCTTCGGCACCCTCGAAGGGCTCGACGATCTCACCACCACCCGCCCCGTCGAACTTGTGCCGTACGTGGCCGGCGATGCCACGAAGCGCGCGTCGTCGGTGGCCAGCAATCCGCTCGACCGTCCTTTCGCCGGTCGCTTGGGGCTCGACGCCAAGATGGCCGTCGGCTCCAGCCTCACGCTCGATGCCACCGTGAATCCTGACTTCGGTCAGGTCGAAGCCGATCCCGCCGAGGTGAATCTTTCGGCCTTCGAAACGTTCTTCGACGAACGCCGCCCCTTCTTTACCGAAGGCAGCGAAATGCTGCGTGGACCGGTGTCGGGATACTTCTATCCGCGTCGCATCGGCGCGCCCCCGCGCGGATCGGCTTCGGGCGATTTTGTCGACATCCCGCGCTCCAGCACCATTCTCGGCGCCGCCAAACTCACCGGACGTCTTCCCAGCCGACTCTCCATCGGCGCCGTCGCCGCGCTCACCAGCGACGAGCAGGCGCGCGTGTACATCACCGATTCGAGCGTCACGCGGTCCGTACCCGTCGAGCCGCGCGCCGCTTACGGCGTGCTTCGCTTGCAGCAGGAAATCGGCAAACAGGCGTCCACCGTCGGCGCCGCTGTTACCACCGTGCAGCGCCAGTTCGGCAACGCCCCGGCGCTGTCGTCGCTGCTGGCCCGCGAGAGCTACTACGCCGGCGCCGACTGGCGACTGCGCTTTCAGCAGGGCAAGTACGCGATCACCGGCTTTGTCGCCGCGACACACGTGGCGGGCGACACCGCGGCGATTCGTCGGCTGCAGCGAACGAACACGCGGCTCTTTCAGCGCCCTGATCGTCGCGAGGTGTTGTACGATCCGCTCAAGACGTCGCTCTCCGGCTACTCCGCGCAGTTGCGCGCCGACAAGGACGCGGGGAAGCACATTTTGTGGGGCGCCGAGGTGAAGGTCGAGTCGCCCGGCTACGAGGTGAACGATCTCGGACGGTTGCAGTCCACCGACGACATCGAGTACAACGCCGACATCCAGATCCGCCAGACGTTGCCAAGCCCGTATCTGCAGAATTGGCGATTGGGATTCGACACACGCGGCGCGTGGAATTTTGAAGGCGCGCATCAGATCAACACGTGGGCGCAAACCACCAACCTCACCTTCAGGAACTTCTGGACAGCCAACGTCCGCAACGTCATCGAGCTGCCCACCATCGACGACGCGCTCACCCGAGGCGGTCCGTACATGGGTACGCCCAAGCGCTTTCGACAGGAGCTGCGTCTCAACAATCAGTCTGGTGCGCGTACCGGCTGGCGCGTGAACGGCTCGTGGGGCACCGACGAATTCGGCGCACGGCGTCGCGACGCCGCCGTACAACTCACGCTGCGTCCGTCGCCGCGCGTGTCGGTCTCGGTCGAACCCACGTTCGCGTCGGGTGTCGATCCGCGACAGTATGTCACGAGTATCGCGGGTGGCACACGCACGTACGGTACCCGCTACGTCTTCGCGTTCATCGATCGCACCACGATTTCCACCAGACTCCGCGCCAACTATGCCTTCTCGCCGAATCTGTCACTGGAGGCGTACGCCGAGCCGTTCGTGGCCAGCGGGCGCTACTCGCGCATCGGTGAACTGGCGGCTGCGCGCAGTCGTCTGCTGCGGGAGTACGGGACCGACGGCACAACGATCACTGCCGACTCCGTCGGTACGCTCACCATGGCCGATGGCACATCGACGTTCACGATCGGCAATCGCGACTTCAACGTACTCTCGTTCCGTTCGAACATGGTCATGCGGTGGGAATGGATACCGGGCAGCACGTTCTTTCTGGTGTGGCAACAGAACCGCAGGACGGCGGAGGCTTTCGGCGATCCGGCGAGAGCGAGCGACCTGTTCCGCACCACGCGCGCCAGCGGTGACAATTTCGTCGCCGTCAAAGTCAGCTACTGGCTGCCTGTCCGCCTCGGCGGGCGCCGCTGAACCGAGGCTGACCCGAGCGCTGAACGCGCTGTCGAGGCTGCTCCCCAGGTGCATACCTCACGTGGGAGCACCGTCGAAGCGGCGCCAACGAATTGACAACCAGACCACGGACCGCACCTTTCATTATGCCTACTGCCCTGCGCGTCCTGCTGTTGGTCTTCGGCCTGGCTCCGTTGTCTCTCGCGCCCGGCACACCGACCACGTTGCCCGCGGCGCGGAAGACGGTCGCCGTACTCGCGTTCGACAACAATACCGGCCAGTCGGACTACGATCATCTCGGCAGGGGGATGGCGTCGATGATGATGACTGACCTTGCGGCGGTAAACGACATCCGGCTCGTGGAGCGCGAGCGTCTGGCTGATGTCACGAAGGAGATCGACCAGCAGCGATCGCGCTACTTCGACTCGACGACGGCCGTGAAGGTCGGGCGACTCTCCGGTGCGCAGTACATCGTGATCGGCTCCATCGCGGCGGTGGCCCCGCAGATGCGCATCGACACGCGTATCATCCGCGTGGAGACCGGCGCCATCGTGAAGACTGCCAACGTGACCGGCAAGGAAGAGAAATTCTTCGACTTGGAGAAGAAGCTGGCGCGTCAGCTGGTGAAGGACCTCGACATCGCGCTCACACCGGAAGACGAGTCGAGGCTGGACGCGCGTCAGGAAGCCAACCGCGTGGACGATCTGGATGCCGTCGTGACGCTGTCGAACGCCATGAGCATGGCCGACGCCGGCGACTACGGCGGCGCCGCCCTCAAGATCGCGCCGATCGTCGCGAAGTATCCGAACAGCACCTTCGTGAAGATCACCGCCGATGAAATCAAGAAGCGGGCGGCGCAGAGCTCGAAAGAGAAAGCGAAGAACGGGATCAACGGCGGCATCAACAAATTGATCAAGCGGAAGTGGCCGCCCGCGAACTAGGCCGGCGACCTGCGACAACTTATTCGAATCCGGCGGCAGCGGCCCGCACGGCCTCGTCCATCGGCGGGAATGTCGACTTCGTCGACTCGAGCGTTTCCACGAGCATGCGCGCGATGAGATAGTTGCGCACCGCTTTGTCGTCAGACGGCACGACATACCACGGTGCCCATGGCGTGCTGCAGCGTTCGAGCACCTCCCGATACGCGTCGGTGTAGGCATCCCATCGGTCGCGGTCCTTCAGATCATCGAGACGGAACTTCCAGTTCTTCGTCGGATCGTCGAGTCTCGCCTGCAAGCGTTCGTGTTGCTCTTCACGCGATACGTGGAGCATGCACTTGCGAATGATCACGCCGTTGTCGCTCAGCATGCGTTCGAACGTGTTGATGTGATCGAAGCGAGCTCGCCACACCGGCTCCGGCGCCAATTCTCTCACGCGCACCGCGAGCACATCTTCGTAGTGCGACCGATTGAAAACCCCGACCATGCCGCGCGGCGGTACCACCTGATGCACGCGCCAGAGAAAGTCGTGACGCAGCTCGAGCGCGGTTGGCGGACCGAAGGCGGCGACGTGAACGCCGATAGGATTGAACGCACCGTACACCGTCTTGATGACGCCGTCTTTGCCTGAGGCATCGCGGCCCTGCAGCACCAGTAGCAACGCGTGCCGTCCGTCCGCGTAAAACGCTTCCTGCAGTTCGTAGAGTCGCGCCAGCACCGTGCTCGTGGCCGCCTGGAGCGCCGTCTTGTCGACCAGGCCTTCGATGCGGGCCGCCTTGCTGCCCAGCTTGGTCTTTTGACCGAGATCGACGGGTGTGAGCTGCAACGACGAGAGCCCGTTCGGCATCACTCGCTCCCGCTGATCGACGCGGCACGGCCCGTCATCTCCAGCACCGCGATGACGAACGCGAGTTCACGGGCGGGAGTGGGATCGTCGGCGGCGAACGCGGTGGGCACGAGTGTGCGAAACATCTCCACGGCGTGCGCGAAGCGTTCGACATCATGCGGTGATCCGTTGGGATCGGGGAACGTGATGCGCCCGTGCACCACCACACTGCGCCAGTCGAACAGCGCGTTGATCTCGTCGACCTCGAAAGCGATCCACGGGTGATGCGCGAGGACGTTCACCTTCGCGCCGTGTTGTGTGCGGCCGTAGATATGCCCATCCGAGTACACGTAGTGGATCGGCTCGATATCGACGCGGTCACGAAAGGTGAACGCAAGACGGCCGACATGCTGCGAGGTCAGCAGCGCTTCGCACTCCGCGCGATCGAGCACATGGAAAACAGGCTGATTCGTCATCGCTCCTCCGCCGGCTCGAACGGCTCCATGTGGATCAGTACGCCCATGGCCGCCGGCACCCGCTGCCGGATCGCGGTTTTCACCATACCAGAAAGAATGTGCGCGTCGTGGAGCGAAAGCGCAGGGTCGGCCTGCACGTGAATGTCCACGTAGAACGCGGTGCCGGATTTCCGGATCTTCAGTTTTTCGATCGCCAGCACGCCGGAAGTCGTGAGCGCCGCGTCGGAAACGGCGGCCAGGACCGCCGGCGCCGGCGCGCGATCCATCAGATCGCGAAGGGCAGTGCGCAGGAGCAGACTCCCATTTATCAGAATGACGCCGGCCGCCACGAGCGCGGCCCAGTCGTCCGCCGGCTCCCACCCCGGGCCGCCGACGAGGGCCAGCGTGATCCCGATAAACGCAGCCCCTGAGCTGATCGCATCGGCGCGATGGTGCCACGCATCGGCCGCGACCGCGACGCTCCCTGACGCTTCGCTCACTGCCATGACACGCTTGGCGAGGAGTTCCTTGACCACGATGACCAATGCCAGCACCAGCAGCGTCCACCACGCCGGCGCATGATGTGGTGTTCGAATCTCCGTGATCGCCTCGATGGCGATACCCGTGGCGGCACCGAGCATGATCGCCGACACAGCCGCCGCCGCCAGCGCCTCGGCGCGGCCATAGCCGAACGGATACAGATCGTCGGGGTCACGGCTGGCGATCCGGAGACCGCTCCAGACGACCAGCGAGCCGACCGTGTCAGTCGAACTCTCGACCGCGTCGGCGACCAAGGCGTACGAGTTTCCGACCAGCCCGGCCACCAATTTGATCACGGCCAACCCCGCATTGATCACGAGTCCAAGCTGCGCGAGGCGCTGGGACTGGGGCACTGGGAAACGGTCGACCGGATCCAGACTCATCTATGGCAAGAGGGAAGTGAGAAACTGTGATGGACGACCATTCTCGGTCGTCTCCCCTAAAGAGATCGTCCCCGTGACGCTCGTGGCATCATTTGTGTGATGGAGTTACTATTGCCGCTGGTCTCTGGCGACGTAAGTTACTGAACGGTGCGTGCGGTTACAGTTCGAACTTCTTTCGTCCCAGTTCGCCGACGGAAGTTCGGGACCGTATGCGTCAAAGCTCACCTATTCGGGAGGGATATGCGTACTCTTCACAAGTTCATCATCGGCGCGACGCTCAGCGTCGCGCTTCCGGCGTCCGCCTTCGCGCAGCGTCAAGGCGCCATCGAAATCGGCGCCTTCGGCCGTGTCACGAAGTTCGCTGACACGCTGAAGCTCGACACCGGGCTTGGCCTCGGTGGTCGTGCCGGTATCTATGCGTTCAAGAACTGGCTCCTTGAAATGGAGCTCAGCTACGCCGACGTGGACGTGAACCTGCCGCGTACCGGCTTGGCCGCTCGCGACACGCTCAACAAAGTGTCTCATGCGCTTTGGGCGTACCGTCTAACCTACAACCACCCGCTCTCCGACCGCGTCAAGCTGCTGGCCGGTGCCGGCTATGCGTATGACTCGTATGGGCGTGTGCGCACCGTGGCGCCGCGTGGCGGTGGCCCCCAGGGCCTGCTCGGCATGCGGTACATCATCAACGATCGCCTCTCCGCGCGTTTTGAAGGCACCGGCACGTACGTGCTGCCGGCCGACGACAACGCACGGCCGGTGGCGCGTGCCGCCGCGCTCAACCTCGGCGCTCAGGCTGGCCTGAGCATGTCGTTCTTCACTCGCGACCCGAAGCCGCGCATCGTGACCGATACGCTACGTATTGCGACGCGGGACACGATTTATGTGAACCGTATCGATACGGTGCGGATCGCCGGACCGGCGGCCCGTCCCGTGGTGATCGGTGCAATCAACTTCTCGTTCAACAAGAGCGATATTACGAACGAAGCCAAGACGATCCTCGATGCCATCGCGGCGTCGCTGGTCGATCCGACGAACTCTTCGCGTACGATCACCGTCACGGGTAACACCGACGCGATCGGCTCGGAGCGCTACAACGAAACGTTGGGCCAGGCCCGTGCCGATCAGGCGAAGGCCTACCTCGTTTCGAAGGGCGTGGCGGAATCGCGTGTCGTGGCGCGTACGCAGGGCGAGAAGGATCCGGTTGCTCCGAACACGACCGACAACGGCCGTGCGACAAATCGCCGCGTGCTGGTGATGCTCACCAACTGAGGCCCGTCCTTGGTTTCGTAGTACCGCGAACGCCGCGTCGATCTTCGGATCGACGCGGCGTTCGATTGTCGGTCCGTTAGATTGTGTGACGCATGGACAGCCCAGACCCTACGCCGCCCTTGGCGGCTCCGCCTCCGCCATCGTCAGCCAAGCCCACCGCCAAACGCGCGACCCTGTCGCACCGGTTGGAGTATGTGGGCACACGCGTCGCCGTGTTCGCGCTCCGACTCCTCGGCTGGCGCGGGGCGAGCTGGGTAGGTGGTCTGATCGGTCGGTTCGTGTACAACCCGATCGGCATTCGGGCAGGCGTGGTGGAACGCCAGATCGCGGCCGCCTTTCCGGAGTATTCGCGCGAGCGCGTGGTTGCGGTATCCCGCCGCTCGTACGACAGCCTTGGGCGCACGTCGATCGAGACCGCAGTCCTCCCCGGAACCTCGTCGCAGCGCGTGCTCGATCGCGTGGAACGGGTCGAGGGCTGGGAGCTCGTCGAGGCGGCTCTGGCGAAGGGGAAAGGCCTGCTGATCGTGACGGGCCACTTGGGGAACTGGGAGTTCGGCGGTGCGTATTTCGCCGCCCGTGGCGTCCCCATCGACGTCGTGGCCCGCGGCATGGCCAACCCGATCTTCGACGCCTATCTCACCCGCACGCGTCGCGAGATCGGCATGGAAGTGATTCACGACAAGGACGCCGTGCGGCGTACGCCGCGGTCGCTGCGGGAGAACCGCGCGATTGCGTTCGTGAGTGATCACGACGCACTCGGGCTGGCCAGCACCTTCGTGCCCTTCTTCGGCCGCCCCGCCAAAACCCCACGCGGCCCCGCCGTGTTCGCGCTGCGCTTCGACGTGCCCACGGTCTTCGTGGCGGTCGTGCGTCAGCCCAGCGGCCGCTACGCGATCCTTATCGAGCCGGTGGAGGTCGAGCGCACCGGCGATCGTGACATGGACATCGATGCGATCGTACTGCGCTACACACAGATCCTCGAGCGACTCGTCCGGGAGTACCCCGAGCAGTACTTCTGGCAGCATCGTCGCTGGCGCCGTCAGCCGCCCGATACACCGCCGCATTTGCGCGAGCCGTAGGCAGGTGAGCGCCGCGAAGTCGAAGACGAAGCGCCCCGCGACCGCGAAGCGTCTCAAGGGTTGGCGCGCGTTCGTGAAGCGTCTGGCGTTGATCGTGTTGGTCCTCATGGCGCTGCCCGTGCCATTCATTCTGCTCTTCGCCGTGGTACAGCCGCCGGTCACTTCGGTGATGCTGCAGCACGTGGTTGCGCGCACCGCGAGCGGCGAGCGGCCGATCTGGCCGGCGCACACCACGGTGTCGCGCGGCGACCTGTCGCCGTATCTCCGACGGGCCGTGCTCGCGTCAGAGGATGACCGGTTCTACCTCCACTTCGGCATCGATACCGTGGAGATCAACAACGCGCTCGAACGGCGACGCCGCGGCGGCAAGCTGCGTGGCGCATCCACGCTTACGCAGCAGGTGGCCAAGAATCTATTCCTCTGGAACGGGCGCTCCTTCGTACGGAAGGGGATTGAAGCCTACATCGCCCTGCTGCTCGAGCTGGTGCTGTCAAAGGAGCGGATCCTCGACTTGTATCTCAATCTGGCCGAATGGGGACCCAACACGTTCGGCGCCGAGGCAGCCGCACGGCTGCATTTCAACAAAAGTGCAGCCAATCTGACGCGGGACGAAGCGGCTCGATTGGCCGCTATTCTTCCGGCTCCACGGCGCTGGTCACCCAAGGGATCGATCGCGACCCGTCGCGCAGCGACGATTCTGGTGCGTATGCAGTATGCCGCACCGAAAACCGAACCGCCCGCCCCGGCGAAGAAACGAAGGCGGCCGTAGACGCGCTGCGTAGACGCGCTGCGTAGACGCGCTGCACAGACGCGCGATCGTCGTCAGGTACCGACAACCAGTCCGCCGTCCACGCTGAGCACGGCCCCGTTGATGAAGGCGGCAAAGTCGGACACGAGGAAGCAATACGCGTTGGCCACGTCTTCCGGTGAGCCCATGCGGCCGGCCGGCGTGTGCGATTGCATGGCCTCGAGCGCCGATGCGGGCATTTTCGCGGTCATCTCGGTGGCAATGAAGCCGGGCGCGATCGCGTTCACGGTGATATTCCGCTTGCCGAGTTCACGCGCCCAGACTTGCGTCATGCCGATCACCCCGGCCTTCGTCGCGACGTAATTCGTCTGCCCGAAGTTGCCATTCAGCGCGACCACCGACGAGGCATTCACGATCCGTCCACCGCCGCGTTTCAGCAGCTCGGGGACCACGGCCTGCGTACACGTGTAGACACCCGTGAGATTCACGGCCACGACAGCATCGAATTCGTCGTCGGTCATGCCCCCCGTCACCACTCCGTCCTTGATCTTCACCAGCTGCGCGTCGCGCGTGATCCCGGCGTTGTTGACAAGAATGTCGATACCGCCGAAGCGCGCGACGGTGGCAGCCACCGCCGCGTGCACGCTGGCTCGAATAGTTACATCGGCCTCGACGAAGTGCACATCGAGTCCCTCCGAGGTGAAAGCGGCTACGGCGGCTTCACCCGTCTCCGCCACGAGATCCCAGATGGCCACGCGAGCGCCGCTTTGTGCGAGGCGGCGCGCCGTCGCGCGGCCAATGCCGTTGGCGCCGCCGGTCACGACGGCGACGCGCTGTGTCAGATCGATATGCATGCGCGCCAAACTATCGTGCAGACTCAGCCGTGCAAGGGCGAGCACGTCGGTACTATTCCAACATGAAGCAGTCTGAGCTCGTGTGGAGGGGTGCACTGCTCGCGACGTGCGCACTCAGCGCCTGTCGCAGCGAGTCGCTCACACCATCCGCTCCCACATCGCGACCCGGTCAGCGCAAGATTCCGGAGCTGCCGTCGGTGCCCGTGTCGATCGTGGACGCGCCGATCAGCTACGCGCTCGAGCCTGCCCTGACCGCATTGGAACAAGCGGTGCCGAAGCGATTCGGCAGTCTCGACAAGCGCATCCAGATCAAGTCGAATAAGCGGCAGCAGGTGGCGTTCGTCGCCACGCGCACACCGTTCCTGGTGAAGTTCGACGGCGAGAAGCTCACGCTCACGACGACTGTCTCTTATACGGGTCGTGGATGGTACAACCCCATCATCGGACCGACCGTCAGCGCGTCGTGCGGCACGGATGACACGCCGCCGCGCCTGCAGGTGGTGTTGACCACCGATATCGGACTGAATCCGGCGTGGATCCTGGAATCGCACACGCGTGTGACCTCGTTACGTCCCGCGTCGGAAGACGTGCGGGATGCATGTCGCGTGACGTTCCTGAAGATCGATGTCACGGATCAAGTCGTTCGCGCCGTCCGTCCGCTGCTCGCCTCGAAACTGCCGGCCCTCGATCGAAAGATCGCCGCGTTCGACGTGCGCAAGCGTGTCGGCAAATGGTACGGGATCATGCAGCGCCCCATCCGCGTCCGCGACAGTCTCTGGCTGGATCTCGCTCCCGAGCAGCTGCGCCTTGGCAACTTTTCGTTGCGTGACAGCGCGCTCGTGGCAACGGTGCGTCTGTACGCGCACCCCCGTCTGATCGCCGGTCCGCAGCCGCTCGACCCGAAGTCGCCGCTGCCACCGCTGTCACCGGCGCTCAAGGAGGTCGGCGACAGTGCCCGCATCCGGATTGAAGGCTTGCTCCCGTACGACGTGGCGTCGGCGACGCTCGCGCGCGAACTCATCGGCCGCAAGTTCCGGCGCTTCGGCCGTTCGGTCCGCATCGCCTCGCTTGTGGTCTCCCCGCTCGACGACGGGCGCGTGGTGCTCGCCGTTCGTGTGAGCGGCGACATCAGCGGCACCGCCTACCTCGTAGGAACGCCCCAACTGGATCAGGCAACGCGCGCGCTGATCGTGCCCGATCTCGACTTCGACGTGTCCACCAGCAACGCACTCGTGCAGGGGCTGGCGTGGCTGCGCAAGGCCGATATGGTCGCCCAACTGCGCCAGCAGGCCCGCTTCCCCCTCGACACCATTCTCGAGGAGACGCGTGCGAAGGTACAGGACGCACTGAATCGGGATCTCTCCGATGGGGTACAGCTGTCCGGCACGGTACGCACCGGCAAGCTCCTCGACGTCCTCGTGCATCCACGATGGCTCGTCGTGCAGGCCGAGGCAGCCGGGACGCTCGCCCTCGATGTCGATCGCGCCATCACCGTGAAGCGCAAGCACAACACGCAACGCTGAGTGCCACACGACATGACCATCCCCTTGGTTCCTTGCAAAATCGCCGTTACACTGCGCTCTCGGCCCTCTCCGGTGCCGCCTGTGCCCAATCATCACGCCTCCGTGCCGACTCGCTCCATATTCATGTTTTCCCGTAGATCGTTATCACACCTGCTGGGTGCGTCCGTCGCTGCCGGCACTTTGCTGACGCCCTTGGTGGCACCGGCACAGACGGCGGCAAAGCCGGCCACGAACGCGGTACCGAAGCCGAAGGCCGCCAAGCCGCAGGGTGCGCTCGGTCCCCAGTCGGGTGACCGCCACCTCGCCTTCAAGGGCGCCGGCAGCGATCTCGACTCGCTGTGGCCCGTAAAGACCGCCGCTCCCCTTGCCGGCTCAATCCTTCCGGCGAAGCGCGTGCTGGCGTACTACGGCAACCCGCTCTCGACACGCATGGGCATTCTCGGCGAGTTCGAAACGAGCGTGATGCTCGCCAAGCTCGAGGCCGATGCGGCGGAATGGACCCGCCTCGATCCAGCGCATCCCGTGCAGCCGGCGCTGCACCTGATCGCCATGGTCGCCAACCCGCACCCGGGGCCGAGCGGCAAGTATCGCACGCGCATGGACAGCGCGCTGATCGAGAAAGTGTATGGCTGGGCGAAATCGAAGAACGCCCTGCTCTTCGTCGATCTGCAGGTCGGCCAGAGCACGTTGCAGCAGGAGCTTCCGTGGATCGAGAAATTTCTTATTCGCCCCGATGTGCATCTGGGCATCGATCCGGAATTCTCGATGAAATCGAGCGGCGGGATCCCGGGGCGACGTATCGGCACCTACGACGCCGCCGACATCAACTACGCCATTCGGTTTCTCGCCAACTTGGTGGACAAGCACAAGCTGCCGCCCAAGATGCTGGTAGTGCACCGCTTCACGCCGAAGGGCGTGACCAACGCCCGCAACATCAAGCTCGATCCCAAGGTGCAAGTGGTGATGCACATGGACGGCTTCGGTGCTCCGTGGCTCAAGCGCGACACCTACTATCGCGACATCAAGCGGGAGCCCGTGCAGTTCACCGGGTGGAAGCAGTTCAGCAAGTTGAAGAATGACAAGCCGCCCACGACGCGCGAAGCGATCTTGCGCCTCTGGCCCACCCCGCTGTACATCCAATTGCAGTAGCAGCTCCCGCGGCCGCCGGACCGCAGTCGGGGAGCGCGTTCCCCTCCTCGACTGCCAATGCAGGTTGTGTATGCAACGACGTGAACTTCTGAAGGTCGCGGCCGCAGCAGCCGCCCTCACACTGCTCCCCCGTGAGGCTCGAGCGGCGTGGTCGCGAGCCGCGACCCTTGCGCGTGAACCAAACGCCCTGCAGCCCGCCTCGCTCACGACCCTCCAAAGGGCGACGCTCGCCGTGCTCGCCGATGCGATCATCCCGCGCACCGATACGCCGAGTGCCATCGACGTGGGCGTGCTGGCTTGGATCGATGTGATCGTGGCCGATTACTACACCGACGCCGACCGGCGCGCGTTGAGCACCGGCCTTGACGCGATCGAAGCGCAAGCACAGGCGATCAGCGGACAGTCGCTGTCGGTGCTTACCGGCGACACGTTCACGCTTGTGATGAATGCGCTCGACACGCCATACGACCGCAACGCGCCGGCCGCGCGTGGCTACTCGCGTGTGAAGGGGCTGGTGGTTCACGGCTACTTTACCAGCGAGCGCGTGCAGCGCGACGTGCTGAAAACCGACATCATGCCGGGTCGCTTCGACGGTGCCGCCAACATGCCCGCCCGCAACGGAGGTCGCGATGAGTGAAGACTTGTACGCGGATGCACAACCGCAGCGTCGGGTGTACGACGCGATCGTGGTCGGTTCCGGCATCAGTGGTGGATGGGCAGCCAAGGAACTCACCGAGCGCGGACTTGCCACATTGGTGCTGGAAGCGGGTGGCCCCGTGGACTTCGGCGGCAAGGATTTCGTGGAGCACATTCAGCCGTACGACATGAAGTACCGCGGCTGGGGTGACCGCAACGCGCTGGAGAAAGAGCAGCCGGTGCAGCGGCAGTGCTACGCCTGCGACGAAACCGGACGCAAGTTCTTCGTGAACGACAACGACAACCCGTACGTCTCACCCGACGACGCGCCGTTCAAGTGGTTTCGCGGACGACAGGTTGGCGGGCGGTCGATCATGTGGGGCCGTCAGGTCTATCGGTGGAGTGATCTCGACTTCCAGGCGAACGCGAAAGACGGGCACGGCACCGACTGGCCGATCCGCTACAAGGACATCGCGCCCTGGTATTCGCACGTGGAGCGATTCGTCGGCGTGACCGGTGCGAAGGAGGGGCTCGCGCACCTACCCGATGGTGAGTTCCCGCCGCCGATGCAAATGACGGTGGTCGAGCAGGTGGCGCGCGAGCGCATTATGAAAGCGTTCAACGGCGAGCGAGTGATGACGATCGGTCGCGCGGCGATTCTCACGCAGAACCACAATGGACGCGCGGCGTGCCACTACTGTGGCCCCTGCGAACGCGGCTGCGTGACGCACTCGTACTTCAACAGCATCGGGAGCACCCTGCCCGCCGCGTTGAAAACGGGACGCATGACGTTACGTCCGCACAACGTGGTGGCCGAGGTGCTGTACGATGCGAAGCGATCGCGCGCGCGCGGCGTACGCGTGATCGACGCCCGCACGCAGCAGGAAACAGTATACGAGGCCAAGGTCGTGTTTCTCTGCGCCTCGACCATCGAGTCGGTGCGGCTGTTGCTCAACTCCAGCAGCACGCGCTGGCCGGAGGGTTTGGCCAACTCCAGTGGCACGCTCGGGCGCTACGTGATGGACCATCACTACGGCTCCGGCGCTGGCGGTACGATGCCCGGCTATCTCGACAAGCGTACCATTGGCCGTCGTCCGAATGGCATCTATGTGGCGCGCTTCCGAAACGTGAACACCACGAGCCCCGATTTCCTACGCGGCTACGGCATGCAGGGCGGCTCCAGTCGCTCCGGCTGGGGACGCGGCAGCGGTATGGCCGGCTACGGCGCGGCGTTCAAGCAGTCGCTCATCGACGACCTGGGGCCGTGGGGCATCAGCATCGGTGGCTGGGGCGAGACCCTACCGCACGCCGACAACCGCATCACGCTCGATGGCGCCACCAAGGACAAGTGGGGTGTTCCCGCCGCGAGCATCGACGTGCGCTGGCGCGAGAACGAGATCGCGATGAACAAGGACGTCTCAGCCAGCGCCGTCGAGATTCTCGAAGCCGCCGGCGCGATCAACGTGCGCCCCAATCGCACGATGCATCCACCGGGTCACTGCATCCACGAGATGGGTGGCGCGCGCATGTCCACAACCGCGAAGGACGGAGTGCTCAACGGCTGGAATCAAGCATGGGACGTTCCCAATCTCTTTATCACCGACGGCGCCGCGATGTCGAGCAGCGCCTGTCAGAACCCGTCGATCACGTACATGGCGCTTACCGCGCGCGCCGTGGCGCACGCCGTTGGTGAACTCAAGCGGAGAAACATGTGACGCCGGATCGCTCCGAACACCGCGACGTGTCACGTCGCGAGGCGCTGCTCGCGCTGGGCGCGGTCGCTGTTACCGCGTCGGCCTCACCACTCGGTGCCGCCTCGTCCGGAGTCGTACGCGTTGGCCGGCTCAATCAGTCAGTCGCACGCTGGTGCTTTTCGCGCACACCGATCAACGACCTGAGCGCGTCGGCGAAGAGCATGGGACTGATGGGCATCGACTTACTGGGCGACACCGAATGGGAGGTCCCGAAGCGGTACGGCTTGCAGTGCACGATGGGCAACAGTTTCGGGTCGATTCCAGTGGGCTTCAATCGGCTCGATCAGCACGACAAGCTGGTGGCCGATGGCGAAGCGATGATTCCGCGGGCGGCGGCGGCCGGCGTGCAGAAGATCGTGGTGTTCAGCGGCAATCGTGCCGGGATGTCGGACGGTGAAGGGATCGCCAACTGCATTGCGGGTCTCAAGCGATTGATGCCGACGGCCGAGCAGAATGGGGTGGTGCTGTGCATGGAGATGCTGAACAGCAAGGTCGATCACAAGGACTATCATGCCGATCACACGGCGTGGGCGGTCGAGGTGGCGAAAGGGGTGAACTCACCGAGTTTCCGCTTGCTGTATGACATCTATCACATGCAGGTGATGGAAGGCGACGTGATCGCGACGATCAAAGCGAATTTGCCGTGGATCGCGCATTTCCATACGGCGGGAGTGCCGGGGAGGAATGAGATCGATGGCGGGCAAGAGCTCAATTATCGTGGGATCGCGGAGTTTGTCGCGGGCACGGGATATCGTGGGGTCTTTGCGCACGAGTTTTTGCCGAGGAGGGAGGGGATGACGTCGTTGAGGGAGGCAGTGGAGGTTTGTACGGTTTAAGGGGCTGTGGGCTGTGGGCTTTGGGCTTTGGGCTGTTGGCTGGGGGCTGTTGGCTGGGGGTGTTGGGTTTTGGGTAATGGGTTTTGGGTGACTGCGAACGGCGCGAAGGGATGAGTATGCGTGCGACGATTCGATGACATGGTTTTCGACGTCGCGTGTACACTCGACGTCATGCAAGACTTCCAGAACCTTCGAGTGTGGCACGAGGCGCACGCTTACGCGGTGGCAGTCGATCGCGCGTCAAAACAAGCGGCCAGAGGTCGCTCGGAGCTGATCAATCAGCTACGACGTGCCGCGGATTCGATCCCGGCTAATATTGCCGAAGGGTCGGGTCAGCTGACCGACCCGCAGTTCGTGCGTTTTCTCGCGATCGCATTGGGCTCTGCGACCGAGTCCGCGAATCACCTCATGCTCGCGCGCGACACGCAGGCGCTCCCGCCGTCCGTCGCCGATGATCTTCTCGCGCAAATCGGACGGATACGCCGAATGCTCATAAACCTCGTGAAACGCCTCAATCCGGTGGCATCCTAGCCCGCAGTCACCCAAAACCCATCACCCAAAAAACCATCACCCCCAGCCAACAGCCCACAACGACATCCTAGAGCCCCACCTACGGATAAATCAGTTGACAATCCGCCCTCCCTTCCCCATATTACTGAATAACCAGTACTGCCCAACCCGCAGCCGCCCTCCCCATCATGACCGACGTCTATTTCCCCCCTCGCGAACTCGCCGTGATGAGTGTCCTCTGGCGCCTCGGCTCCGCCACCGTAGCCGATGTCCGCGACGCTATGGACGACGACTTGGCCTACACCTCCGTCTTGTCTGCCCTCCAGACCCTGACAGACAAAGGCTACGTCCGGCATGAGCCCGAGGGTCGTGCCTATCGCTACTTCCCCGCCGTGGCCGCCGAGCGTGCTGGTCGCAGTGCGCTGACCCGTATCAAAGACGCGATCTATCAGGGATCGGCCGAGCGCATGTTCACGCAGCTCGTGTCGGATAAGCAGCTCTCTCGCGAAGAGATGGAGCGTATGCGCGCGCTACTGAATGAGCGCTTGAAGGACGAGCTATGACACCATCGCTGATGATTGGCTGGATGACGCAGGCGATCGTGGTGAGTGCCCTCCTTGCCGCTGCCGCCATGCTGCTGCAGCGGCTCGCCGGTCGTGCGCTGCCGGCGCGGTTGATCTGGGCCGGTGCCCTGTTCTCGTCGTTACTGTTGGTGCTCGCGGCCCCGCTGCGCACCGCGCCCCCCGGCGCCGCGAGTACGCTGGACGTGGTCGCCGTCAGCACGCCAACCCCACGCACCGTCTCTGCACCGGCGTTCGACCTACAGTCCGCAATCAACGCCATCGCCTCGGGCGTCAGCCGCGCGGTCTCCGCCCCGGTGTCCTGGAGCATTACGACCATCGGTGGCCCGCTCGATCGCGCACCGCGACTCGCCCAACAGGCCATCACGCTGGCGTGGCCAGTCTGCTCGGCGCTCGTGCTGCTGGCCTTCGGCGTGAGGTATCGTCGTCATCGCGCCGCACTGCAACGCGCCTCATTGCACGACATCAATGGCCTTGCCGTGAGCGTCACCGACGCCCTTGGCCCCGCCGTGATCGGTGTGCGTGATCCACGGATTGTGGTTCCGGCGTGGTTGCTCGAGCGCACGCCCCACGAACAGCAGCTGGTCTTGGCGCACGAGCAGTCGCACATCTCGGCGCAT
>JBBQXC010000086.1:0-19400 GCA_038210005.1 Gemmatimonadales bacterium
AGCATTCGCGACACGCGGGTGGCCGACAAGATCGACTTCAGCAAACAGGTCATGCGCGGCGGCTCGGCGGAGTACGCGTCGGAGTTCGAGGGCCAGATCGGCGAGAACCTGAAGGACGTGGCGGAACGTCTGCGAGCCGCGACCGGGTCGTTGCAGGGCGAGTCGGCGGCACGCACGCAGGAGCGGACACTGGAGCGCACCCGCGCGCTGGTGGAGGGATTGGAGTCGTTGCGGGACCGTGTGGCGGACAAACAAGGCCAGCAGGGTGGCCAGCAGGGGCAACAGGGGCAGCGAAACGGCCAGCAAGGGAAGCAGGGCCAACCGGGGCAGCAAGGCCAGCAGAGTGGCCAGCAAGGGCAAGGGCAGCAGCCGGGCCAAGGGCAGGGTCAGCAGCCGGGCCAAGGTCAAGGCCAAGGAGAAGGTCAGCAGAGTGGTGGCCAGGCCAACGGCGGCCGCGGCGGCAACCAGAATGGCGCGCCGCGCAGTGGCGGCATGCCGAGCTCGCGCGAGGGCGGGCAGATGTCGCCCGGCAGCAACAGCGGCTCGGTGATGCCGTCGGGCACACCGGAGCAGTTTGCGCGTGAGTTCCGGTTGCGCCGTGAGAACGCCGAGGGGCTCCGCCGCGAGGCGGCGGCGCAGGGCGTGGATACGCGAGAACTGGATCGGGCGATCGAAGGGTTGCGTCAGCTCGAGAACGGGCGCGCGTTCAGCGATCCGAAGGGGATGGAGCAGTTGCAGACGGCGATGCTGGAGCGGCTCAAGAACTTCGAGTTCGCGCTGTATCGCTCGGTAGGATTGGGAGCCGAAGGTCGTCCGGCCGCCGGGGCTCGCGCTGCGGCGCCGGCGGAGTATCGCGCGCTGGTCGAGGAGTACTATCGGGTGCTGGCGGGATCGAAGCGGCGACCGTAACGGCAACAGCCGCTACAACGTCCAGATCTCGCCGGAACTCAGCAACACGACGAACTTTCCGTTGAATGCATCTATGTCCACTACCGCAGCTGGAAAGCTCCATGAGCCCAGGTACGCGCCAGTCGCCGCGTCGAAAGTATCAACCAGCGCCTTACCAATCTCTGATTGGGGATCCGCTGGTACAACCGCAAACGATGCGTTGTTCATCGCCAAGGCCCGTGTCGCCGAACGTGTTCGGGAGAGTGTGGTGCGGATTCCACCGCTGTCACGCACCGTCGTTGATCCCGGGAACGGGATGATCTCCGGGAACTCTATCGTGGTCAGCTGGTGATTCGGAAACACCATGAGCGCTTTGCTAGCCAAGCTGAACGCCACAAGCAGGACGCCAGGGCGTGACATGGCGACGTACCCTTGGCGTGAAAGCGGCGGCAATCGCGAAAAGTCACCGTTTGGGAGTGGTCTGCGGTCTACAAGCGATCCATCCGTTTTGAAATGAATGAGCGGGAGCAGCGTGTCGACGGTTAAGGCGTGGAGCTCATTTAGGTGATCTATAGAAAAAGTGGTAAACTGACCTAACGAACGAACCGAAACGCCTTGTTCGACTTCTCCGGTTGCTGAGACGCGGAAAAGCTGTGCATTGCGTGAATCGAGGGCAACGATGACGCCGTCGGTAGTGACTCGAATGTCAGTGATCAGCCCGCCCCGATCGGCGCCGACTCGGATACTGAACCGCGATTCCGCATACCCAGTGCGGTACAAAGAAATTGTCCCGTCATTTTTTAGTAGAACCACGCCAGAGTCGATGAGCCTGAACCGGCGGACACCCGCGAGCGCAGCGTTTCCCAGTCTCAGGACCTGACTCGACATCGCGGGCTTTTCGGCACGAACAAAGGCAATCGAGGGCCCGAATTCGTCAACGGACGGCTCGCCGCGCGCTGCATCGGGACGAGTACATCCTGAGCCAGCGGCAACCGTAAGAAGCAACAGGGCGATTCGCGCATGTGACACGCGTGGACGATTCATAGCGCGACTCCGGCACCGCACGGTCCTATTCTACGCCGCCCGCGTGTTGTAGCCGCTGAGAGCTGCCGAAGATCCCACTCTAGTAGATCATCCTTCGCAGCGGAGAGGCGAAGAGCCGTTTTGGCGCCAATGGTTACCATGTCAGGTAAATGGATGGGAGTTAATCGCGTTCCATCCGGAGCGACTCCTCGCCAGGCGGTCTTTCCGCCTTGCGTACCTGCGAACCAGACCGTGCCCTCACTATCAATACGCATGTCGTTCATCAACGAGTCGGCGGAGCTGAGCCACGCTCGGAGCGCTTTGATCGCCGCATCGCGTTCCTCACCCTTGGGGACCCCTCGCAGTGCACGATCTAGTATCTCGGTAGAGCGAAATGATCGAAGTGGAATTCGCGGAGCGGGCGCCGACCAGCTGTCCTCCAAGCGTCCATCCACGTCGTAGACGCGCACCCCAGCGGAGTCAGCATATACGACTGAGGACGCGCAGAGCGCTAGCGCCGCCGGTGAAACCTCGTTGAGGTCCACGCGCTGAGTAACTTTCGCCGTCGTCACGAGCAACGTGCGCCTTGTCGGTAATGCACGAACTATCGTGGGGGATCTACCCTCGAATCCAGAAATCAGCGACGGTGAGTCACTCAAGCTCAGCACAACACCGTTCTTCGGCACATATCGTGTTCGAACCAGCGCGAACCACCTGCCGTCTTTCGTGCGGCCGAGAAATTTATCGCCAGACGCGGGATCAATTGGCCAGTCCGCGAAACTGATCGTCTTCACTACTCGCTGCCGCCCTACAACGAGGTACGCTAGTCGTCGCGAACCGTCGAACATGGCGACAGTGTCCGAGCCGAGAGGGAAAACGGTTTGAAGATAGGAGAATTCTCCCGGTCCACCGCCGCGTCCGCCGAAGCGACCTAGAAACAGGCCGGTACTGTCGTACCACGATGCACTTTGTGTCTGGTCGTCGATGGTGATCCACGAGCCCTCGTCGTAAACCGGTGATGAAACAAAGGCGTCTGCTCTCACCTGAGCCGAATCACGAAAAAATCCCACCTGAGCCAAGGTCGGCGCCGGAGTGGCACTCGCCACAGGCGACTTCGGAGAATCACAGGAACTGGCCAGCACTACATGGATACCAAAGAACATCAGCCGACGAAGTGCCATCTTCCGATGTCGGCATTCAAGCGCCGACTGATGGCGGTACGGAATTCCCGGACGCCGTGCTGGTGGTTCGCCATCGCTTTCCATATTGCAAGCTGACAATCCTACTCCCAGCCCGAGCAGGACGTCGAAGCGTGAAAGCCGACCCAGTTGCTGATGATGGTGTCCCCGTCTATACAAATCACCGATAGCGGAGTGTACGTTCTCTCACACGTTCGGCGCTGGACGATTGGGGGCTGGGAGGGGCTGTCTGGCTGAAGTTGGCGAGTTTCAGTCCACCGGTCGACGTGCGGCTCGCCCCGTGATGTGGTACACGTAGGACCGGACGACGGATCACACGGAACAACACACGGTACCGGCGAATCATCCTGCGCCCGTGCAGTCGCTGGCGCAGCGAAGAAGGAGAGCAGGGTGAGCGAAGCAAGAAAGCGCTGAGACACTGCAATGCGTTTCATATTGAATCTTCGAGCGTCTGGTTTTTGAGGTCACCGCAACCACGGCATGGCCCATGATGAAAAGCTTTCGCTTTCTACGCGCACCGCTCCTCAACGAGCGACAAGATGACTCCGCATCGCCACCCACGCTATAACAGAAAAGTGTGAATCGCCGAGCTCGGGCTTCCCGGTGACCACCTACGGCTCGTCGGGAAATGGTGGTGTTGACCCGATGCTGTTCAGTGAGCGCGTTTTCTCGTGAATTTCCCTCGGAGTAAATGGCAGTGGCGGAAGCGATTGGGGAATTGGTAGTAGGTGCGCATGCGTGCGCCGTCGCGATCCACGCGCTCGCTGGCCGTGCAGCGCAAGCGTGAAATCGCCGCTCGCCAAGTCATGCAG
Source organism: Gemmatimonadales bacterium (assembly GCA_038210005.1). Taxonomy (GTDB): domain Bacteria; phylum Gemmatimonadota; class Gemmatimonadetes; order Gemmatimonadales; family Gemmatimonadaceae; genus Gemmatimonas. The sequence continues at coordinate 3,923 of JBBQXC010000086.1, forward strand.
ATACAGCGCGGGCTGTCATCGCGCGACTTCCGGCGTACCGCGCTGAAAGAGTGGCAACACGCGACAGTCGCGGCCCGTCGGGCATGCGTGCTGCGACCCAAGAGCTCCTACCCTTCTTTCTCCAGCAATTGCTGAATCACGATTGGCCGTGGTCACGAATGAACGTTCCCAGCGACGGCCGGGTCGGACTTGACGCGGCGGTGGGAGTGTCGAGCTTGGTCATGGGCGATGGCTCATTGACGGCTGATTGGCGAGTTTCTCGAACACCAGTCCCGAGATCGTTGCTTGCGCGCGCGCTGTTCGTTGGCCTCCGGCATCGGGACCGTGCGGCAATCGATTCGTTGCCGCAGTAAAGAGCGCAATGACCAACAGCACGGCGGGGAGTTCATTGACTCGCATGCCGATAGAGAAGCCCGTTGGGAAGAAGCAGGCAAGGGCGGGACACTGGCGCCCGTGGCTCACAGGGATCGCAACAGCAATGGCCGGAACACAGACAACACCCATCAAGGGAAACAGCACAGGATAAGCGAGAAAGCGCGCCGCCTTTTCATCTTATCCGTGCTTTTCCGCGCAATCCTTCATCATCCGTGTTCCAGCTTTTGCTTTCGTTGCTCCCGTACTCCCTACTCCCGACTCCCCCGCGCCTCCTCACGCGCCTGCGACGCCGAACTGTCGGACCACAACTGTTGCGTCACTCTAAGCAGCACAAAGCCGCTCACCGCCAACACCGCCGTGAGAATCCACGCCGTGCGCAACCGCGACGGATCGCTCGAGGCGTACAAAAAGTTGCCGATCGCAAACAGCGACGACCAGATCACCACGCAGCCGGAGATCCAGCCCGCAAACGCCGCGCCGATGCGATTGTCCTGCGCCACCTCGGCGTCGGAGATCCCGGCCGCGGCACGGAGCTCGCTCCACCCAGCGCCCACCGGCTTGACCTTCTGCACGAACGCGATCAGCGTGGCGCGATCGGTGGTGGGGCCGACATACGCGGTGATCAGCCACGCCACGGTGGTGATGGCCACCTGCACGATCGTCGTGACCGCGAAACCCGCACCGGGCATGAAGTACGGTACCGCCAGCGACGTGACGAGCGACATCACCATCGCCACGATCTCGCACCACGCCGACACCCGCCACCAGAACCAGCGCGCCATGTACAGCAGCCCCGTGCCGGCGCCGATCGACAGCAGCACCTGAAACGCCTGCTGCGCGGAACTCATCGTGAGACTGAGCAGCGCGGCGAAAATGTACAAGCCGATCGTGGAGAGCCGCCCTGCATTCACGTAGTGCGATTCACTGCCGTCTTGCTTGATGAAGCGACGGTAGAAATCGTGCACGAGGTACGACGAGCCCCAATTCAGGTGCGTGAGAATCGTCGACGAATTCGCGGCCAACAACCCGCCAATCATGAGCCCCACGAATCCCACGGGCAGGAACTTGAGCATGGCGGGGAACGCCGAGTCGTGTCCGATCAGCGAGGCGTCGGCATTCGGGAACGCAGCCTGGATCGAGGCCAGATCGGGATACACGATGATCGAGCAGAGCGCGGTGATGATCCACGGCCACGGACGCAGCACGTAGTGCGCGATGTTGAAGAACAGCGTGCCACCGAGCGAATCTTTCTCCGACTTGGACGCCAGCATGCGCTGCGCGATGTACGAACCACCACCTGGCTCAGCGCCGGGGTACCAGTTCGCCCACCAGCTCACGGCGATCGGCATGATGAAGATCATGAGCGCCAACTCGGACATGCTGAAGTTGGGGAGCAGGTCGAGAATGGGCTGACCGGTGCCGTCTTTCACCGACATGACCGGCTGGGCGTTGGCGGCGGTGCTCTGCACCACCTGTAGCGTGGACAATCGCTCTGTGAGCAATTTGAGACCGAGCCACCCATCGGCCTGACCGGCCAGCCGACGTCCCACTTCCACCAACGAGAACCAGGCCGCGGCGAACACGGCGGTCATCTTGATGAAGAACTGAATCATGTCGATCACCAGCACGCCCCAGAGACCGGAGTGTGCGGCGAACGCGACGTTCAGCACCCCCGTAATGACGATCGTCTGCCAAGGCGCGAGACCGAACAGGATGTTGGCGATCTTGCAGGCCGCCAACGTGACCATGCCCATGATGAAGCAGTTGAAAAACAGACCGAGGTAGATGGCGCGGAAGCCGCGCACCACCGAGGCCGACTTGCCGGAGTAGCGGAGCTCGTAGAACTCGAGGTCCGTCATCACACCCGAGCGCCGCCACAGGCGCGCGAAGAAGAACACCGTGGCCACGCCGGTGAGCACGAAGGCCCACCACTGCCAATTCCCGGCCACGCCGTAGCGCCGTACCTGCTCGGTGACCCAGTTGGGGGTATCCGACGAGAACGTCGTGGCCACCATCGACAGGCCGGCCAGCCACCAGGGCACCGAGCGTCCCGACGCGAAGAACTCCGAGGTGCTGGCGCCCGAGCGCTTCGCGAGGAAGAGCGCCGGGACGAAGCACACGAGAATGGACGCGGCGGCGATGACCCAATCGATCCAAGAGATGTTCATGCGCGGGAATCTCGCGTTGGAGGGGCGGGTCGGCAACGCGTGACGGCGTGTGCCCACGGCGAAACACTCGAAGCCCGGAATCCTGGACCTCGACTCTCAAGTCCTGTACCAGCCCTTCCGACCCTCGAAGGGGTAGCAGGTGTTGCACGGCCGACGATGGCCTCGGACACACCGACTCGCCTGGAGCGTTGAATGCCGCTGGACACGACATCCCGAATGCTTGCGCCATTCCTCGACCAGCTCACAGTCGAGGAGATGGACGATATCCCGTACGGCGTGGTCCAATTGGATCTCGACGGACGGGTCCTTTCGTACAATCGGGCCGAAGCTGAGAACGTCGGAGTGATGCCGCGTCCACTTGGCCTGCACTTCTTTTTCGACGTCGCTCCCAGCGCCAATGTCCCGGAGTTTTACGGGCGCTTTTTGGCGGGCGTCGCCGAACAGCGTCTCGACTACACCTTCAGCTTCACCTTTTCGTGTGCCCTGATGCCGCGACGCGTGATGGTGCGCCAGTACTTCTCGATGCGTACGGGCTCAGTGTGGCTGTTTGTGGGCCAGCCCGACGGCTCCGCGTTCACGCGGCACACGGCCGCGCATGGTATGTCGGCGATCCGCGAGACACCGTCGTATGGCGTTATGCAGATCGCCGATCGCGTCGCGTAGACGCGTGGCGTAGAGGCGTGACGGAGACGCCTGGCGTCAGGTGCGCCGGACGAAAGTCGACGGAATAGGCGCGGGGACTCACGACGACCCGACGAGGCCCTGAACCGTACGGTACCGCGACGTCAGTGCGGTCCCGCTGAGCCGGTCGATCGACGTGCGTGACCCTTGAGCACGTCAAGACGGAACTCGGTCCAGCCTTCGACCTGCACATACTGCGCGCGTAACCGATGTACACCGCCACCGAGCGACGCATGACCGGGCATTGTTTCGTGTGGCACCCACTGGTCGATCACGAGTTGGTCATCCACCCACACCCGCACGGCGTCGTCGCTGAGCGTGCGAAGCGTGTACGCCCCGGGCGGCAGCTCGATCGTAGCCGTGGCCTCCATAGCCATGCGTTGCGTAGGGATTAGCACCTCGCGTGAGCGCGACCAGAACCAATCCATGCGTGGCGCCGTGCGCGTGCTGAGTGGCGTACCCGCCAACAAGGCCGCGAACGCCGCCGGCTGTTTCACGGGATCGGTGCTGTCGCTCCACGCGAACACACGCTGCGTCCACGTGGTGCGCGGCTCGAACTGCGCGAAGCGGACATGCTGCGGTACGCCGGAAGCGGTGCGCACACCGCGCGGCGACACGGTCGCCCCACCGCGATACTCGAGCGTGAGTTCCCAGTCGTTTCGCTCATCGACGCGCGGGCTGACCATGATCGTGTCGCCGACATTCCCCGACTCGGCCGACAAGCTCGCCACGCCGCGGCGTGAGAGCACGCGCCAGCGACCAGCGGGCCCGAGCACGCGCAACCGCAACGCGGGCGCACGGGTGCTGTCGAGGGGCCACAGCTTGGGCGACTGCCAGTCGTACGGTCCCCATTCATCCACCACGATGGCGCCGCGATCGCGCAGCGCATTGACCGCCGCTGGCCAGCGCAGCGGTGCGTTCTCGATGCTCGGCATACGCCACCAGGTGGTCGTGGGCACGAGCCGCGTGGGATCACACGACTGCGACGCGGTGTCGTCGACCACACTGCGCACGCTATCCACGCCGCTGGTATTCGCGATACGCCACGGTTCTTTCACCCGCGTGAAGCGGTTGTCCACGAAGCGCCACGCACGGCTGCGCGTATCGCGATGCTTGGGATACCCCCAATCGCTTGGCTCGATGGAATCAGCCCACAATCGAATGGCGAGCGCGTCGCCGATGAACCGATTGGCGCCCACGGTGTTCTGTTGACCATGTTCGATCGCGATACCGATGCGATTGTTCACGAAGCAGTTACCGATCACCGACGATTCGTAGCTGTAGCCACCCCAGAGTCCGTTCGTGTTCCCTTCCACACGATTGCCCACGAACTGGTTGCGACTGAACGTGGCTTCCATGCCATTCGTGGGCGCAAAGCTGAAGTCGTTCACGAGGAACACATTGTCGTTCGAGCCGCCCTTGCCGGTATCCATCGTTTCCTGTCCGGCCCAGAGGAACAGTCCATCGCCGCTGTGGGTCATGGAGTTGTAGGCCACGAGATTGTGCTGGCACTGCTCGAACATGAGGAGTGCCGCCGAGTCCTGCCCGCGCGCGAAGAAGCCGTGTGAGTAGCCGCGCACATTGTAGTCGGCGCGGTTGTTCACGATGGTATTCCAGCTGGATCGATACATGCCGACGCCGAGCCCGGAGTTGTACGACAGATCGTTCTCGCGGATGTCGAGCGAATCGGTGCGCGTGAGCAGCAGTCCGTTCATGCTCTGCCGCACGCGGTTTCCGCGCAGCGTGCCACCGGTTACGCGCGAAAGGTAGATGCCGGCGCCGAAGCGTAGCCATTCGTCCTGCTCGTTCTTGTGATATGACAGCCAATCGTTCAGGCTTTCGTGCTCCACCATGCTGAACAGGCGAGGCTTCCAGCTATGACTGAGGTCGTTGCTGTCCAGCGTGAGGGCGCGCGTACCGCGAGCGAGAATGCCCACGCGATAGCCACGAGCGGTGAGACCGCGCACGCGAATCTGGTTCCCGCCATCAATGCGAACTGCGGTGCCCTGCCCCGCATCAGGGGCGCTGTCGATCGGCGAGCCGATGAACGTGACGCCGCGCAGGTCGACGGTAATGTTGCGGCCGCGAATCGTGAGCAGGGCGGAATCGAGCGACGCCGGTGCCCGCAGTCGATACACACCGGGGCGCACCTTCACCGACTGCGTGATCACCAGTCCGACACGCGGTGTGACCACGGGTACGGGCTGGGCATGGCTCGCCGACGGGGCGGTCACAAGCGCGGCGACGACGGCCGCGAACGTCACACCCGCACGCCTCAGAACCATCGTCCGACCTTCGCGCAGTACGCAGCGTAGTCCTCGGGGAATCGCTCACGGAGATGACGCTCTTCTCGGCGGATCACTTGCGTGACCAGCAGCGTGAGCACGAGGGGCAACAGGATGAGCACCCACAGCACACCGATGAGCAGCACGCCGCCCAGGTAAGCGATGGTCAGGCCGGTGTACATGGGGTTGCGCGTAGACGCGTAGATGCCGGTATCGACCACCAGTGACGCGGGGCGATTGGGGTACACCGACGTGCGAAATTTCCTGAACGTCAGCATACCCGTGAACGTGCATCCGAATCCGATCACGACGAGCGACAGTCCCACGATCACGACCCAGCGCGCATCGGGAATGACAGCGGGTAGTGGCAGCACGAGATCGACGAGCACGCCGATCGCGATGCCGCCCACGAACAGCAGCGGCGGCGGGAACTGAACAGCGGGGCCGAGGTCGGTGGGCGTATCGTCGATGGACATGTGACAAGCATGCAACGACGACGGGCGCGCGGCTAGCGGAGTTGAGTACGGACGGTTGCGCTGAACTGATCACACCGAGAGGAAAGGAGCTAATGAGCAAAAGAGAGTTCGCCCCTCCTTTCCTCTTTTTCTCTTTTGCTCTTTTGCTCTGTGTGATCTGTTCTTCGAGGCTGCGGCTGCAGGCCGAACCGCGCGCCCTCAGTCCCCCGGCAGCATGGCCCAGAGTGCCGATCGGCCCACGTTACAGTGCACCGCACGCGAGAGGGGCGTGCACGCGCCCCAGCTCAACCAGAGGGCATGACGGGCCAGGTGATGCGCGTGCCACGGCTTCAGCGCACTGGCATTGCCCACCAAGCGCGCGATTCGGCGGCCACGCCCGGGCACGGGGTGGAACACCGTCTCCACGCCGGTGCTGCGCACCGGTTCGTCGTCCTGCCACAGGTCGAGCAGTTCGATCCCTGAGCGCATCGCCGCCGCGCCAACCTGCGCGGTGGCGGCGGCATCGAGCGCGAAGACCGCCGCGCGCGACGGCGTGGGCAAGAGCAGCACGCCGAGAAACGCCCAGAGCGTCATCGCAGCCGCGAGCGTAATCACACCGCCCGCTGACGCGGGTGACACTCCCGTAAGTGCGAGCGACACCACGAAGCCCAGCGTATTCCACACGATCGCACCGAGCACGCCGCGGGTGTGTGCGCCGCTCGTGCCGGCAAGGCGACGACGCAGCAGCATCGCCGCCAGTGCGGGCTCCGGTAGCTGCGCCCAGCGCGCGGGCACCACGAGCGTGCGGGCCGTAAGCCCCGCCCAACCGCCCACGAAGCTCTCATCGGCACTCTCGATCACCTGCACGCGCGATGCGTCGAGACCGACCTGCGCTGCCGCGCGCGCGATGCGCTCCGGTGTGGGAACGACTGGCAGACGCGAAATCACCCGCGCCATGCGTCCGCGCACCGTGGCGAGCAGCACTTGCACCAACACAAACACGACGATGGCGGCCGGATTTCCGCCCGCCCGCGCCGCCAGCATCAACACCGTGGCCGACAGCATCCACACCCCCCACTGCACCATCACGCCGCGCATCCATCGGGAGAGCCAGGTGTTGGCCCACTCACGACGGCGCACCAGCCACGCACCGCCGATGAGGTCGTACATCAGGAACGCAATCTGGGCGAAGGCGAACATGAGACCGACCCGGAGCAACGCCGCCGGCACGGACTGCGCGTCTGCCATCGACAGGCCGCGCGACGGGATTCGGAAATAGAGCAAGGCCGTGGCGAGCAGCACGGCGCTCCCCACGCCAGTGATACCGAGATACAGTCGAGCGCGGGCGTACGTGACGCCGCGAGGCAGCGTATCGAGAGGCATGGACGAGATCGTCATCCGCACCTAACGCACGGATGGTACGTTCAGGTTGCAGCGATTTCCTGCCGTTCGCCGTCCCGCGTACCCCGCATACCCATGCGCCTCGATCGTCTATGCTTTTTCGCCATTGCACTGCTCTCCCTTGCCCCGCACCGCGAGGCCAACGCACAACCGCGAACGGAACCGCGCCCGCCGTCGCCGGTGTCGCTCGACGTGGCCATCGGCGGCGGTCTCGTACGACACGATGCCTTCGCGATCGCGGACGGACTGCAAGCCGAAGCGCTGCTGGCCGGCCGTCTCGTTTCGCGTTCGGCCGGCTCGCTCATAGCCGCCGTCAGCGGATACACCATGGTGGTTGGTTTCGGGGACAACCTCGAGTGCCGGGTCGATCCAGGTACCACGAGGGGATGCTACGGTCAAGCCCGTCTTTCGCCCACCGCAGCGCTCCTCGGTGGCGCGGAATTTCGGCGATATGGTGCTGCGCTGCGTGTGCTTGCCGGTCCGATCCGCTATCGCGAAGAGGGCGAGAGTGCACGGTCTGGCACTCACCTGCGACTCGACCTCGCCGTGCCGGCGTCGAGCGGCATCGCGTTCGTCGTCGCCACACGGATGTCATATCTGGGCCGCTTTCGCGGTGAAGCAATCGAGATCGTCGGGATGAGCGCCGGCCTGCGCCTGCAGCGGTAGAGCAGCGGTACAGCAGCGGTAGAGCAGCGGCAGAATCGATACGCAACCAGCCTGCTTCGTGACACCCAGCTATGGCCGACGCGGCTGTTCAGTCCTAACCTATGCGCATGGACCGTCGACTCTTTCTCACCGACCTCTCGCGCTACGCCGCGCTCGCCGCCGTCGTCCCCAACGTCTGGCGCGTGACCAACCGCCCACGCTTCGCTGCGGATCCGTTCCAACTCGGCGTCGCCTCCGGTGATCCGACGTCTACCGGCGGCGTGCTGTGGACGCGCCTCGCGCCGAGTCCCTTCGAGCCCGACGGCGGTATGGATGGCCTGCGCACCGTCGTGAGTTGGGAGGTCGCCGACGACGACCAGTTCAAGACGATCGTAAAGCGGGGTCGCGCCACCGCCGCCCCCGAACTGTCATTCAGCGTGCATGTCGACGTGGATGGGCTGCAACCCGATCGCTGGTACTTCTATCGATTCATGACCGGCGATGCGGTCAGCAAGATCGGTCGCCTGCGCACCGCGCCCGCCGACGGCGCCAAAACGCCGCTCGCGTTTGCGTTCGCCTCGTGCCAGCGCTGGGATCAGGGCTACTTCACCGCCCTCGGCCATCTGGCGCAGGAAGAGATCGACCTCGCCGTACACCTCGGCGACTACATCTACGAGTACGCCAGTCCGACTACGGCGGTCCGGTCTCACCAAGGGCTCGAGATTCGCTCACTGGACGATTATCGACGGCGCTACGCGCAGTACAAGACGGATGCCGATCTGCAAGCCGCGCACCAGCGGTGCCCGTGGCTCGTGACGTGGGACGATCACGAAGTGGACAACAACTACACGGGTCTCATCGGCGAGAACCAGATGGAGTCGACCGACCAGATGCGCACGCGCCGCGCCGCGGCCTATCAGGCGTGGTGGGAGCACCAGCCGGTGCGGGTGCCGCGCGCGCAGTCGTGGGCCGATTTGACGATTACGCGCACGATCAACTGGGGCGCGATGGCGCGTTTCTGGATGCTCGACACCCGGCAATACCGCGACGATCAGGTGTGCGAAGAGGTGCCTCTGAAGGGCTGCGCGCCGTGGACCGACCCGAAGCGTGGACTGTTGGGCGCACCACAGGAAAAGTGGCTGGTGGACGGACTCGGCGCCTCCACGTCGCATTGGCAGGTGCTCGCCAACCAGGTGATGCTCGCGCCGTACGACTCATCACCCGGCGACGAGGTGCGCACGTCGATGGATCAGTGGAGCGGCTACCCGGTAGCGCGCGACCGCTTGCTGACTGAAGTCGCCAAGCGCGCACCGAATCGCACGGTCACGATCACGGGTGACATTCACACGAACTGGGTGAACGAACTGCACAGCGATTTCTCGCGTCCCGACAAACCCACGATCGGCGCCGAGTTCGTGTGCACCAGTATCTCGAGCGGCGGCGATGGCAGCGTCGTTCCGGCAGAACGGATGTCCGCGATGCAGGGAGAGAACCCGCATCTCAAGTGGTTCCAGAACCGTCGCGGTTACGTCCGGTGCAAAGTCACGGAACAGGACTGGATCGCCGAATACCGCAGCGTTCCATTCGTGACGAAGCAGGGAGCACCGGTGAGTACGGCGAGCGCGTGGAGAGTGGAACACGGGAAGCCGGGAATTACAAAAGCCCGGTAGCCAGAAATCAGAAGGTCTGACCTCTGATCTTTACATCTGGGTTGAGGTTGGCATCAACGCACTGAACTCTCTCGTCTGCATTCTCGCGCCGCCCCGTAGTCCCTCGATGATATCATCGGCTCGATCATCGTCCACGCCAAGCGAGCGAAGGCTTTGGTACGCCATCCCGAACGCCAGTTCGCGTTCGCCCATGAGCGCTTTGCTCACGCCGAGTTGCTCGAACATCGCCTGTTCCTGATCGCTGTGTGTGCGCACCACGATATCGATCGTCGGATTCTTCGCGCGCACCAGATCGATGATGTGCCTTGCATGGTACGGATCGGGGGACGCAATCACCAGCAGTCGGGCACCGGCAGGGTGCGCATGCTCGAGGATCCCCGGACGGGTGGCGTCACCGTAGATCGACGCCACCCCGATCGTGCGCATCGCGTCCACCACGCGTCGATCCAGCTCGATGGCGACGAACGGCACGCCGAGTCGCTGGAGCGCGTCACCGATGGTGCGGCCCACACGTCCATAGCCGATCAAAATGGCGTGCCCCTGCTGTACCGTTTCGAATAGTTCGGTGTGCGCCATGCGCGGCGCCTTCTGCCGCTCGAGACGGTCCAGCAGCTTCGGATACCGGGCGATCCACGCGGACAACCGGCCGAGAGACGCGAACAGGAGTGGATTGAGCACGATCGTGACGAGTGCCGCCGCCAATATGAGACTGCGTCCCTCCTCCGACAACACGCCCAGCGTGACGCCGAGTCCCGCCAGAATGAACGAGAACTCGCCGATCTGTCCGAAACTGGCACCGATGCGCAGCGACGCACCGAACGGATGGCGCAGTAGCACCATGAGCACCGTGGCCGCCACCGTGTTGCCCAGCAGCACGATCGCCACCGTCGCCAGCACCTTCACCGGCTGTGTGAGCAATACGCCCGGATCGAGCAGCATGCCGACCGACACGAAGAAGAGCACGGCGAAGGCGTCCTGCATGGGAAGCGCGTCAGCACCCGCGCGATGACTGAGGTCCGACTCACTGATGACCACACCGGCCACGAACGCGCCGAGCGCGAACGACATGCCGAACAGCGTCGCGGCGCCGACCGCGACGCCGAGCGACACCGCCAGCACAGCGAGTGTGAACAGTTCGCGTGAACCACTGCGCGCCACGTGGGTGAGCAACCACGGTACGGCGCGGCGGCCCACGACGCCCATCAGCACGATGAAGGCCACCATCTTTGCCAGCGTCAGCGCGACGGTCGTGATCAATTCCGTCCGACCGATCGTCGCCGTACCTTCAGCACCGGAGCCCAGCGCATTGAGTATCGCCGGCAACAGCACCAGCGCGAGCACCACCAGCAAGTCTTCAACGACCAGCCAGCCAACGGCGATACGCCCGTCGTTCGAGTCCATGAGTCCGCGATCTTCGAGCACGCGCAGGACGACCACGGTACTCGCTACCGACAACGACAAGCCGAACACCACGGACGCGGCTGGCGCCCATCCCCACGAGCTGGCGAGCCAATAGCCAAGCCCGATCGCGGTGGCCATCTGCAGCGTGGCACCCGGCAGGGCGATGCGGCGCACCCGCAGCAGGTCACCAGGCGAGAAGTGTATCCCCACGCCGAACATCAGCAGAATTACTCCGATCTCGGCCAGCTGACTGGCCAGGCCCACATCGCCCACGAACCCGGGTGAGTGCGGCCCGAGCGCGATACCGGCCAGCAGATAGCCGACCAACGGCGGCATCTTCAGCTTCGAGGCGATGAAGCCGAACAGGAACGCCGCGCCGAAGGCACCGGCAATCGTGAAGAGGAGAGCAGTTTCGGGGTGCATGACGGGGGAAAGCTAGCGCCGCGAATGACATGTGCGAGATTCCACACTATGACCTCTTCCCGCCGTTTTCTCATGGCGCTGCTGGGCGGCGCCTCACTGCTCACCACGGCCTGCGCATCGGGGGGCGCCCGCGCCGGCGCCCCCGTACCGATCGGGGCGGCGGCGGCGGCGCTGCGCGTGTACGACAGCAAGGCAAAGCGCTTCATTCCCTTCACGCAGCTGGCCGACGCCGCCGCCAAGGCCGACTTCGTGTTCTTCGGCGAGCAGCACGACGATCCTGCCACGCACGCCAGCGAACTCGCGGTGTTGGCCGCACTCGGCGAACGCCGTCCGAGCGTGGTGGTCACCCTCGAGATGTTCGAACGCGATGTGCAGCCGCTGGTCGATCAATACCTCGCCGGTACGATCTCCGAAGCGAACTTTCTCGCCGGGTCGCGCCCGTGGGATCGCTACACCACCGACTACCGCCCGCTGGTCGAGCTGGCGCGGGTGCGTGGCTGGCCGGTGGTCGCGGCAAACGTTCCGCGCCGACTGGCGAGCGCCGTAGGCCGCCGCGGTCTCGCGCTCCTCGACACGCTGAACGCGGCCGATCGCCGCTTCATCGCGCTCGAAAACATCTGCCCGAAGGACGCCTACTACACGAAGTTCGCGCAGACCATGACGGGCCACAGCGCCGGTGGCGGACCGCCGACCGCCCCCGATGCGGCCGCGATGGCGAAGATGACCGACACGTTCTACGAGGCGCAGTGCGTGAAAGACGAAGCGATGGGTGAAGCCATTGTCAACGCGTGGCGCGCCGCCCCGAAGGGCGCGATCGTGTTTCATGTCGACGGCGCGTTTCACAGCGACGCGGGACTCGGTACCGCCGAACGGGCCCGTCGTCGCGCCCCCGAGGCCAAGACCGTGGTGCTGAGCGCGGTCCCTATCGCCGACCTGTCGAAGGCGAATGGCAAGGAGCACGCCGACAAGGGCGACTACATCTTGTTCACGCGCGCGCCGAAGTAATTGCGCTCACGCGGCGCTGTAGCCGCGGTCGACCAGAAAGGCGCGAACCTTTTCCGGGTTCCGTTCCACTTCCACGGAGCCCGGACGCAGTCCGGTGCGGATAAGCACCCCACTGCCGTCGCTGGCCGCGATCACGAAGGCGTCGGTGGTGATGCACACCACCTCGGCCGTTTCGGACAGCTGCCCAGGGTGCCCCGAGAAATGCATCACGGCGCCTTCCGCCATGCCTTCCGCGCGCACCGAGCCCGGCGGCTCGCTCCACGTGACGCCGGTGAAGAGCACGATGTCGTTGTTGCCGTTGGCGAACGCGTCGACCGGCACGCCGTACATCCCCTCGGCGTCTTCGATGTCAGCCTGCAATCGGTACGCGTCAAACAGCGACTCCACGTCGGCCGTGTCGCTCTGAATACGGACCGCACGCTGATCCTGCAGCACGACCGTTATGGAATGCTCGGCGACCATCATGCCCCGCCACGCACCGCGGAGCAGACGGAGCGCCTCGACCGATTCGGGCGTGGCCTGAAAACGATATTCGTGCACAAAATCCTCAGGGTGAAGGTGACCCCGCAAACGGGGTGGGATGGTCCCGAAGGACAGCCCCACCCCCTACTCTCTACTCCCTACTCTCCACCCGCAGCGTGCCCTTCACGATCGTCGTGCCGACCTGAAGCACGATGCCGAAGTTACCGGTGTCGGCCGTGCCGCCACCACCAAAGCCGCCGAAGCCGCCACCGCCGCCACGACCGCCCGGGGCTGGCGCCGGGAGACCGATCAGCGCGTAGATCTTGAGCACGGCAGCGCTCGGTGCCGCCGGCTGTACGAACGCCGGAGCCGGAGCGGCACCCGCACGCGGCGGCGTCGCTTCGGCCGGACGCGCGCAGAACGGATCCCACTGTGTGAGCGGACGTTCGCAGCTGCCCGCGCCGCCACGCGCACCACCACCACCACCACGGCCGCCGAACGGCACATTGCCGAGGCCCGGCGGATTGATCAGGGCACGAGCCTGCGCAATGGCCGCGCTGTCGTACTTCGCCTTCGTGAGCGAATCGAACACCTGCGGGGCGCGCACGAACCGCAGAATGCTGTCACGCTTCTCGCTCGGCGAGAGCGCCGCACGACCCGTTGCGCGCGGCGTGATCGCATAGGCCCACGTGACCGTGTGCAGGCCGGGCGCCCCCGGGCCAGTGAGCGTGGTCAGCGTATCGCCGCCCGCATCCACGATGCTGATGCGCGCCGAGGTCGAACCCGGCGTCGTGATGCGATACGAAATCGACGCCCCGTAGGCCGGGTTCGGCGTGGCGAAGAAGTTCTGTGCGTTGCCGTTGCCGCTCGCGCCACGCAGCGGCTCTTCACCCCACTGGAAGCCCGTCTTCGGCTCGAACAGATGCACCGGCTTGGCCGCCATGGCCGGCGTCATCTGCTGCAGAGGTGCCACGTCCACGATCCAGAAGCCGCGACCATGCGTGGCCGCGATCAGTTCGCGGTCACGCGGATGGATCTGCAGGTCGTACACGGGCACGCTCGGCAGATTCGCCATGAAGCGCGACCACGTGGTGCCACGATCGATCGACGCGTACACGCCGATGGACGTGCCGACGTACAGCAGATCACGGTTGATGGGATCTTCGCGCACGACGTGCAGGAAGTCACCCGGGCCATCGGCGGGCAGGTTGTTCACGAGCGACGAGAACGACTTGCCGCCGTTTTTCGACACGAACAGGTGCGGGCGGAAATCCCCCCACCGGTGATTGTCGAACGCCACATACACCACGTTCGTGTCGAACGCTGACGCTTCGATGCGCGTCACGTACACTTCGCCACCGTTCGGCAGTCCCTGAATGCGCGACGACAGATTCTCCCACGTGGCGCCGTCGTTCGACGACTTCCACACGTTGCCGTCATCGGTGCCGGCGTACAGTAGGCCGGGCTTGGCCGGGCTCTCCTCGAGCGCCACGATCGTGCCGTACGTCTCGGCGCCGGTTGCGTCGAGCGTGATGCCGCCCGTGAGACGCAGCGCCGTGTCGAGCTTGGCCGCGAGGTTCTTCGAGAGGTCCGGCGAGATGATACGCAGATCTTCGCCACGCATCGCCGACTTCATCACCTTGTTGCCGGCGAAGTAGATCACTGACGGATTGTGCGGCGAGATGAAGAACGGGGCGTTCCAGTTGTAGCGGATCGAGAGCTCGGTGGAATCCTTCGCCTGCTGTGCGCGGAGCGCGGCGATCGCCGTGTTCTGCGCCTTGGTGGCCGGCTGCAGTGGATTACCACGGACCGTGGCAATCGAATCTTCCCACTGCTTGTATCGCGCCTGCCAGGTGGGCTTGGAAAACGCCATGCGCTCACCGCTCTTCAGGTTCACGCGCGACACATTGCCACCCTGCGACTCGCCGTACACGATGTTCGGATCGGTCGGATCCATCGCGGCATAGAACCCGTCACCGCCGGCGATCGTGAACCAGTAGCCAAGACTCGTCGTGGACGTACGACGCTTGCTCGGGCCGCACCACGTGCCGTTGTCCTGCGCACCGCCGCAGATGTTGTACGGCACGGCCATGTCGTAGGCCACTTCGTAGAACTGCGCCACAGGAATATTCTGTCCCTGGGCAAAGTTGCCGCCCTTGTCGAACGTAATGGCAATACCGCCATCGTTGGCGATCACCCAACGCTCAGGGTCGCTCGGGTCGATCCAGATGCCGTGCGTGTCGATGTGCACACCGTTCGCTGCAGCACGATTCGTCTTGCCGCCGTCTTCCGACAGCTGCAGGTCGGTGCTGGAGAAGTACACGCGGTCCGGGTTCTTCGGATCACTGCGCACCTGCGAGTAGTAGAACGGACGCACGTTGTAGTTGTTCATCTGCGCCCATGTGGCGCCGCCATCGGTGCTTTTCCAGAGCCCGTTGTTTTTCGGGCTCCGCTCGCCGACGATCGGGCCGGTCGCATTCGCGGCCGCTTCGATCATCATGTACATC
>JBBQXC010000087.1:0-19326 GCA_038210005.1 Gemmatimonadales bacterium
ATGCGGAGCGCCGCGAAATACATCTGGATCGTGCTGATCGTGGCTTTCGTCGGCAGTTTCCTTTTGTATGAGACCTCAGGTCTCGCAGGCCGCTCGCCCGTGACGACCTCCACCGCCATTGCGACGGTGAACGGCGAAGACATCCTGCTGACGTCGTGGCAGAATGCCGTGAATTCCCTCGAGCAGCAGCAGCAACAGCAGCTCGGTCGGGGACTCACGCTCGACGAGCGGAAGACGCTCGAAGACCGTGCGTACGACGAACTGGTCACGGAGCTGCTGCTCCAACAGGAATTCAAGCGGCGCGGCATCACGGTTACTGACGACGAAATCCTCGAAGCGGCACGACTCGCTCCGCCGCCGCAAGCCATGCAGTCGCCTGACTTGCAGACCGACGGCCGTTTTGACCTCTCAAAGTACCAGCGTCTGCTCGCCAGCCCGATGGCGCGGCAGTCCGGCATGCTGGCCGGTCTCGAAGCGTACTACCGCAACGAGATTCCCAAGCAGAAGCTGTTCGACCAGATCGCGTCCGATGCGTACGTCTCCGACGAGCGCCTCTGGCAGATCTATCGCGATCGTCACGATAGTGCACAGGTCAGTTTCGTGCTCGTGGGCCAGAATGCCCTCACAGACACGGCCGTGACTGTCACAGACGCTGAGATCTCGCAGTTTTTCGACCGGAACAAGAAGCGTTTCACCCGTCCCGGTCGTGCCGTGGTCTCCCTGCTGACCGTGCCGCGCACGGTCACCGCGGCCGACTCGTCCGAGGCCAAGGTCCGCATCGAGAAGCTACGCGGCGAGATCGTTGCCGGCGCCAAGTTCGAAGACGTCGCCAAGCGCGAATCGACCGACAGCAGCTCCGGCGCCAATGGCGGTTCGCTCGGGAAGGGTGGCCGTGGCCGCTTCACGCCGAACTTCGAGACGGCGATATACAGCCTGAAGCCGGGCGAGTTGTCGCAGCCCGTGCTGACGCCGTTCGGCTGGCACCTGATCCGCGTCGATTCGAAGTCCGGTGATACGCTCGACGTGCGCCACATCCTCGTGTCGATCGGGCAGAGTGATTCCAGCGCGACGCGCACCGATCGTCGTGCCGACTCGCTGGCCAGCAAGGCTGGAAGCCAGGAAGATCCGAAGGCGTTCGACGCGGCCGCCAAGGCACTTGGTCTCTCGCCGGCCTCGGTCGTCGTGTTCGAGAAGGAGCCGCTGTCGTACGCTGGCCGCTATGTGCCGAGTGTGAGCGCGTGGGCGTTCTCCGGCGTGCGGGCTGGTGAAACGAGCGACCTGTTCGACTCACCCGAGGCGTACTACCTGGCGCGTGTGGACTCGCTGACGCAGGGTGGTCAGCAGCCGTTGTCCGAAGTGAAGGAAGACATTCGTCGTCGCCTCGCCAAGGATAAACGCATCGAAAAGTTGCGTCCGATCGCCGAGCAGATCGCGGGAGCCGCGCGTACATCGACGCTGGAAACAGCGGCGGCACAGCGCAACCTCCAGGTCGAGAAGTCTCCGGCATTCTCGCGTGTGGACGTGGTGCCCGGCATGGGTCAGTTCGAGCCCGCGATCGGTGCGTCGTTCACCGTGCCGGTCGGTCAGATTGGTGGTCCGTTCAAGGCAGTCGATGGCATGGTGGTCCTTCGCGTCGACAGCCGCACCGACGCGAGCCGTCCGGCATTCGAAGCCGACAAGACGACGCAGCGCCAGCAACTGTTGCAGTCGATGCGTCAGCAGCGCGTCGACGAGTTCCTGACGAACTTGCGAGAGAGCGTAACGGTCGTCGACAAGCGTCCGACCGTGATGTCAGCCCTTCGTCGCCAGTCCGGCGTCTGATCGAAGACGCCGCACACTCGAAGCCCCCGCGATGCTTGGCATCGCGGGGGCTTTTTGTCAGCGCTCGAAAATCGAACGACGACAACGATCAGTTCAGCAGTCGCTTCGGCTCGGGACGATCTTCGTCGGCCTTGGTCTGTTCCGCCACTCCACCACCGACGCGGTCGTCGCGCGGGGCCGGCTCGGTGATCTGACGCTGCGCGTCACTCAGATTGCGCTTGAACTCGTTGATGCCCTTTCCGAACGAACCGGCGATCTCCGGAATGCGCTTGGCTCCGAACAGGAGCAACACAATCACGAGGATGATCATGATCTCCATGAAACCGAAATTCTGTAAACCCATAGGACACTCCTAGAAGAGGGACCGCGCGATCAGGTAGGCGATCAATACTCCCAGGAGGCTCAAGAGCGAGACATCCAGGGCGACAGGTCCAACAGCGAACTTCAATATAACCAAATCGATCGGGAGTGGCCCGATTGCCGGCGTGACGCCGGTCGTCAGGAACTCCTTCACGGCGCCAGCCGGCAGAAACCGCCGCGCGACCTGCGTGACCAACCCTCCGGCCACGAAGCCGGAGGCGAGTACCAACACATGAAACACCGGACGGTGCTTGGATGGTCCACGGGCCATCACCAGCGCCGCTCCACAACGTACGCAATGGCGTCCGTCAATGCTGTACGCGCGGTACCGTCCGGCAGATCTGCCAGCGCGTCTTCGGCTTCACGCGAAAACTGATCGGCGCGCCGACGGGCATACTCGAGGCCGCCATGGTCGCGAACGATTTCCACGACCTCGGCAATCGCCTCGTCTTCCGGCTCGGTGGCCGCGAAGAGCGCCTCGACACGAGCACGGGCCGACGCGGGCATCTCCCGCAGCGCCGCGATCAACGGAAGCGTCACCTTATGCTCTTTCAGGTCTAGTCCGCTTGGCTTGCCGGTCATCTCCTGCCCTTCGGTATAGTCGAGCAGGTCGTCGGCAACCTGGAAGGCCATGCCGAGTCGCTCGCCGAAACGCGCGAGGGATTCGCGATGCCGTGGCGCGCCGCAGAGCGCACCGACTTCACAGGAGGCCCTGAAGAGCGATCCGGTCTTCGCGCGAATCAGCGTCTCGTAGTCCCGCTCGGTGAACGCCAGCGCGTCGTATGCCGCGAGCTGACGAATTTCGCCGAGGGTCATTTCGTTCGACGCATGCGTGACGGCCTTCATCGCTTCAAGATCACCGAGCGTCACGAGTTCGCGAAGCGCCCGGAGGTAGAGATAGTCGCCCATGATCACCGACACCTGGTGACTGAACAACGAATTCACCGTGGGCATGCCGCGCCGCAACACCGAGTGATCCACGGCGTCATCGTGAACGAGCGTCGCGAGGTGAATGAGCTCGATGATCGCGGCGAACGTGATCGCGCGCGCCGGCGGCTCATGCTCGACACTGCTGGACAAGAGCAGCAACGTGGGTCGGAAGAGTTTTCCCTTCATCCCCATCAGATGCTGCTGCACCTCGGTCACCAGCGGCACGTCCGCCGAAACAATGCGCCAGAGTTCCTGCGACACCTTGGGCAATTCGTCCTGCACGGGCGCCTGAATGTCGCGCAGGGCCGCCGCCAACGCCGTCGGCGTCCGCGTCCGCGTGGAAAGCGTCATCGCGCTACCTGGTCGAGCGCTGCCAATCTGGCGGCAGCGTCACGGAAATGGATGTCAGTCGCATAGACACGCTGATAATAGCTACGAGCCTCGTCCCAGCGCTGCAGGGCTTCGCATGAATATGCGAGAAGATAGAGGACACCCACTCGTTGCTCGTCATCCAACCCCGGCTCGTGAAGGGCCCGGGACAGTACCGTTGCTGCCACCTGGTGCCGTCCCTGCTCCACGAAACATTGCCCCAAGGCCTCGTAGGCGGGAAGACGGTGTGACCGGCTTCTCAGCGCCTTCTGGAACTCCTCGATAGCGTCATCGAGCAGGCCCATCTCCTTGTAGGCGACGCCGAGATCGTAATGGCTCTCATGGTCGTCCTCACCAAGTGAACGCGCGACCCCCTCCTTGAAGTGCCTGAGCAGGGCATCAAAATCCGCCTGTTCGTCGCCGCTGATCGTCGGCTCCCGCATCCGCATCCGTGTCGAGGCGGGGGCGTCGTCGTCGCGAAGCCAGTCCGCGAGGTCGACGAAGTTGGCATCGCTTCCCGGCTTGGGCGGCGGTGGCGGTGCGGCGCTGCCGAGCGCGGCGCGGGCCCGGTCATCGTACGGATCGATCTCGAGGACGCGGGCGTACACGGCGCGGGCACGGTTTTCCTCACCGATACGCACCAACGCATCGGCCAGGTCGAGGTACGCGACACGGAGGCGACCCTGATCCTGAATGCGAACCGACAACTCGACGCGCTTCTGATGGAAGGCCACGCGTTCGGGCGCCACCTGCACCAGCGTATCGGCAATGTCGGCGCCGGCGTGGAGGTCGCCCTGGGCGATAAGGCCTTGCTGCGCCGCCTCGAGTTCGGCGAGTCCCGCATCGCGCTCTCCCGCCTCGAACAGCGCTTCGGCCAACCGGCGACGGAGCAACCAGTCTTGCGGGAGCTTCGCCACCGCCGCCCGCAGGGCATCGCGGCGAGAGGAAGCCACCAGCGTCGCCTCGGCGGCCACCGCGGCGATCGGCAAGGACGGCGTGACCGAGACAGGCCGGACGTCTTCGCCGGGCGCGTCGTCGGACCTCTCCTCGTCGTTCGACGGGACCTCGCCCGACGTGGTCGGCGCGGCATCGGATTCCGGGGTCATCACCGCCTTCGCCGCCGGGACCTCCATGCCGTCGACGGGAGTCGCATCGGCGGCGACGGCAGCGCGCGCGTCCGTCGCCGCGTCGGTGTCCATCTCGGCGACGGCATGGTCCCGCTCGAGGTCTGCGAGTCCAGATTCGACGAGTTCGTCATCGAGCAGCAGCGGCGGCAGTTCTCCCGGGAGGATGAAATCGTGCGGATCGAGACGGAACGGCGCACGTTGCACGGCGGCCGGCTCCTCGACGAGGAGTATCGGGGCGTGATCGACGAGCATCGGCTCGTCGTCCATCATCTCGAAGGCGTCATCGTCGGCTTCGGCCTCGGCTTCCGCTTCGGCGACCAGCTGTGCGCCGGCGGCGATCGCCGCGTCGAGCTCCGGCACCGTCGTGAACTCGATGGGCTCGACCTCATCCGCGCCCATCAGGAGATCAGGGGCATCCTCGGTCTCGATCCAGTCGAGAGCCGGCGAATGCATCGGCGTCTCGGTCTGGATGATGTTGGCCACACCGGGATCATCGGCCGCGTATGCGAAATCCTCCGAAACGACGTCATCCAGGTGAAGATGCGGGTCGGGGATCGCCGACTGTTCGCCCGTGGGCTCGAAGTCGCGCTCTGTTTTCGCCCCGGCGATGCCTTGCTCGTCGAGAAGCCAGGTCACATCCTGCGGATGCACCGTGGGGTCGACCACGTCGTCCGGCGACTCCAACTCGTCGACCGTCAGCCCCTCGAGCGAAACCGCCCCAAAATCCGCGAAGTCGTCCGATGCTTCCAGTCCGGCGACGCGTTCCACAATCGGCCCCTCGACCTGGACGTGGACCGTCACGACAGGTGGATCCGCGTCGGGGATGGTGATCGGAGGCGCGGTCCTCGCCGGAGGCTCGTCGGTGGACATCGCCGGATCGAAGATCATGAAATCCTCGAGCGACGGACCGACCGACGCCTCTCCCTCAGGCGCTGCCGACGGGGCTGGTGCCGCTGCCGCCTCGACGGGCGCTTCGACGGGCGCTTCGACGGGCGCTACTACGGTGAAGGCCGGCACGATTGCCAGCGGCGGCGGCGTCGGCATGCGCGTCGAGCGCGCTGGCGTGCGACGCGTCACGGGCGCGCCGTAGTCCACCTCGAGAAAGATCAGATCCTGCGACTTGTCCCGGTTCACCGAGGTGGCACTCTCGTCGCTCAGCGCCATCGAGGCGCTCGACGGCGTACGTCGGCGTGGGAGTACGATCCCGGCCCGATCAGCATGTTCGTCCACCAGGCGCCGAACTTCGGTGAGCTCGGGCATCAAATCGGCGACTTCGGCGAGCGCACGCATGCCCTCGTCCACACGCTCTTCCTGCTGCATGCGGGTGGCGTACTCGAGGAAATTCCGTGTGGCGTCGCCCCGCAACCCCTTCCGTGCGCAGATCCGTCCCAGCGTGAAGTACACGTTGGCGCGACCCGGCGCGTTGCGTAGGATCTTGTTGCAGAGCGCGATGGCGTTGTTGAACAGGCCGGAGTTCGCGTAATGCTCGACGGCCCGCTCGTAATACGTGATCGCGTCGGGGACGCGTCCCTGACGCAGCGCGAGGTCGCCCACCTTGTTCAGCAACGCGACATCGACGTCCTCGCCCGCCAGCTCGCTCTCTTCGATTGCTCTCACGTACGAGGCGATCGCGCGGTCGATCTGTCTCAGCTGCTCGAACTCAGCCGCCTTCTTCCGGTGCTTCGCGGCGTTAGACATGAGTTCGAGAATGACTCCGAGTAGCTGGACAAACGACCCGTCGACGGGCTCGCGTGAAGGACGTGATCACGTCGGGGCGGAAGCTGCGGAAGCTAGGGTTCACACCGACAGGTGACAAGCACGCCCGCCAGCCCACGCCACGCGACAAAGACGCTCGCCAAACCAGTAAGGCAACGCCCGGAAGTCGTCGGCGCGATGCACGGCGACATCGGCGCGGAATCCCTCACGCAACTGGCCGGTGATTCCGGCCAGTCCCAGTGCGGCCGCGCCGTTGACGGTGCCGGCAATCCAAGCCTCCGATGCCGACAACCGCAGCTGACTGACCGCCAACGTGAGCACCAGCGGAAACGACTGCAACGGTGACGTACCTGGGTTCAGGTCCGTGGCCACGGCGATCGCCGCGCCGGCCTCGATCATCGCCCGGGCCGGCGCCTGTCGTCCGGTCCCGAGAAACAGCATGGTCGCCGGCAGCAGGGTGGCCACCGTGGACGACGCGGCCAGTGCCGCGATCCCCTCGGGCGAGACGGCCGCCAGGTGATCGGCGCTGGTCGCCCCCAGCTCTGCGGCCAGCACGGCCCCCCCGCCGTCGTGCAGTTCGTCGGCGTGCAGCTTCAGAAGCATGCCGTGCGCACGGGCCGCCTCGAGCAGCTGTCGCGTCTCCGGCACGGTAAACACGCCCGGCTCGCAAAACACGTCGGCGAAGCGAGCCAATTGCTCCGCGGCCACGGCCGGGTAGAGCTCGTGCGTGAGGCAGTCGATCCAGGCCGCGCGTCCATCGGGTCGCTCGCCATACTCCAGGGGCACTTCGTGCGCGCCGAGACAGGTGGCCACGATGTTGAGTGGACGGGCAGCGGCGAGACGCGCGACGACGCGCAGTGTCCGTAGCTCGTCGTGTACAGTGAGACCGTACCCGGATTTGATCTCGACGGTGGTCACGCCACCCGCGGCAAGCAACTGTAGTCTCGGCACCGCCAGCGAAAACAGCTCGTCATCGCTCCGTGAGCGCAGATCCCGCACGGACGCATGAATGCCGCCGCCCCGTTTGGCGATCTCGAGATAGGGGACGCCGGTCGCGCGCAGTTCGTGCTCCTCGTAGCGCGCACGCCCGAACACCGTATGCGTATGCGAATCCACGAAACCGGGGGCAAGCACACCACGATCGCAGTCGATCTCCGCGGCGTTCGGGTACCGACGGCGCAGCGCCCCATCCTCATCCACCGCGACGATACGATCGCCCTGGACCGCGACGCCGACTCTGGCGTGTACGCCAGCCTCCTGCATCTCGGCGCCACGTCGCGCGCGCGGCGGACCGGCGCACGTCACCGTCTGCGCGGCATTCACGAACAGCGTCACGCTGTCGCCGTGTACCGGTTGCACCTCGGTCACGCCATCACATCCCGCACGCGCGACATCAACCGCAGCGGCGCCTGTGCTTCTCCGCGACAGGCATAGAAGCAGGCATTGCAGTTGATCGGCTCGTACCCCTTGTAGTCCTCCCAGCGTCCGTCCGGCTTGAAGTCGGGGCAGCGACGTACCAGACCTTGCGGATCGATGTGAATGGTCGTGGAACCACTGCGACACGGCTCGGTCATGTCGCCGCGGACATACCGCGGAATCTGCTCGAGGTAGTAGTCGGAGTTCGTGATCACGCCGCGCTTGCGCCGCTTGTAGGCGAGCAGTTGCTGCACGACGTGCTCGAGCTCACGCTGCTGGGCATCGCCGAGCAGATAGTCGCCGTTGCCGTTCTTGAAATCAGTGTACAGCGAGAAGTTCACGCCGCCGCCGAGGGCGGCCGCGCGCTCGACGATCGGCATGATCTGATCGAGATTGTCGTTCTTGATCACTGTATTGAAACGCACACTGCCGATGCCGGCGTCCTTCATGCGCGGCACCAGGCCGAGAATCTTCGCCGACAGTCCGGGAATGCCGCGCGCCGCGTCGTGTCGCTCGTCGAGGTAGTCGAGCGAAATGTTGAACTGGTCCACGCCCGCGTCCCACAGCGACGTCGCGCGCTCGAGCGAGAGCATGGCGCCGTGCGTGATCATCTGGACGTACGTGTACCGCACAGCTTTCCGCACCGACGCGACGATCTCTTCCAGATCCTTTCGCAGCGTCGGTTCGCCACCGGTGAACGTGACCAGCATCGGCGAGAAGCGCCGCGCAATCTCGGCGAAGTCGGTCATCTCGGTGTGCTTCGCTTCGGCCGGCGTTTTCCAGTAGTCACAGAAACCGCACTTGGCATTGCAGCGCATCGTGACTTCGAAGTTCAACAGCACCGGTCGATTTCGGGCACGCAACCATGCGTACTTCCCGAGGAAGATCGGTACGTGCCACGGACGATATCGACTCGACAGCATCAGCCTTCCTGCATGGGGATACGAATGCCTTCGCGGGCTGCCGTCGCGATCGCGAGGTCGTAGCCCGCATCGGCATGACGAGCCACGCCGATGCCGGGATCGTTCGTGAGGACGCGCTCGAGGCGGCGGCGCATGCGCTCACTGCCGTCGGCCACGATCACTTGACCGGCATGCAGCGAGTTGCCGATCCCGACGCCGCCGCCATGATGAAAGGACACCCACGAGGCACCACTCGCCACGTTGAGCAGGGCGTTCAGGATAGCCCAGTCGGCGATGGCATCGCTCCCGTCGCGCATGGCTTCCGTTTCGCGGAACGGCGACGCCACGCTGCCGGTGTCGAGATGATCGCGTCCGATGACGATCGGCGCCGACACGTCACCACGCGCCACGAGGTCATTGAGTGCGAGCGCGAAACGCGCGCGGTCACCCTGTCCCAGCCAGCAGATGCGAGCCGGCAGGCCCTGAAACGCGATGCGCTCACGTGCGAGCTCGATCCAGCGACGCAACTGGGTGTCATGCGGAAAGAGTTCGAGCACCAAGGCATCGGTGCGAGCAATGTCGGCGGGGTCGCCGGATAGCGCGACCCACCGGAAGGGGCCCTTTCCTTCGCAGAAGAGCGGGCGCACGTACTCCGGCACGAACCCGGGGATCCGGAACGCGTCGTCCAGGCCGGCGTCGAACGCGACTGTGCGAATGTTGTTGCCGTAATCGAAGGCAACGGCGCCGCGGTCCTGCATCGTACGCATGGCACGCACATGCTCCACAACCGACGCGGTCGAACGCGCGATGTACTCGGCAGGATCCGACGTACGCAGGTCGGCCGCTTCGGCCAACGAGCAACCAGCGGGAACGTACCCCACCAGCATGTCATGGGCACTCGTCTGGTCGGTCACGACATCGGGGACGACGCCGCGTCGTACCAGTTCAGGCAGGACGTCGGCGGCATTGCCGACCAATCCCACCGAAAGGCCACGCCGTTCCGTCTTCGCATCGGCCAGCCAGGCGAGTGCCTCCTCCAGCGAGGTCGTCATGCGATCGCAGTAGCGCGTGGCAATGCGCTTCGCGATGCGCGTGGCGTCCACGTCGATGCCAAGAATGGCCGCCCCGTGCATCGCCGCAGCCAGTGGCTGCGCGCCTCCCATGCCGCCCAAGCCCGCGGTGACCACGAGTCGCCCTTCAAGCGTGCCACCGAAATGCCGCGTGGCCACGGCACCGAACGTTTCGTACGTGCCCTGCACGATGCCCTGCGACCCGATGTAGATCCATGAGCCGGCCGTCATCTGTCCATACATCGTGAGGCCGGCGCGCTCCAGCCTACGGAACTCATCCCAATTGGCCCAGCGGCCCACCAGATTGCCGTTGGCGATCAGCACCCGTGGGGCGTCCTCGTGCGTGCGGAAGACGGCCACTGGCTTGCCGCTCTGCACGAGCAGCGTTTCGTCGTTGGCCAGCGTCTTGAGCGTGCGCACGATCGCATCGAATGCCTCCCACGAACGCGCGGCGCGCCCGGTACCGCCGTACACAACAAGGTCGTCGGGCCGCTCGGCGACCTCGGGGTCGAGATTGTTCATCAGCATACGGAGCGCCGCTTCCTGCTCCCATCCACGGCACTGCATCGTGCTCCCGCGCGGCGCCCGGACCTCACGCGGTCCGCTGCTGGTTGCCGCCGCGGGCGACGTCGTCACCGTGCCCGTCATACGACGAATCCGTCGGTACTCGCATCGAGCGCCCCTGCGGCCACGGCTTCACCGAGCCGAGTGATGTCAGGTGCCGGCGGTCGGTCGCCGGTCGCTCGCGCCACATGCTGTCGGACAATCGCGTGTGCCCGCTCCACGGCCACGCTGCTGCGCAGCGGACGGCGATACTCGAGAGCTTCCGCCGCCGCGATCAATTCAATGGCGAGCACATGCCGCAGGTTGCGCACGGTACGGCGCAACTTGGTGGCCGCACCCATTGCCATCGGCACCACGTCTTCTTTGTTGCCGTCGGTCGGAATCGAGTCCACGCTGGCCGGGTGTGCCAACAGCTTGCACTCGCTGGCCAACGCCGCTGCCGTGACCTGCGCCATCATCTGTCCCGACTCCAGCCCCGGAGAGCCCGCCAGAAACGGCGGCAGTCCCTGATTGAAATCGGGATGAACCAGCCGATCGGTTCGCCGTTCACTGATCACGGCGAGGTTCGCACAGATGATCGCCAACAGATCGCTCGCCATCGCCACGGCTTGGCCGTGGAAGTTGCCGCCGCTGAGCAATTCTCCGGTAGCGAGCACCAGCGGATTATCGGTGGCCGCGTTGAGCTCGCGCGAGATCACGCCACGCGCGAAACGCAGCGCGTCGAGCGCGGGGCCGTGCACCTGCGGTACGCAGCGCAGCGCGTACGCGTCCTGCACACGCGGATCACCGAGGCGATGCGACTCGCGAATCTCGCTGCCGTCGAGCAGCATGCGCAGCATCGCCGCCGATTCCATCTGTCCCAACTGACCGCGCGCCTCCTGAATGCGCGCATCGAACGCATCGGGCGTGCCCAGTAGTGCTTCGAGACTCATGGCGGTCGCGACATGGGCAGCGCGCCAGAGTCGGGTGAGTTCGGCGCAGGCCAGTGAAGCGACGGCGGTGTGCGCCTGCGTCCCGTTGATCAGCGCCAGTCCTTCCTTCGCCTCGAGCGTGACCGCAGAGAGTCCAGCCGCGGCGAGCACCTCGAGCGAGGGGCCTTCGCGCTGCTGAAAGCGCGCCGTGCCTTCGCCGATCAGCGCGAGCGCGAGATGCGCCAGCGGCGCGAGATCTCCGCTGGCCCCCACGCTGCCCTGCTCAGGCACCACGGGCCACACGCCGGCATTCAACATCTCCAGCAACGCGTCCACGACAATCGGACGTGCACCGGCGTACGCCGTCGCGAGCACGTTGGCGCGGAGCAGCATCATGGCGCGCACTTCGCGTTCGGGGAGCGGATCGCCGACGCCCGCCGCATGACTGCGGACCAGGTTCCGCTGCAGGGCCGCCAGTTGATCGCCGGCGATCGTAATTTCGGAGAGTTTACCGAAACCGGTGTTGATGCCGTACACCGGTTCCGCGCGCGCCACGGCGCGATCGACGACGTCGCGCGTGACCTGCATGCGCGCCCGCGCCTCCGGTGCCAATCCGACGGTCAGTGCGCCATCGGCCACCGCCATCACGTCAGCAATCTGCAAAGAACGTCCGTCCAGCAGCAGCATCGTATCCTGTCTCCATGCCGGTCGAACCGACGGATCAGCGTCCACCGGGCGACCGGAACGTTTGGCGATCATAGTTGAACTTGAGCTCTGGCTGCGCCTTCAACGCGATGAAGAAGTTGAAAGCGAAGCTCCCGCTCGGCGTCTGCGAGAAGGCGAACACGGCATTCCAGTCGTGCAACTGTCGCTGCAGGCCTACCTGCTGGCTCGCGAACCGGGCACGCTCCACGTCGTACTGCGTGCTCCACTGCGCCGACCAGTTCTGCGTGATGCCGAAGGACATCGTCGCCGTCACGTTCTGGGTGGCCGGCTGGATGAACACGGGCGCGCCGATGGCGCTCTGCCCCGACGTGAGACCGGTTGCCTGCGCACTCTGCGCATTCAGCAGACACTGGTCGTAGACGAACAGGCCGAGCGCGCGCTGCGGCTCACAGAAAACAGCCGGATCATTCACGATCTGCGTGCCGCCCCGTGGCGGTCGTTGACGTGCCGCGTTGTATTGCAGGTTCAGATTCCAGCCGTCACCCGTCGGCAGCGACGCCTGCATGCCACGCATGTTGCCGCCACCGGCGGCGTTCATCTGGCGCGTCTGCTGCGCGACGTTCTGGTCGGAGGCATTGCGCGGCGCGTTCGTACTGTCGATTGCCTCGAGCGGCGTCGACCGGCCGAGCAGGCGACCAAACAGCGCGATAAGTCCCGACTTGCTATTGAGCGAGAACGTGACGCCGAAGTCGGTGCGATAGGGACTGAAGGTAGCGGTATCCGACGCCGGATCACCCTGAAAGAGATCGTACGACGTGCGGAAGTCGAGCCCGGGCAACAGGTCGGTGCGCCCCGAGAGCGTGAACATCTTGTCGGTGAATCCGTTGCCCGTGGAGTCGGCACGGATGAAATCGTACGACAACGAAGAAAAGTTCAGCGCCAGCAGCTTGATCTTCTTGCCCGACTCCGGCGTCGAGTCCGAATCCGACTTGAGCTTCGCTTCGAGGTTGGTCGACAGATTGAGCGAGACGCGGTTCTGCGCGAGCGAGGAGAGATAGCCCACTCGTGTGCGCCCGAGCGCCTGCAGATACTCGTCGCTCACGTCGGCGTTCGGCGAGTAGCTGTAACTGAGACCCGGCGTGATCGAGTGGCGAAACTTCGCGACCGATCCGACACCGGGCAGCATCGCGTAGAGCGTCGGCGAGGCCGACAGCGCGTAGCTCAGACGCTTCGACTGCTGCACCCACTTGCCGCCGCTTCGTTCGGTGCGAACGAACAATCCCGACGCGCCATCCACGTTGTTCACCGAGATCGACGGCGACAGATTCCATGTGCCCTGGAAGAAGCGCGGCAATCCGAACGACGTATTCCAGTCGAAGTTCGACTCGAAGGTCCTCGCGAAAATGCGCGTGGAGCGGACCGAGGTGTCGCGCACCCCGATGATTTCGCGCTGCTCCGGAAAATTCCTGTACTGATCGGTCAACGTGAAGGAGTTGATCCACTGCCAATCGCCGATCTTGATCGGCGTCTCGAAGCCGAACTGCATGTTTCGACGACTCGCATCGAATTGCGAACTGTCGATACCACCGCCGCGACGGATGTTGTACACATACGGAAACTGGAGCCCTTGATCGATCTTGCTCTGTCCCGAAATCGCCAGGCGCAACGACGGCGTCCACGAGAACGGTCCGCCGGCGAGCGTGCCCGCCGTGACGTTGAGTGACGGGAAGTCCATGTCGACCTGCCTGCGCCCGGGATACTGCACGCGACTGCCGCCCACGTTGATCTGCGCCGGACCGACTTTGGTCTGGTAGTTCAACTGCGAGCGAATCGTCGCGTTGGCCGCCGTCGGGTTGATGTTCGTCTGCCGCTGGATCTGCGTGTTCTGCATCCAGTTGAGGCGGGCCGTCAGGCGCGTCTGACGCGAGAAGTCCTGATTGTGATTCCACGTCACCGACGTATTCGTCGTGCCGTTACGCTGCGCCAGATACGACACGGCGGTCTCACCGCTGATGAACCGGTCGAGCCACTTGTAGCGCAGTTCGGCATTGCCGCGCAGGAAGCCCGGATCCGCGGCAGAGTTCCGTGCGCCGGAGCGCCAGTCGAACGACGCCTCGGCGTTCATGTAGTCGCTGATGGCCAGGAAGTAGCCGATGTTCGAAACGGTGCGGCGATACGAGGGGCTGTTCCGGAACAGTTCGGCGATCCCGAAGTTCGGGGTGAGCATGCCGCTACGCCGGCCGCTGCGCACGTCCTGGAAGAAGAAGGGGATCCAGAACACCGGCACCTCGCCGATATACAGCACGCCCGGCCGCGCCACCATCACGTTCTCGGACACGAACTTCATGTCTTTGGTGGTGAAGTGGAAATGCGGCTCGGCGTGATCGCAGTACGTGAACGAGCCGTTCTTGGCGAATACGATATGCCGACCGCTCACCAGCGAATCGGAAATGATCGTGCCGCGCTCGGCGCTCAGGAACAGCCGCTGCCCCGACGTGACCGACGTCGAGAAGGCGCCGGTGACGCCCTGTTTCGACTGGAGGTCGTATTCGATACGCCCCTTGGCGATGAAGTCGTCGGCGTCCTGTTGCTGCGGATCGCGCAACAACACCGTGTCACCGATGGCGACGACGCGCTTGGTCGAGTCGTTGTAGACGATCGAGTCGCCGATGATCATCGTCTCGTCGCGCTGGACTGCCGACGGCTTGCCCTTGAGGACCAGCGCGCGCGACCGCGCATTGAAGAACACCGTATCGCCCTGGTACTGCACCTTGCGATACCCCTCACGATCGAGGAGCGCGCGCATCAGCGAGTCGGGCGGTATCCAGTTGAACACGTCGCGGTCCTTGCTCAACTGCGCCAAGCTGTCCTGTCCCTGGGCTGTCCCGGGCGCCTTGCCGGTGGGTGTGGGACGCGCGGGGATGGGTCGTTGGGCAGTCAGGGGCATCGCGAGCAGCACGGTGCCAAGCACAACGCCCAGCATCACCAAAACGACCGAACGCCATCGGTCGCCTGCGGGCACTGATCGGCTCACTCGTCCCCGGCAGCGATCCGCCGCTCGCGTCGACGGCTGATGAACTTCGAGACCGTGATCGAGACTTCGTACAGCATGTAGAGCGGGATCGTCAGCGCGATCAGCGACGTCGGGTCGCTGCCCGGCGTGATGAGCGCGGCCGCGACGATGCATCCCAGAAATGCGTGGCGCCGGAACTTGGAGAGGTACTGCGGCTGCACGATGCCCATGGCGGAGAGCAACGCGATCACGATCGGCAGCTCGAAAATGGCACCGAAGGCGAGACACATGGAGATCACGAAACTGACGTACTGATCGACCGTCTGCATGATCTGCACGGAGCCGCTCTGGAAGCTCATGAAGAAGCTGAGCGTCACGGGCAGCACGTAGAAGAACGACAGGGCCATGCCGGCCAGGAAGAGCACGGCTGCTGCGATCAGCGCCGGGATGACGGCCTTCTTCTCATGTCCGTACAGCGCCGGAGACAGGAATCCCCAAAGCTGCCATACGAGAACCGGCGAGGCGGCAATCAACCCCAACGTGATCGACGCATCCATCACGATGTCGAAGAGATCGCTCACGTGCGTGACCATCAGCGGCTGCTTCAAATACGGTTGAATGGGCTGCGACAGAAACGCGATGATGTCGACCTGCTTGGTGTACAGCAGCGCGAAGGAGACGCCAACACCAAGGGCGATCGCCACGGCACTTTTGAAGAGCCGCCACCGCAGTTCCTCGAGATGATCGAGGAACGGCATTTCCACACTGTTACTGCTGGACATCAGAGAAGTCGTCCTGGTCGCGCGGTCAGCGCAGCGTCTTGAGTTGATCAGCCGCGAGCACGGCCTCGGTGCTGCGGGGATAGCGCGCGATCACCTGCTCGAGCAGCTGCCGCGCCTGCGCGATGTTGTTCTGCAGGACCGCCAACTGCGCGCGCTTGTACACAGCAGTCGGCGCCTTCTCCGAAGTGGGATGCACACTCACCACCGCCGCATACGCCGCATCGGCCGCCGGCAGATTCTTTTCTTTCGCAAACGATTCCGCGATCCAGAACTGCGCCTCGGGCGCGTAGTCGGACGTGGGATAGTTCGTGAGTAATTCCTGGAAGTAAATGCGCGCCGTGGAACTGCTTCCTCGGGTGAGTTGATCCCGCCCGTCGGTGTAAAGCTGGTTCGGGCCGGGCGCGCGGGCGGCTGCGCTATCGACCGCAGGTGGCGGCGTGCCGCGCCCGCCAGTAGGGGGGGCCTGCGCCGGCACGGTGCCCGCCGGCACGGTGCCCGCCGGCACGGCGCCCGCCGGCGGGGTGACGACCGGGATGGCGCTGCGCGATTCGATCTCCGACCGTAAACGGGCGATCGTGGCCTGACTCTGGCCTAGCATCGTCTGCACCTGAAGCAACTGCTCACGGATGGCCCGCATCTCGCCGCGGACGTCGCCCTGAATGCCAACGGTACGCGCGCTGACCTTGGACAACGAGTCACTCGCGACCTGGAGCATCCGCATGGTCTGCATCAGCGCGTCGCGCTGCTCCAGCTGATTCTTGAGAATGTCCGCGCGCAGCAACGTGATGTCGCTCTGTACGATCCGCACGTCCCCGCGTGTGGCGAAGCAGCCCCCCGTGGCGACCAGCGCCACGAGAGGAACGAGCCGCCACACCCGGGAGCGCAGCGAGTGCCGAAGTCCGAGTGCGGCGGCGCTTATCACTGAGCGCGCAGCTGATCGCCGCCGGCGATGATCTCGAACTCGTCACGGCGATTGCGCGACCACGCCTCTTCACTCGTGCCCTGCACGGCCGGACGCTCACGACCGAACGACGCCGTCTCGATGCGCGAGGCATCGATGCCGCGATCGGTCAGATACCGCTTTGCCGCTTCGGAACGACGACGGCCGAGCGCAATGTTGTACTCGTCGCTGCCGCGCTCGTCGCAGTGACCCGCGATGCGGATCTTGACGGCCGGATTCGCGTTCAGCACGGAAATCTTCGCATCGAGATTGGATTTCGCGTCGTCGCGCAGCTCGTCGGCGTCATACTCGAAGTAGATCGTCTCGAGCAGGCGCGCGCGCGTCGCCGCCAGCTTCGTACGATACTCTTCCATCGTGTCGCGCGCCGCAGGAGGGGTGTTGTTCGGCCGAGTCGGCTGCTGCTCCGCAACGGGGGCAGTCTCTGTCTGGGGGGCGACCACCGGCTTCTTACGACAGGCGCCCAGCACCAACGTGGTCGAGGCCAGCACCAGGGTCAGACGAGATACACGCATCATGTCGGAAAACTCCGAGAAGTAAAGTGAAAAAGGTGGTGGTTATTGCGACAACAGCCGCGGGGACCACGCCGACAATCGCGCCTCGGACCCGAAGGTGAGTTGGCGTGAGCGTCCGGTTTCGATATCCACGATCCACAACTGGCGCGTTCCGCCACGCGTGGACGAAAACACGATGTGCCGCGAATCCGGTGCCCACGACGGGTCATCGTTCCGACCGTCGTTCGTCACGAATTTCACGGACTGATCGCGCAAGTTGATGGTCATGATCTGGAAGGTGCCGCCGTTTCGAGACTGAAACGCCACGAGGCGCCCATCGGGAGACCAGTCCGGCCCCGCGCGGTAGTCGCGATCGCCGAACGCGGCCGCCGTGAGCAGCTCAGCGTTCGTTCCGTCCAGATCGCTAATATACACCTCGGGGTGCCCCGAGCGGTCGGACATGAAGGCGATTCGCTGGCCGTCAGGGCTGAAGGTCGGCTGTGTACTCGCTCGGCCGCGCCCCACCGTGATCCGACGTGGCGCGCCCCCCGCGATCGGCATGGCGTACAGATCCGTGCCGGTGTCCGAGCCCCGCGCATAGACCACCGTGCGTCCGTCTGGAGACACCGCCGGCGAACTGTGCTCGATCCCCGACGATGACGCCAACGTGCGCTGCGATCCGGTGCCGAGATCCGTCATCATGATCGGATTGCGCACGCCGTCGAGCACACTGTACACGAGCCCGCGCCCGCCGGGCAGCCACTGCGGCGACATCCCGCTGGGCGTTGCCGGGGTCACATTGGCGCGATCGCTGTCAACTACCCACACCCGGCCACCACGCGTAAAGGCGATACGCGTCTGCGCGATGCCGCGCTGCCCCGTGATCCACTCCTCGACGGCATCAGACACGCCATGCATCGCCGAACGCCACGCGGGTGCAAGTGCCGGTGACGGCAGTGGAAAATCCTTACTGTTCAGTACGGCCTTCTTCGACACATCGTGCAACGCCACGCGCACCCAGCCCGACGGCAACAGCGTGGGCTGCACGATGCCGTCCACCCCGAGCTTCGAAAACAGCGCGTAGTTCGGCGGTCCGTTTCCCACCGGCGCGCTCGATGTCGAGACCACGTTGAACCGATCGCTGTAGTCGAAATCCCGCGAGAGCATCGTCGCCACCGAATCGCCGTTGGTACCGTTCACCGGCAACACGATCAACGAGGTTTTCTGGCCGGCCACATACCGTGTGCTGAGACTGACGCCCGGCGGCTGCGCCTGCGCTGCGGTGCGCGACGGGACCATCACGCTGACGCCCAGCATCGCGGCGGCAAGCACCGTCGCGGCGACCCGGCGGACCGGCATCTCACGGCGCGGCAAGGAGAAGGACGTCATCTGGGGCATGCGGTCAGTTGGGTCGCAGAGCATAGTCAAAGGTGAAGTACACGATCAGCACGTCATCAGACCACCCTTGAGGGAGTCGGCCGAACCCGCGCGTGGAGCCTACTGCTTCGATTGCACCCATGGCATCGAGATCATAAATGCGATCACCCGATCCCTTCACGACGTCGATCGCCATCACCGAGCCGTCGCGACGAATGGTGAACCTCACTTCCGACACGAGCGCCGCCGACACGCGGCGCGGCGTCCAATTCAGCGTGAGTTGCCGCACGATATTCTGCAGGTACCCGGGATACGGAAACTCGATCCCGCGAATATTGAGGTTGGCGACATCCGCCCCCTTGCCACCTTGCGCGCCCGCACCCGCCTTCGGCGCCGCCGTCGTTTTCGTGGCGGTCGGCGATGCCGTCTTCGAACCCGCCTTCTTCGTGCGCGAGGTTGAGGGCGTCGCCTTGGGCGACGGCAACACCTTCTTCGCCTTCAAGGGCGTCGGTACCGTTTTCTCTTCCGGGACCCGTTCCGCACCGGCGATATCGGGCGCCTGTGCTGCCGGCTGCGCGGCAGGCGTCACCACCCCGGCCTGACGCGGCCCCGGCGGCGCGCCGACCAACTCTACGCGATACACCGGTGGACGCGGCGCGTCCGCGCGAGCGCCCCACCAGAGCGCCGCCGCCACGAGCGCCACGTGCACCGTCGCCGAAAACGCCATGCCGCGGCCGAGCGTCGTCTGCCCGGTCGCGGAGCGCGACAGGCTCACCGCGTGCCGTCCGGTTCAGCGACGAGCCCGACATCCGTGATGCCCTTGGCTTTCATTGCGGCGACGATACGGACC
>JBBQXC010000088.1:0-19056 GCA_038210005.1 Gemmatimonadales bacterium
CTGTTCTTCGCGTGCCTTCGCGTGCCTTCGCGATCTTCGCGCCCTTCGCGTCAATCGCGGTGCGTGCGGCGGCGGCGGATCTCTCGGACAGCCAACTGGTTCACGCGAAGGACGCGGAGGACGCGGAGGACCGCAAAGAAATACGGATCGAGATGGGCATCGCGCCGGCGGACCGGCGCGCGCCGAACCACCACTCAGGTGTGGTGCGGTTCTTCGGCGCACGACGGTCCCGCGCGCCTCAGCGCAACCGACCGACCTGCATCGCCTCGCCGTTCAAATCGAGACCAGACGAAACGACCCCGTTGACCACGCCCATCAACCACCTCCACCGCTCCGACGTGAAAACGTTGGGACACTACTGATGTTGAACCAGTCGTCACTTATCGTCAGGCTACTGAGTGCGGTTGCTGTCACGGGTCTGGTGCTCAGTGCCTATCTGGTTTTTGCACGTCCGTCGCAGTTGCACTGGGGCGCGACCGACGCCGAGGTCGCACGCGCCATGCCTGGTGACGCACTCAGCGACCACCCGACGTTCCTAGCTACGCGAGCCATCACGATCGACGCGGCTCCGGGGATCATATGGCCATGGTTGGTGCAGCTCGGGTACGGTCGCGCGGGCTTTTATGGCTATGACATTCTCGAGAATCTCGGGAACGCAGCGTGGATCACATCATGCCTGGACTGCAGCAACCGGCCATCGGCGATCCGCTCCCGCTGAGCGCGGCGGGCGGGCTGATCTTCCACGCCATCAAGCCCAATGAGTATCTCATCTGGTCGGGAGCGTCGGGCAGGTTTCCTGGTGCATTCACGTGGGCGTTGTACCCGGTAGACGCGAACCACACGCGACTCGTAAGCCGGATCCAGTGGAGTCATCACTGGACGCAGCCTCTCGCCTTGTTCATGGACCTGTTCACCGAGTTCGCGGACCATCTCGCGGTTCGTAAGATCCTTCACGGTGTCAAGGACAGGGCTGAGGGACGCATCGAATCGTTCTCGTGGCAAACGTTCGAGTTCGCGATGCTCGTCTGGGGGCTCTTCGCGTTCTTCGCGGCGCTATGGATGGTGGTGCGGGGGCCGCCCAGTTGGCCTCGCTGGCTCAGCGCGCTGGTGGCCGGCATGGCGTGGCTTTTGGTATGGTACGCCCCGATTCCAGTCGTGCTCGGCGCCGGTGTGAACGTGCTCGTGTGCTGCCTCGTGTTTGCGAATCGTCGGGGCGGCGTTGCCCGACACACATCTATGCCTCAGACCATCGCGAGGCGCGCGACATGACATCGCCCGTGGCGTCCACGCGTATTGCGGCACGTCTCGGCTACTGGTCGGTGATCCTGACGGCGTTGTTCTGCGTGCTGTTCACCGTTGCTGCGGTGCGGACCGAAGCGCGGCTGCTGTCAGCACTGTGGGATGTCATTCTCCCCATCGCCCCGTCGTTGCTGCTCGCGCCCAGTTTCCTCGTCATGCTGGTCTGCGTGAATGCAATTGTATCGAACGAACGAAAGATCTGGAGCCGGTTGGGTGTTGTCTTCGGCTGCGTCTACGTCCCGCTCTGCGTCGCCGCGTATGTCGTGGAATTGTTCGTGGTCGAACCGCGGGTGCTGCACGGTGCAGCCAGCGAGACGGCGCTGCTTACGCTGGTCCGCGGTGACTCCGTGTTCAACGCCATCGATCGCGTTGGGTACATGTTCATGTGTCTGGCGACCGTGTTCACAGCACAGGCCTTCGAAACGAATCGGCTCGAACGCTCGATTCGCTGGCTGTTTCTGGCGAACGGCGTTCTCGCTGTGCCGATCTTCCTCACGTACTTCGTCAATCGTGCATTCATGTGGGGTGCGGCACTCTGGTCGGTAACGATCACGGCGTCGGCGGTGCTGCTTGCCATCGTTTTCAGACGAGCCGCAAGGTTTACATCGTAACGCTCGATTGCGACAGCACGCACGACAGCGCGTCTCTTGCCTATCGGAGTGAGATGAAAGTTCCTTATGGCATCAGTAGTGTCCCAACGTTTTTCAGAGGAGAACGAGCTAAATCGGCTCGAAATCAGCGGTTGAAGAGCTGGGTGGCGGCGTACGTAGTTGATGGATCGGGACTTGCTCGAACAGGGTCAAACGCAGGATCTGTAGAATTTCGTACCTGCTCTGCCGGTCAAGTGGTGGACCTTGCTTCGCGATCCAGAGGTGCGTCTTCACCTGAACATGTTGGGACGGCATTCATGGTGTTGCTGTTCTTCGCGTGCCTTCGTGATCTTCGCGGACGTCGCGCGAACTGCGGTGCTGGCGGCTGCTGCTGAGTGATCGGAGAGCCAGCTGGTTCGCGCGAAGCACGCGGAGCACGCGGAGCACGCGGAGCACGCGGAGCACGCGGAGCACGCGGAGCGACGCGACGAACAGCACAATGATGGAATTGGGAATCGTGCCGACGGACGGGGGCACGGCGAACCATCATTGCTGTTGTGGCGGCGCTTCGGTGCATGACGGTCCCGCGCGCCTCCGCGCAAAAGACCGACACATGCAGGGCCTCGTCGTTCACGTCGAGACCATACAAACCGACGCCGTTCCCCAAGCCAATCAACCACTTACACCGTTCCAATCCCAAAATGTTGGGCCGCTACTGTTATGGCATCTCGATCATGCTCGCGGTCGTCATGGCAGCGCAGGGTACGCTTGGGCCCTGCGCGGATTGATTCTTACGCTTGCTCGCACTGACGTTCACACGCTGTCCGTGCGGTTCCGATCCAACACACCGGTGCGGTCCATCGGTGCCTCTCTCGTACTCGTCGCCGCTGGATTGTCGATTGCGTGGATGAGCATGTGGGCTGCTCACATCTTTGCCGGTCGCCCGACTCCGGGAGAGCCGGAGGAGTTCAAGCTGGTCGCCGCAGGCGACCTGACGATCATGGCGCCTGCACTCGCGTCAGAAGGCGTACTCTTGTGGCGACGCCACCCGTGGGGATGTGTGATCGCCTCAGTCGCTGGCCTCCAAGGTTCGCTCTACCTGCTTGTACTCACAGTGAATTCAGCGGTCTTCATTAGTCCGTGGTACGGTGACTGCGCCAAGCGAGCTCCCCGTGGGGGGCGCCCTCGCGCTCACCACTGCTGTGGCCACGGCACTATTGTTCGTGAATGTTCGGGGGCGGTGGCGCAATGAGTGAGACGTGCCGGACGGCCGCCGTGGGGCCGCGATCGGTGCGCTGTGCGCGGTCCTCCCGCCGACGTGCCACATCTCACCAGAACAGCAGAAGCACGGTGATCCCACTCACGAGCAATGCCCAGTCCTGCGGAGTCGACAACATGGCCGCGCTACCACCGATCAGCGACCAGACCACTGGGATGACCAGTAGGCGCCGTGGTACCGGCTCGGTGGTGAGCCGGAACAACCCGAACGTGAAGATCGTGACGGGGATTGGCGTGATGCCGAACATCGGCATCGCCCAGCACGTGAACCGGCCACACTGCGTCGTGGTAGGCGACGAAGACGGCCAGGAACTGTTCACGCGTGAAGGGCAACATCTCGGCGGTCATACCCGTGCCCTCGAGCTCACCGCACTTCAATCCGGTCGCCGCGCACTGGAAAGCGTCCTGTGAACTGGATGGGCCGCGGATCGCCGCTCAACGGCGCTTCGGTCGTGCCTCGACCTTGCGCGTGCACGTGCAGGTGCGGCTCGCCGGTGTTGCCCGAGTTGCCCACCAAACCGAGCCAGTCACCGACGGCAACACGCTCACCTGCGCGCACCCGCACGCTACCGCGCTGTAGGTGGCCGAGCAGCACATCTGCTTCGGCGCAGCGCAGCATCACGTGGTTGCCGGCGAGGTGATCGCTGTCGACTTCTGGCACGCGCATATCGGGCAGTCCGTGCACGGCGATCACCACCTCGCCCGCGCACGGCGACAACACGCGCGCGCCGTAGATGACATAGGCGCGCGGATCGGCCGGTTGCACACCACGGGCACGAAGCCCAAATCCATCCACTGCCACGAGATCGACCCCATACGATTGCCCACGCCACGCGCGATAGCGAGGAACGCTGGCGTCGAGCGTTTCGAGGTGCGCGTTGGTACTGCTGTTGCTGCCGCCATTGACGACGAGATAGCGACCCGGCTCCAGCGGATTGTGCCGTGGTCCGCAACCCGCCCCCTGTAACCGGCAGGGCGGACGAGACGGGACGAATACGTCTCCATCCCATCCACGCCGCCATCCCCAGAGCGACAGCGAACACGACGGGCGCCCACCATGGTGGTAGCAGCCAGGTACCCTGAAGGGCCATGACAGCCATCGCCGCAGCACTGCCCACGACCTGCACCACGAACCCCAGCCCACTGCGTGCAGGCACCAGCGCCAGCCATCCGATCAGCATCAGCGGCGCGGCACACTGGACGGCGTACAGCCACGTCATGGCGCCTCGGCTCGGTTCGTGTTGGCAGTGGCGCCGACATTGGACTCGATCTGCTCGACGTCACACTCGACAAACGAGTAGTTGCCGGAAACGCTTCGTGTCAGTATGACGTCATTCACACAAGTCACCGGAATTCGTAGTCGTACCCCTCCAACTGGCTCAGCAGGTCTTGCGGCGCATCGGTGGCCGTGATACGACCCTCGACCGTGGGTGTCACGGGCGAGTGCTGGGCGAAGTACTCGCGCAGGATGTTGTGCATCGTGGCGTTCGCACGCCGCGCGTTCTTCACCTTCTCCATGCGGCACAACGTGTCGTCCGGATCGCCCTCGCGTTCACATGCTGCGATCAGGTAGGTATGCGCAAGGTCCACAGGCATCCGGCCGATCCTGATCCAGTTCACGCGCTTGCCCTGCTCTGCTTGCATCGTGAAGTTGGCCGTCATGCCCTTGAAGCGCACCACCCAGCCGCCGAAGCGTTTGGCAGGGTCTTTCGCGAAGACGTTGTGCAATTCCTGCTCCAGCCAGTCCCACACTTGCTGACCTGTAGCCTCGCCGTACTTGGCCTCGCTATCGACCGGGATCATACTCCAGATGTGATCGTTCGTGATCGGCGTGGGCGTTCTCCCGTCGGCTGTGATCGGTGGGCAGAAACGGAAACCGTTGCTGATGGCCACGTCGGGCCTCAGCTTCCACATCATGGCGTCAGTGATCAGGTTGTCCATGGGGTTTTCGATCACATAGTAGCGCAGCAAGGTGTTCCTGGTGCTGCCTACCACTTTGCCGAGTTGCGCGTTGTATGGCGCGCTCACTTCATCGACCAGTTGGAGCATGTCTTTGTCTGCTGGGTACTTTTCCGGATCCACATCCAGCAGTTCGTAGTGGCGGTCTTTCACCTGGCCACCCTCCACGACTACATCGAGTCGTGCGATGAATGAGCCGAACGCGCCGGGTTCCGTCACGCTGCTGTACTTGCCGACGATCGGCTTGCGGACGCGTTCGTGTGTGTCTGCACCGAGGATCAGATCCGCGCCTTCGACTTCGGGTTGATTGGCGAGATCAACCTGCTGCGCGAGACCCATGTGGGTGACGAGGAACACCATTGTGCACTGCTCGTAGTCGCGCAGGATGCGGATGTACTTTGCGACGTTGACCTCCGGCCTCGCGAACCTGATGCCGCAGCTGTATGCGGGGCTCTGCCGCTTGGCCGTGAGGGGATCGTTGTAGCCGATGAACCCGATCTTGATGCCGGCGATGATCCGCGTCCAATAGGGCTGGAAGATCATTTCGCCAACGAGATCGGCGTTGGGGTCCTTTCTGTCGCCGCAGTATTCCGCTTGTTCCTCGTGGTACATGTTGGCGCAGATCTTGGTTGCGCGGTATCCCCCGAGGTCTTTGAGCATGATCTCCTTGCCGTACACCACTTCCCAGTTGCCAGGCAGGACCAGGTCGTATCCGATGCGGTTCATCAGCGGCACGATGGCGCGCCCGTCGCTCATGGCCGCCACGCCGCCGCCCTGGAAGCAGTCGCCGCCATCGATCACCAGCGTGTTCTCCGGATCCTCGGCGCGCAACGTGTCGATCATCGTCTTGAGCACACCGAAGCCGCCGCGCTTCTTGTACACCGCCTGGTTGTTCTCGTAGAAGAATTCGTCGTGCGTGTGCAGCTGCGCATGGATGTCACTGGTATGCAGGATGGTGAACTTCCGCGCTTTCCCGTCTCGCACCGCACGGGCCCGCACCAGTTCATCGCGCCGGTCGCTCGACGCGCCCATCGCCACCGCCGGCCCAACTGCCAGGCCTGCGCCAAGGGCGCTGAGTGACCGCAGCAGCTCTCGGCGCGAATAACTGCTGGTCGGTTCATCATGCGTGCCACAGCCGCAACCTTCAGGGTGTCGGATATCGCTCATGGCTCGTCGCTGCGGTTGAAGGTGGATCGGTCGTGGTTAGGCGATCGCGTCTTGCTAGGCGTCGGGAAAGGAGACGAGCGGCCCGGACGTGTGTTGCTTTTGCTTGGACTTGTCGGCCTACAGTCCGGAGTGATTCTGAGACGTCGGTGTGTTGCACGTTTCTTCAAGCGGCACCTTTTAACATGTTGTGCGTTACGGTCCGGGCCAAGCGGGCTCAATCGGAAAAGCACGTCGGCGATGTTGTCGTTGTGCTCGTCCCAGCGGAAGAGTAGCCGACGGATCGACGCTTGTTCATCGGCGCTCCTGACCCAGGAATGGCGCCCTTTCGCCGCCTACGGTCCCAGCGGGGCGTGAGCAATTGCGCGGTGCTGCAGCCGGAGGCCGTGAGCACCCGCTCAGCCACAGGGAGGGACATCGTTGAAGGCCTGTGGGCCAAGCCGAATCCGATACAGATCGTTTCCGGAACCGACCCAGATCCCCTCGGCGCTATCAGCGGGATTTGCGGCGAGCACGCGCATGGGACCTGGCACACCGGCGATGCGCTGCGTGCCTGCGGACGTCTGCACGGACAAGCCACTCCGCTGTCCGACCCACACGCGACCGCGCCGGTCGCGATACACGCGGATATTCATCGACGTGCTGTCGATCGGCGGCGACGAGAGCGCCGCAACGCCGTGGGGCGTGAACTGCTGCACGCCGCTCGCCGTAGCAAACAGCAGCGGACGATCACGTGCCGTCGTCAACAGCGATAACACGCGCGGTGAATTGACGTCATCGATCCACCCGCCGGCGCCGTAGCGCTGGAGTTTCCCGCCGACGCTGACGATCAATGATCCGTCGGTTCGTCGGACGACATCGGCGATGGTGCGATCGGCGCCAGTGGGCCCGGCAGGGAGCGTGTCCACCAGTTTGCCGTCGCGCAGGCGGCCAATGGTGCCGCGCGGCGTGCCGAAGCACACCGACCCATCAGGGTCAGCGTAGACCGCCGTGACCGAGTTGTCGACGAGTACCGGAATGCGGTGCACGGTCAACGTCTCGAGGCGACGCCCATCGAAGCGCACCAGTCCACCGAAGGTGGCCAGCCACACATGCCCGTTCCGGTCGACCGTGCTCCGCGACACCGGACCTTGCGGCAGTCCCTCTTCAATGCCCCACTGCCTGACCGCCACGTCGGAGACATGCAGGTCGATCCGATTCGGCTCGGCCAACGGCTGCGCCCATCACGGACACACCGTGGCGATCGCCACCAGCACGAGAGCCGTGGCAAGAAGCGAAAACGGCGAACGTCGTTGACGCAGGAAGGGGAAGCGCGGCATACGAGCGGTGCGGGGCCGGAAGGGCCGTGCGTGATACAGGAATTTGCAGAACAGCCAAGGAAGCAGGAAGGAGGGTTTCAGGAAGCAGGGAGCAGGTGAACTGCGCGTGGCCGGCGGGCGAGACGCCGCAGCAGGTGGACTTCTCGAAGCCGATTCCCGTGCACATCGTGTATGCCACCACGGTCGCACGTGAAGACGGGCTGGACTCGACCCGTTTCCGTAGAGGCGGTTGCGGTGGGTTTTCAAGCCGCTTTGGATCGTACGGCGTGGAAGACCGCGGCCTTGCGCTGATGTGCCTGTGACGACCTATTCACGAACGGGAGCACCTTCAGATTCATCTCGCAATCAGTCATTGACCGGCAACGCGTCGTTTTGCGTGGTCACCAAGGATCAACACTCACCGCGTGGGAATCCCCGATGCCTGTACCCATTCGAGACGATGGCAGACCCGGCCCGGAGAAGCGGTTGCTGGTATTCGTCCACGGCTTTTGGAGCGATGCGCAGACGTGGGAGTCATTGACCGGACTGCTGGCCAGCGATAACGCCTTTCGGCTCGAGTTCGACGTCGAATGTTTCGAATACAAAACCCAACTCATGGCCAAGCCGGTTACGAATAGGCTGCCCGCGATTGCCGAGATCGCCGACCGACTCGACTCCTGGC
This sequence comes from Gemmatimonadales bacterium, assembly GCA_038210005.1. Taxonomy (GTDB): domain Bacteria; phylum Gemmatimonadota; class Gemmatimonadetes; order Gemmatimonadales; family Gemmatimonadaceae; genus Gemmatimonas. The sequence goes on from JBBQXC010000088.1 coordinate 8,271, forward strand.
TCGAGAAGCTGCTTTACGATCCGGTCTCCAAAGAAAACCGGTACATCGACGCCACGCTCGTCGGCCACAGTATGGGTGGCTTGATCATTCAGAGCATGCTGACCAAGATGCTGGAACAAGGGCGTGGAGCCGAGTTTCAGTTCATCCGGCAGGCGATTTTTTTCGCGACGCCGCACCTCGGCAGTATGACCATGGAAGGGCTTCGCGGATTTCTGGGTTCGATGATCAAGAACCCCCAGGATGAAGTGCTTCGAGGACTCAATCAGCACGTCGCCGAGCTGCATCGCAAAATGCAAGACATGATTCTGCAAGCAAGCCGTCGGGATACCCACTGCTATCCATTGCCCTGTACGTGCTTTTGGGGACTGGAGGACAACATCGTGCCGGAGATGTCTGCGCGTGGATTCTTCCCCGTGGCTCGGTCCCTGCCCGGTGACCACAATGCGATTCATTGCCCGCAGCAGGTAAGCGATCCGGCGGTCGTCGAGCTCTTGGATTGCCTCCGACACCCTCACGGGCATTCCGCAATCTTCGAGATCGAGCGGTTTATCTACAAAGCCACGGTGATGCCGTTGCCACCGGGAACGCAACGGACGGTCGTACATGGGCGCAAGAGTCGAGTGGTCGAGTCGGACAATGAGGCGACGGTGATTCGCGAGGTCACCTTCGGAGCGAACAATCGTTGCCGCAATGAGTTCGAGCTGAAGTATAAAACGTGCAACGACGGCTTCATCGAGCCCTTCGTCACTCCAAACATTGAAATGCGTCCCGACCATCGAAGCAATTGGGAGGAGAACGGTATCATGGTGAACTACCTCACTCCGCCGGCACCAAGAAAGACGTTCTCTCTCACCATGACCGTGCTTCGGGGATTCGAAGCAGGACAAAGGGACTACCACCAACACTTCACGAATCTCTGCTACTTTCGCCGTGTGCAGTTCGAGCTCGACCTGACCGCGTATTTAGAAGCGGGATGGCGAGTCAACGATCCGCCGAAGCTCTACTATCATGGCGACGACAGCGACCATGACGCACTGTGTAAGCTGCGTACATTACGTAGGCCGGATCCGACCGCCGGGGTGCTTTCTCCAGGAAAATGGCGATGGGAGCTGGAGCACGTCCATCACGGTGTGTTGGACATCAGGTGGGATGTAGCGCAGTGACGAACAGCCCATTGGAACACTCTGTGAAGGAGCTTCGCCTGGGGCCGGGCCAGCATGCCGTATTCGGTTATGGATCGCTGCTGTCGATCGCGAGTCTGGAGCGGACACTGGGACGCAGCTACGATGGCCCGTGGTTTCTGGATCGCATCACCGGATGGCGCCGCGGCTGGGACGTCCAGATGCCGAGACACTCCTGGCGATATGTCCAGGATGGTGAGGTGGTTTTACCAGATCGGGTCCTGTACTTGAATCTTCGCCAACAGGTCGGCAGCCACGTGAACGGCGCCCTCTTTGTCGTATCCCGCGAGGAACTGCAGCGGTTCGACGAGCGGGAATGGATCTATCGGCGTCAACAGATCAACTCGGATCTTCAGGATGTTTGCGTGTCCGGGGGGGAAGCGTGGACGTACGTGGCGCTGGACGAGTATCTCTGGCGCACTCCGGCTCAGCCGCCCGCCGCGATCATTCGACGGACATATCTCGATATACTGAATCGCGCGCACGCGGAACTGGGTGAGTCCTTTGCTCGCGAGTATGCCGAGACGACGGACCCGATACCGGCGCATCTGATTGTCGACGATTTCAACGTCTAGTGGTTGCTGATAGCGACCACGAAATCGATCGGCCGCTCCCGTAACACAGCCGCAGGCGCGATCAGGTCCCGCTGACGCCGCTGGTGTTCAGAGCCCGGCCGAGCCGAGGAGATCTCGCGTGAGTCTTCCAACGGCTGGATCCGTCGACCATGAAAGTTCGGTGCTGCTCGGCAGGGAACCGAGCGAGTTCACGAGCATCGCTCGGCCCCCTTCCCGACTACTTCTTGACGACGGTCATCTGCTGACCGCAGCATATCTCCTCATGCCGCATGCCGGGTGGACAGGGGCACGGCTTCTCATACACCAGCTCCGCGCTGCACTTGTCGCAACGGTACCGATCGCCGACTTCTCGCATACTGATCTCCCGTACTCAAAAGGTGGTCCGGCTGAGCAACGCCGGCCGATGACGGGTAAACTGGCCGCGCGTGGAACGCGCTCCTGAACCGTCATCACGCGCGCGAGAGCCTACGCTCGCGACATCGGCAGCCCGCGTGCGAAAGGCTGCAATTAGGGGGCCATCACGGCGCAGTCACGGCGATGGCGCGTCGACCCGTGTGAGGGTTTCGGACAACCGTGCCCATGGCACACCGAGCACGGTCACCTGCGCCTGATTGTCGACGGTGCGGCCATCGGCCTTGAGGGTGAGCCATTGCTCCATGTATACCGCCGGATGACGCAGCAGGTAGCGCAAATGAAAGCGCGTCCCGTGGGTTTCGGCCCGTACCGCACCTTTCGCATCGCTGAGGGTCGCGGTGTAGTGCGTCGCATCGACACGCTGAAGGAACCAAACTCATGTCTCGACGCTGCTGTCGCCGAAGGTGATCGTCTGGTCCAGACGAAATCGACCGTCGGCTTCAGTGCGCCCCATCCCCTCGACACGCAGCGTTCGATCGGCACCGAAGCGGACATCGAGCGTGCCTTCGCCGCGCGTGTGCCCGGCGAAGAATTGCGTCGGGTCGAAGATCGGTTGCGCCTCCGTCGCGGCGCGCGGCAGGAGGCCGGCGAGGCAACCGCAGAGCAGCAGCGCGATCGTAGCACGGAGCGCGTGATGGAACGGGCAATGGTACTTCGACGTGATGCGCAACATCAAACAATCACGACGTCGTGACGCTGGTTGACGTGCGAAACGAGACCAACTGTAACCATGCGAACTCCGGTGCGCGGCATCCTCATCGTACGAGCAAATGTGATCCCCGGTCGGCAGTCGATCATGATAGACCAGAAACGTCGGTCGGTTCCAATACCGATGACTCAGAGAAAGCGGCACGGCGAACACAGCATGGCGAACACGGCAGCGGTGGTACCGAGGCGCAGCTTCGCCGCCGAGGTCGGTCTGGCCACTCGTAGCGCGCGCATGCTGTTGCACGCAAATTGCGGAGCCGTGGGCGATGACTGATATGATGATCGGCGCCCGAACCATCGGGCTCGAGCTGCCGTGGGACGTTGCCGTTGGGTTCCGCGAGGCGCGACTGAGTACTGAGGGACGACACCTGCGCCGGCTCTCAAAAGTCGCGCGCCTGGAACAGGTCGCCCCGTGAAACCCACCAGCACACTCGCGAACCTGTGCATCAACACCATTCGCACGCTGTCCATCGATGCCGTGCAAAAGGCCAACTCCGGACATCCGGGGATGCCGATGGGAGCGGCGACGATGGCCTACGTGCTGTGGACCCGTCATCTCCGCTACAACCCGGCGAATCCAGCGTGGCCGGACCGTGACCGCTTCGTGCTGTCGGCCGGGCACGCGAGCATGCTGCTCTACAGCATGCTGCACTTGACCGGCTACGATCTCACACTTGACGACCTCAAGCAGTTCCGGCAATGGGGAAGCCGCACGCCGGGACATCCCGAACGCGGCCACACCGCCGGCGTCGAGGTGACGACCGGCCCGCTTGGACAAGGATTCGGCAACGGTGTGGGACTCGCGATGGCCGAGCGATGGCTCGCGGCCACGTTCAATCGGCCTGATCACACCGTCGTGGACCATTTCACCTACGTGATGGCCAGCGACGGCGACGTGATGGAAGGCGTTTCGGCCGAGGCCGCATCATTGGCCGGCGACTTGCGCCTCGCGCGATTGATTGTGCTGTACGACTCCAATCGCGTGACGCTGTCCGGCACGACCAACATCACGTTTACGGAAGACGTCGGGGCACGATTCGCTGCATACGGTTGGCACGTGCAGCACATAAACGGACTCGATGTCGACGCGGTGGATGCCGCATTGACCGCCGCGCGCGCCGCTGACGATCGTCCGTCACTCATCATCGCGCACACGCACATCGGATTCGGAAGTCCACACAAACAGGACACCTATCACGCGCACGGCGAACCACTCGGTGTCGACGAGGTCACGCTCACGAAGCAGGCGTACGGCTGGCCCGAGGCGCCCGCTTTTCTCATACCCGACGAGGTGCTGACCGAGTATCGCAAGGCCGTGACCGACGGCGCCGCACTCGAGGCGTCGTGGCAGCAGCGAATGCACGCGTTTCGCGCCGCGCACGCAGAGACCGCCGCCGCGTTCGATCGCGGCGGCGGCGGAGGCCTTCCGGACGGATGGGAGACGGTATTGCCGACATTCACCGCCGGTGACAAGTCAATGGCGACGCGCGATGCCGGCGCCGCAGTCATCGCCGCACTCTGCGACGTGGTGCCCAATCTCGTCGGCGGATCGGCGGACCTCGATCCCTCAACGCGCACGGCCATGAAGGGAAAGGGCGACTTCGAGAGTCCGCTGGCGCAGCAGGTCGGCGCCACGCCGCCAACTCAGGGCCAGGCGGGCGGCGTGTGGGGCTACGCGGGACGCAACGTCCATTTCGGTATTCGCGAGCACGCCATGACGGCCGCACTCACGGGCATGGCACACCACGGTGGCGTGCTCCCGTATGGCGCGACATTTCTCACGTTCTCGGATTCCATGCGGCCGAGTATCCGACTCGCCGCGCTGAGCGGCGCGCACGTGATCTATGTCTGGACACACGACAGCATTGCGCTCGGCGAGGATGGACCGACGCATCAGCCGGTGGAACAGCTGGCGAGTCTGCGCGCCATGCCCAACATGTTGGTGTTGCGGCCCGCCGACGCCACGGAAACCGTCGAGGCGTGGCGCATCGCGCTCTTGCACACTACGGGCCCGGTGGGATTGGTGCTCACGCGCCAAGCACTGCCCGTGCTGGACCGCACAAGACTGGCACCGGCATCGGGCGTTGCACGCGGGGCGTACGTGTTGAGCGATACGAGTGCGGAGTTACCTAGCGTGATCCTGATCGCGACCGGTTCCGAGGTGTCGCTCGCGTTGACGGCGCATCAGGAACTGACGGCGCAGGGCGTGCGAAGCCGACTCGTCTCGATGCCGTCGTGGGAACTGTTTGAGGCGCAACCTCGGACGTATCGCGAGTCGGTGCTGCCGCCGGGCGTGCGCGCGCGCGTGAGCGTGGAGGCCGCGTCGCCCCTTGGATGGGACCGGTACACCGGTCCAGACGGCGAAATCATCGCCGTCAGAACCTTTGGCGCCTCCGCTCCGGGCTCTACCGTGATGAAAACCTTCGGATTTACGACGGAGCACGTCGTTGCGGCGGCGCGGGCGGTCCTCGCCCGACAATACGCTGAAGGACGCAACGGGTGATGTCACCGCAGACGCAATCGTGGCCCCGATCGTGCACGTTATCGCTTCGCACCGTCGGTGCAGCTCCATCAACCGAAAGCGCGGAGACACGACCATGTTGCGAAGCCTGAAAGAATTCGACAAATATGCGGTCAGCGCGACCGACGGCGATGTGGGACATGTCGGCGACTTTTTCATTGATGACGAACAGTGGGCGGTCCGCTATCTCGTGGTCGAGATGGGGGGCCTTCTCGATCGAAGCCGCGTCCTCATCTCACCGATCTCTTTCGGCCACGCTGATTGGGCGACGCATCGCTTTCACGTGGCGTTGAGCCTCGACCGGATCAAGAGCAGTCCGGACATCGATACAGACAAGCCTGTTTCCCGTCAGCACGAGCGTGAATACATCGGCTATTACGGCTATCCGCCGTACTGGGGCCAGACGGCGCTGTGGGGATTGGGACTCTATCCTGCGCTGCTCGCCGGCAGCAGGCCATCCGATGCGCCGCCCGCGTCGACAGCGGAGCCCGCCGGCGACGCGCACCTGCGGAGCGCGGACGAGCTCCGCGGCTATCACATCCACGGACGCGACGGCGCCATCGGCAAGGTCGACGATTTCGTTGTGGACGACGAGAGTTGGGCGGTTCGCTTCCTCGTGATCGACACGAGCGCGTGGTGGTTCGGCAAGAAGGTGCTGGTTGCTCCGCACTGGGCCGACAGCATCAGTTGGGAGGACCGTACCATGCATCTCGATCTCTCGCGCTCGGTCGTCCAAAACAGCCCGGAGTGGAACCCGGACGCGCCGGTCAATCGCGAGCTCGAGCAGCGGCTGTACGACTACTATGGTCGTCCGGTGTATTGGGGAAGCGAAGGTCACCCCGACGAGGCGCAGCCCGCTGCGACCGACGCTACACGCCGGTAGCGTGCGCGTCCGGCGTCTTCGCAGCGGCCGCACGGTCGAGTATCCACTGCAGGTGACCGCGCGAGGGCGCGACGCGTGCCGCCGGCAGTGATTCGGCGAGCGTGGGGGCGGCGAAAAGCTGTCGCACGACGTCAGCCTTATCCGTACCAGCGACAAGAAACAGCACGTCGCGCGACGCGTTGATAAGCGGCAAGGTGAGCGTGATGCGCCACATCGCAACGGACTCGACATATTCTGCGACGGCCCACCGTGACTGTTCGTAAAGCGCAGCCCCCTTGGGAAACAACGACGCCGTGTGCCCATCGTCGCCGACGCCAAGCAGAATGAGGTCGAACGACGGGAAGTCCGTGCCCTGCGGTTCAGGCGCGTCGAACAGGGTACGCAGCTCTACCTCGTACGCAGCGGCCGCCACCTCCGGCACCGCTTCGCCGCGCATGCGATGGACATGCGCATCGGGAATCGGGACATGATCGAGCAGCACGTCACACGCCGTGCGATAGTTGCTGCGCGCATCCGCCGGTGAAACACAGCGCTCGTCACCCCAGCACACGTGCACATGCGACCAGTCGATTCTCGATACGAACGGCGGCGACGCCAGCAGCTCAAAGAGCGACGTGGGGGTGGATCCGCCAGACAGCGCCACGATGAATCGACCGCGCTCGCGAATGGCATCGACAGCACGCAAAACCATCGTTTCAGCGGCGAGATGCGACAACTCCTCGACAGATGCGACAACCCGAATCTCCCGCGTCGCCGGTCCGCTGCGCTCGAATCTTTCCACCTCAGGCGGATGCGGCAGGATTGACCCATCCACCTTCACGCTCCGCCAGCCGGTCCGCTTCGCGCGGCCCCCACGTTCCCTGCTCGTACGAATACGCGTGCGTGACGTTGCCGAGCACCGGACCAACGGTAGCCCATGCGGCTTCCACGAAATCTTCGCGCGCAAAGAGCATCGCGTCCCCTTCCATCGCATCGCCCAGCAGCCGCTCGTAGGGGTCCATCTCGTTCGTGTCCGGTGTGTGCATCACGGTGAACTCGGCCGGGTCTGACTCGAAAGATTCGCCGGGGCGCTTCACTCGCGCCCCGATCGTGATCTTCACGTCGGGCCCCAATCGAAACCGAATGAAGTTCGCCGCGCCAGCCGGCAGCGCGTGATGCACCGGTTGTTTGAGCGTGACGAGCACTTCCGTCGCCGTCACCGCTAGATACTTTCCGGCGCGAACAAGGAACGGGACGCCGCTCCATCGTGCCGAATCGATGTGCAGCTTCACTGCGGCGAATGTCTCCACGATCGATTCGGCGGAAACGTCCTTCTCGTCGAGGTACTGTCGGCACTGACCGCGGACGATATCGTCGGGCGCCAGCGGCCGCATCGATGAAAAAAGGCGCGCCTGCTGGTCGTTCAAGTCACCACTGCCGCACGAGTGTGGTGCCTCCATCGCGAGAAAGCCGAGGACTTCCAGCAGGTGATTCTGAATCACATCGCGAATGGCGCCGGCTTCTTCGTAGAATCGTCCGCGCCCGTTCACGCCGAACGATTCCGCCATCGTAATCTGCACGCTGTCGATGAACTGGTTGTTCCAGATGGGTGCGAGAAACGTGTTCGCAAATCGAAAGACGAGCAGATTTTGCACCGCTTCCTTACCGAGGAAATGATCGATGCGAAAGATGTTCTGTTCGTCGAAGACGGAGTGGATCGTGGCGTTGAGCTGTTTGGCCGATGCCAGATCACGCCCGAACGGCTTTTCAACCACGATACGTGCGTCGACCGACGAACCGGACGCACCGAGCCCAGTAGCCACCGTCGAGAACATATCGGGCGGAATCGCCAGGTAATGCAGCGGGTACTTCGCATCGCCCAGCGCGGCGCGAAGCGCGACATACGTGTTCGGATCGTTGTAGTCGCCTTCCACGTACACCAGTCGTACCAGCAGATTCTCCAGTGCGGCAGCATCGACCTCGCCGCGTTGTTCGAGCTCGGCCTTCACGCGCTCGCGCAGGAGGTCGATGCTCCAGTTCGAACGCGCGATGACGATGACCGGCACGTTGAGGCGACCTGTGCGCGAAAGGGCGAGCAGCGCTGGATAAATCTTCTTGCGGGCGAGATCGCCGGTGCCACCGAAGAACACCATCGCATCGGATTGCGACGGCACGGCGGTCGGGGCGGATCGAGGTACGGTCATGCGGGCCTCTCGGGCTCGAGATGTCCGCCGAAGCCGAAGCGCATCGCCGATAGTGCGCGGTTCTGAAAGTCGGCTTCGCCGCGTGAGCTGAATCGCTCGAACAAGGCCGCGGTGAGCACATGCGCCGGTACCGCTTCGTCGATGGCCGCCTGAATCGTCCAGCGCCCTTCGCCCGAGTCGGAGACGTGCCCGTTGAACTGTCGGAGTGCCGGATCGCGCACCAGTGCCGCCGCCGTCAGATCGAGCAACCATGACGTGACAACGCTTCCTCGGCGCCACACTTCCGTGATCTCCGCCAAGTCGAAGTCATACTGGTAGTACTCCGGGTTTCTGAGCGGTGTCGTTTCGGCGTCCTGCGCATGATCACGCTTGCCGATGTTCGCGTTTTTGAGAATGTTGAGCCCTTCGCTGAACGCGCCCATCATCCCGTACTCGATGCCGTTGTGTACCATTTTGACGAAGTGGCCAGCACCATGCGACCCGCAATGCAGGTAGCCGCGTGTACTTGTGCCGCGGGATGCATCGCGACCCGCGGTGGCGGCAATCGCGCCCTCGCCGGGCGCGAGCGTGGCAAAGAGCGGGTCGAGCCGTTTCACCGTCTCGACCTCGCCACCAATCATGAGGCAATAGCCGCGCTCCAGTCCAAACACACCGCCACTCGTGCCGCAGTCTACGTAGTGTAGGCCACGTGCCATCAACACCCGCGCACGATCGATGTCGTCGCGATAGTAGCTGTTGCCGCCATCGATGATCATGTCACCCACTTCGAGATGCGGCACCAGCGCATCGAGCGTCGCCTGCACAACCGCGGCCGGCACCATGATCCACACCACACGCGGCGACGTCAGCGCGGCAGCGAACGCCTGAAGCGTCGTGGCCGGGGTCGCGCCCTCGTCGGCCAACTCCGTCACGGCGGCGGCCGCAACGTCGTACGCCACACACGCGTGACCACCGCGCATGAAACGGCGGACCATGTTCGCGCCCATCCGCCCAAGTCCGATCATTCCCACCTGCATGCGATTCTCCGGAACCGGTTCGCCTTCGGCAGCGTCCCACGACACAACGTCCTTCGGAATCTACCGACATCTTCATGTCGCGCGCATAAGTGCGAGCACTGCGAGCAGTGCTCACAACCACCCCTTGCCTTCTTTTCGTTCTACTCGAATCTCAGCCATTTCGTCGCTTCTCGCGCTGATCGCGTGCGTGTGTTTCGAATTGAACTGTGCTCCACGCTGTCGGAAACGCGTATCGATGTGCGTAGCCCAGACTCATGGTCGCACGTTCCATGCCGTGCGGCTCCGCCGACCCGCGTTTCGGAATACATCCGGCGCGACAAGTTCTCTCGACACATGAGCGCAACTCGCTGCACGACGCACCGAACGTCGACGCCGAGGAGCGTCTCTTGCGTAATGGTGTGCTCACGATACTGAGCTCACGCAACCTGCGGGCGAAGCACGCATTCCGGCATGCGTACCGGCGGATGCCGTGGACAAGGCGATTGCACCATGCAGACCGCCCATACCCACCAGCGCACACGCTCGCGCCTCATGCGGCATCGGGGGCAGCGCACAGCCGCGACCGCGATTTCAACCATCGCGCTGGCGACGCTCTCCGCCTGTGCCAGCCGGCCCGTTCCGCCGAATCTCGGCCTTCCATGGGGCGCCACCGTCAAGTCGATCGTAGCAAATCCGCAGCAGGCCGACGGCAAGCTGGTTACAGTCAGCGGCGAGGTGAATCGCATTTTCGGACCGCGCTGGTTCTCGATCGGCGGCGAAGGCTTCGATGGCGGCGAGGAATTGCTGGTCGTCGGACCGACACGCGTACCGGCCCTGGTCAATAGTCTCGCGGACTCCGGCAAGATCGCGAACGATCTCGTGCAGGTGACTGGACGCGTCCGCTTCTTCGACCGCGTAGCGCTCGAGAAAGAAGTCGGTGAGGATCTCGGCGGGGATTGGTCGCAACCTTACGCGCAGAAACCCGTTGTCGTCATGACGGACCTCGCGGTGACATCACGCGTCGACGTGATGCCGCTCGTGGCCGTCTCAGTGCCGGCACCGATGCCGGTCAGCGCGATATCGATCACCGACGGGCTGATGATCATCGGCACGCCGACTCGAGCCGTGCTCGTGGGACGGTCCTTCGCACTGCTCGACGTGAAGGTCCAGACAGTCGTCGGGCACCAGTGGCGTCCCAACGTTTTTCAGAGGAGAACGAGCTGAATGGGCTCGACATCCGGGTCTGAATGGTGAGGCGGTGGCGTAAGGAGTTGCAGGATCGGAGCTTGCTCGAACAGGGGCACACTCAGGATCTGTAGCATTTCG
>JBBQXC010000089.1:0-19049 GCA_038210005.1 Gemmatimonadales bacterium
GCTGCGCGCCCAGCGTGGTACCGCGAAAGCCGGCCGGTGCCACGCCGACGATCGTCAGTGAATTGCCGTTCACGAGAATCGCCTGGCCAACGATTGCCCGATCTCCGCCGTAGTGTTCCTGCCAGAAGTCGTAGCTGAGTACGGTCACGAAGTTAGCGCCGATGACGGCGTCGTCCGTCGGCTGCAGCAAGCGTCCAATAGCCGGCGTGACGCCCAGCACACCGAAATAGGAGCCGGAGACGAACACTCCCTGCTGCGTCATCGCTGCATTTTTGATGGAGACATTTGCCCCGAACAGCACGTGCGCAGCGAGTCCGCTGAAGGGCGTCTGCCGCAGTTCCAGGTCACGGAACATCGGATAGCTGAACACCTCGTCGCAGTCGCCGGCTTGTCCGCAGTTCGTCGACCCTTGCTTCGGACCGGGCGCAGCGAGGTTCACAAGCTGCGCCGGATCATTGACAGGCAGCGCGCGAAGCAGCATTTGATCGAAGAGCGAAAAAATGGCGGCGTTCGCGCCGATCCCCAGCGCCAGTGAGGCGATGGCGATGGTCGTGACGAAGGGCGTCTTGCGCAGCATACGCAAGGCGAGCGTGAGGTATCTCATGGCGGAGACTCGGTTGGCGATTGGGCGTCCGATCAGGGGCGCCATGGAGCTGAGACATCGGCACGGGCTACACGGTTTGAATCGACTCGACCCGTTTTTTGAGGGGTCGGCGGCGGGGTGGTTTCGCCTCCCCGACTACGGCGTTTTTTCGTGTCCACCTTTCACGTGAAGCCTGATTTCATGAGTGCGCACCAAGCCAGCGGCACCCTGTTCACCGACGACGCTGGCTCTGCCTCCGGCGAGCCGTCTGAATCACGCGATGGTGCTGCTGGCCGATCTCGATCACGACGACATCGACCTGTTGTCCTGGCTGCTGCAGCTGCACCAGCGGCGCACGAGCAGTGCGCGGGCACGTTGGCTCCTTGATGGCTGGGACCAGCAGCTACCGCGGTGGCGTAAGGTCACGCCGCGCGGCGCCGCTGAACACGTGTCGCGGATCCGCGACGTGTGGAGCGAACGGCTGGACCAGCTGCTGGCCACGCCGATGGAGGGGGCGCGATCGTACGCGCACGGTGCGTTCGCAGGCACTGGAAAGAAACTGCTCTTCCGCGGATCAGCACCGATGATCGCGGATGAGCTCGGCGCGCAGCGACAGGCCGTCGCTCAGCCCGACGCCATACCTAATTTTGGCGCTTCGCGGTTTCGTGTGGGTGAATCTCTACAAAAAAGCATCCGCGAACAGCCGTACCGCGGATTCACGCGGACACCACGCGGATCAACGACCGCTACCTGAAGAAACAACGCGCCATCAACCATCGTCTCGCGCAGGCCCGATCCGCGTCGTGTCCGCGCGAGTTCGCGGTAAGGCCGTTGGCCGTTCGGTCCGCTGCCGCAGGCCTCGACGCCGCACGCGTCGCCCACTGAACCATCGGCCGCTTCCCGACGTGCCGGTTGTTTGTCCGTGCGTTTCAGCGGCCGGCCGCGGCCACACCGTGTGACGGGCATATCGGGCGAGATTCACCCACACGAAATCCCGAAGAGCCCCGGTTGTTTCTGGCCTGTATCCGCGAAGATCTGCGCCAATCCACAGTGATGTCAATTCGTCTTGCTACCGATCGCCTACCGCAGCATTGAGGCGATCCGCTCGCGCACCATCGGGCTCGGATCGTCCTGAAGCTTGAGCAGCATGGCGTCGGCCACCTCAGGGTGGCCACGTCGTAGCGCCTCGATGGCCGCAATTCGCAGCTCGGTGCCTTCGAAGCTGTTGGCTGGCGTCTCGCACACCTGCTGTAACCGCAGTCGTGCGCGTGGCGTCCGCAGATGGCCGAGTGCCGCCACGATCTCCAACTGATACTCGATCGCCTGCTCCTCGTTCAGCACAGCGACCAAGCGGTCGGGTAACGGTTCACCATCGGGAGCGGCAAACACGATCGACAGCGCGCGGGTGCGTACATCGATCGAGGTATCGAAGAGCACCGACTCGAGACGGGCAAGCGCGACCGGTCCGCCGATCTGTCCGAGTGAGACCACGGCCGCGATTCGGACGCGAGAATCGGCATGCCGCAGGGCCTGGCCGCAGGCACCGATCGCCGCCTGCGAGCGCGACTCCCCCAACAAGCACACCGCATTGCGCACCACGTACCAGACGTCGTGCGTGAGATACTCGCGCGCCACCTCGGGCGTGGCCGTGAGCGACACCATGGCGTCGTACAGCGTACGGCGGTCGCCGACGTCGATCGCGCCGATGAGCTGCAGAAACAGGGCACGGGCGCCCGCTGGCCCGGCGCGCTGCAGCAGCGCGATCACATCGTCAGGCGGCACGTGCGCGTCGAGTAACTGTTCGACCACCAATTGGAGCGCCATCGGCGTGGCCGCTTTCGCGAAGTGCGCCGGAAGCGACAGCTCGGCCAGCTCGGCCAGCTCGCGGCAGAGACTCACCCCATCCCCCCGCGCCACGGCAAGCTCGATCCGGCCAATCTGCGCCCCGAGATGCGCCGGCAGGGCGTTGAACAGCGCGGTCGATACAGGGGCAGTCGCCGGCTGCGACAGCGGGCGGGCGACCGCAGCCTTCGGCGCCGACGGCACGCGCACGAAGTCACCGGTGTGCGCCGACAAAAAGCGGACGTTCCAGATCGAGAGGGCGTCGGCCGACTCGATCAATGCCTCGGCGTCACCCCGCTGATCACCGACCAGCAAGCCGGCCAGCTTCAGGAAATCGGCGTCCGTCATCGTCGTGGCCAGCTCGATCGCGTCGAGCCCATGCCGCTCGAGCGCGCTCCCCAGGACGACGACCCCTTCAGGCACCTCCGGTGAGGTCGCGCGCGTCAGCTGCCGTCGATCGAGCACGACGCGCCCCACTCGGGCCAACGTGCGCAGGCGCGCGACACTGGCCAGGACTTCGGGCATGGGGGTACGCTCCCGCAGCTGCGCCATGAGCATGGCAAGGGCAGCAGCGTAGACGAACTCGATGGGCAGGGAGGCTCCGCAGCGTACGGGTGAGACTTCAAATTTCGTCACCAACACGATTGGGCTCAAGCGCGAGTTTTCCGTGCCGGAGCCATCACGGTGCGACACGCGCCCGACGGCGATACTTTCCACTCCATGACGACCATCGCCCAAGCCGATTTTATCCAGTCCATCGCGGACGCGCTCCAGCACATTTCGTACTTCCATCCGCTGGACTATATCCAAGCGCTGGGCGACGCCTACGAGAAGGAGCAGAGTCCGGCCGCCAAAGACGCCATCGCGCAGATCCTCACCAACTCACGGATGTGCGCCGAAGGACATCGCCCCATCTGCCAGGATACCGGCATCGTGGTGGTGTTCCTCAAGGTCGGCATGCACGTGCGCTGGGACGCGACGATGTCGGTCCAGGAGATGGTGAACGAAGGCGTACGGCGTGCCTATCTGCAACCCGACAACGTGCTGCGCGCGTCGATCGTGGCCGACCCGGCGTTCACGCGCAAGAACACGCGCGACAACACGCCGGCCGTCGTGCACTACGAGCTCGTACCGGGTGACACCGTCGAGGTGAAGTTGGCAGCCAAGGGCGGTGGCTCCGAGAACAAGTCGAAGTTCGCGATGCTCAACCCCAGCGACTCGATCGTGGATTGGGTCATGAAAACGGTGCCGCTCATGGGTGCCGGCTGGTGTCCGCCGGGCATGCTCGGCATCGGCATCGGGGGCACGGCCGAGAAGGCGATGATCATGGCGAAGGAATCGCTCATGGAGCACATCGACATGACGCAGCTCAAGGCCCGTGGTCCGCAGAACAAGATCGAAGAGCTGCGCATCGAGCTGTGCGACAAGATCAACGCGCTCGGCATCGGCGCGCAGGGACTCGGTGGACTCTCCACCGTGCTCGACGTGAAGATCTTCGACTATCCCACGCACGCCGCGTCGAAGCCGATCGCGATGATTCCGAACTGTGCTGCCACGCGTCACGCGCACTTCACGCTCGACGGCAGCGGCGCTGTGACGCTGCCGGTGCCGAGCTTGACCGATTGGCCTGATGTCACGTGGCGTCCCGATGTGAACGCCAAGCACGTCGACCTGGATACGCTCACCGCCGACATCGTGGCCACGTGGAAGGCGGGCGATCGCCTGCTGCTCACCGGCAAACTGCTCACCGGCCGAGATGCCGCGCACAAGCGTATCGCCGACCTGTTCGCGCGGGGCGAAGGACTCCCTGAAGGGGTCGACTTCACCGATCGCGTGATCTACTACGTGGGTCCCGTCGATCCCGTGCGTGACGAAGCCGTGGGTCCGGCAGGTCCGACGACGGCCACGCGCATGGACAACTTCACCGAGATGATGCTGGCGAAGACGGGGCTGATCTCGATGATCGGCAAGGCGGAACGCGGACCAGTGGGCCTCGAGGCGATTCGCAAGCACAAGGCCGCGTATCTGATGGCCGTCGGCGGGGCGGCGTATCTCGTGTCGAAGGCGATTCGCGCATCGCGCGTGGTGGCGTTCGAAGATCTCGGCATGGAAGCGATTTACGAGTTCGAAGTGCAGGACATGCCGGTCACGGTGGCGGTCGATGCGGCGGGCAGCAATGTGCACGAAACGGGACCGCGGGAGTGGAAGGAGAAGATCCGGCATCTGCCCGTGCTGGCGGGCTGATTTTGCGGTAAGTTCGGGCGATGCACTCCATCGCTCGCACCTTCGCCGCGGCCATGACGGCCGTCGCCAGCACGGCTGTCATTCCCGGCCTGGTCATCGCGCAGGCCGCGCCCGCGCGTACTCCACTTTCGCTCGAACAGATCGTCGCCGGCTCGGCGCTGACCGGTACGGCGCCGGCGTCGCCGGCGTGGTCTCCCGATTCGAAAGCGATCGCCTTTCTCTGGAACGATCGTGCGCAACCGGCGCGATCACTCTGGGTAGTGGAGCGCAGCGCCACGGTGGCACGGCGGTTATTGCCGGCCAACATCACGGCGCGGGTGAGTGAGTTCGTCTGGACACCCGATGGCACAGCCATTGTGTTCGTGCAGCAGGACTCGCTCTGGCGCCTGAACGTGGCCACCGGCGCGCGGAGCTCACTGCTTGCCGATGGTGGCGAGCTATCGGAGCTGATGGTCTCACCGAACGGCGCCACGCTGTCCTTCCTGCGCGATGGCGACCTGTGGCTGCTTTCGCTGGCGGGCGAGGGGCCGCTACGCACTGCCGCGCGCGCAACCACCGTCGCGGTCGCGCCGATCGGCTCGATTCCGCTTGGCACGTACTTCGGACGGGATGTCGAGATCGGTGGCGCCACGTGGAGTGGCCCGTCGCCCTCGTACGCGTGGTCGCCCGATTCGCGCACGATTGCGGTGCACTATGTCGACCGGCGCGGCGTACCACGCTTCAGCATGCCGTATTACCTCGGCGACACCGTGCAGATGAACACGCTGCGACGTGGCGCGCCGGGACAAGCGAATGAAGTACGCAAGATCGGCTTGCTCGACGTGGGCACCCGGATGCTGTCGATGGTGGAGCTGCCCGACTCCAGCCGCACACGCATCGTGAACGTGGCCTGGTCGCTGACCGGCACCTTGATGATCGACCGCGAAAGCGACGACGCGATCGACCGCACGATTCATGTGCTCACCGCGTCCGCGCGGAGTCCGCGCATGGCGTGGCGCGACCACCGCGACACGCGCGTGTACAACGACATTGCGTCGGCCTGGAGCGCCGATGGAAAGAGCATTGTGCTGACCGGCGATCTCGACGACCGCTACCGACTGTATCGCGTGGTGCCCGGCGATACCACGCCCGTCATGCTCACGCCCGGGCCGCACGATGTGGCCGGTGCCGGCATCCCGCGCCTCGCCACGCGCAGCATCGACTACGTGAGCTCGGCACCACAGCCCTCGGAGCGCCACGTCTTTCGCGTGAGTGCAAACGGTGGCGTGCCGCGACAGCTCACCACGCGACCCGGCACACATACGCCGTTCGTATCGCCCGACGGCCGCAGCATCGCGTTGCTGTCGTCGAGTGATACGCAGCCCACGGAGCTGTACCTGCTGGATGTGCGCGCCGGCGCGGCGGAGCGCCGTATCACGGCATCGACCACGCCGGCGTTCGCGCGCGTGCCATGGATCGCGCCGCAATATCTGAGCATCAAGAACGGCAGTGAGACGCTGCCATTGCGCATTCGCGTATTCCTTCCGCCCAACATCGACTCCACCAAACACTACCCGGTACTGTTCGGTCCCGCGTACTCGAACACCGTGCGCAACCGGTGGGGCGGCTTGAACGGCATGCTGCAGCAGTATCTCGCGCTCGAGAAGGGATACATCGTGGTGCAAGTCGATGTGCGCGGCAGCACCGGCTACGGCCGTGCGTTTCGCGAGAAGTTCCTGATGGATTGGGGGGGCGGTGACCTCGACGATCTCGAGAGCGCCGTCACGTACATGAAGTCCCTCCCCTTCGTCGATGCGTCACGCTTCGGCATCTGGGGCAGCAGCTACGGGGGCACGCTCACCGTGTACTCGCTACTCAAGAAGCCCGGGCTCTTTCAGGCGGGCGTGGCCGGTGCTGCGGCCACCGATCCGTACCTGTTCGGCAGCGACGACGTGGCCATTGTGCGCCGACCGCAGTCGCACCCCGCCACGTTCACGCGCGGCGCACTGCAGTACGCCGGCAACCTGCGTGATCATCTGCTGCTGATTCACGGCATGCAGGACGATGTCGTTCCGTTTTCGTCGGCGGTCGAACTCGCAGAGGAGTTCATGAAGCAGGGCAAGGATTTCGACTTCGCCTTCGCACCGGCGGCAACACACGGCTGGACACAGCGTCCGTACTACGCGACCTACCTGCTACGCAAGCTGGTCGCACATTTTGATCGGTACCTCGGCCCCGGCCCGCGCTGACGCGCGTCGCCTCACGTCACTACTGCTACTGGTCACCTCATGCCGTCACGTGCACACCGACCCGGAGTTTCTGTAGCGTCCCTCGCGTTCGGCATCGGCATGACGCTGATAGCCGGCCCGCGCACCGCGCAGGCGCAGGAGCCGTATGCGTGGCGAGACTCGCTGGTGTTCCACACCTTCTCGATTGCCGCGATCGACCCGCGCACCGGTGAAGTCGGGGTGGCGGTCACCACGCGCGTGCCCTGCGTTGGCAACGGCGTCCCGTGGGTGCGCAAGGGCGTGGGTGCGGTGGCGACGCAAGCCAGCACGCGCACCGAGTACGGCGTGGAGTTGCTCGATGCGCTCGCCAGAGGCGACGCCCCCGATGCGGCACTCAAGCGCGCGCTCGCGGCCGACAGCGGCTTTCAGTCGCGACAGGTGGCGGTGATCTCCATCGACGGGCGGTCGGCGCAGCATACCGGTACCGGTCCGAATGCGTGGGCGGGCCAGCGTGCCGGCAAGAACTATGTGACGCAAGGGAATATCCTCGTCGGCCCCGAGGTGGTCGACGCCGTGGCCCGGAGCTTCGAAGCGAGTGAGGGCGCACCGTACCATCTGGCCGATCGACTCATCACCGCACTGAATGCCGGCTTCGTGCTTGGTGGTGACAAGCGGCACGGGCTGCGCACCTCAGCCGCCGTGGTCGTAGCCGATTCGCGTCCGGGTATGTCACGACGTAGTGATGGCCAGACGGCGAACATCAACGTATGTGAGAATGCTGATCCGGTGGGCGAGCTCCGTCGCATCTACGATGCCGTCTCGCAGACATTGGGCTACCGCACGCTCGAGCAGTTCTCCGGCGGCGACGTGTATCAGCTCAAGGTGATGCTCAACGCGCTCGGTTTCTACAAGCGCGGCGAATCGGTTCCGGCGCGCGGCCCTGAGGCGAATCTGTTCTCGACCGAGACCGTGGCCGCGGTCGATGCGTTCCGCACGAGTGAGAAGATGGGCACGCCCGCGGTTGGTGGTTCGCCGGCGGGACTCGTTGACGACGAGACGGTGGCGCGACTGTGGGCGGCGCTCGAGCGCGTCGGCAAAGCTACTGCGGTGCGTCAGCAGGTGCTGGACAACACGCTGATTCGTCGGTAGGGGCGTCCCCGGAGAATACCGTACGACGGAAGCGACGCTGCATCGCATCCGCCGAGCCCTGCAGCGCGCTGCTGATCGCGCACTGCACCGCCGCTGGCACGTGTGATGCGTTGCAGTTCGACGTGCTCGCGAAGGTCATGCATCCGGTCGGTCCGTCGGTGCGCGCGTCTGCGTCAATCACCGAAGACGAAGAACTCGGGTGTCTCCACGCATTACTGCCTCTCGGCGGGATTCTCGACATGCTGTTCGAACCGTACGACCTGCGCGGCCTTTCGCTCAAGAACCGGCTGGTGATGGCCCCCATGACGCGTAATCGTGCCACGGCTGAGCACGTCCCCACGCCGATCATGGCTACGTATTACGCTGAGCGCGCCGACCTTGGGCTGCTGATCACGGAAGGGACTTCGCCAGCGCCGGACGGCCTGGGGTACGCGCGCATTCCCGGCCTCTATTCCGACGAACAGGTCGCGGCTTGGAAGCCGGTCACGGCGGCCGTGCATGCCAAGGGCGCCAAAATCTTCGCGCAGTTGATGCACACGGGGCGCGCGTCGAATGCGCTCAACCTCCCGGCTGGTGCCCGCGTGGTAGGCCCGATGGCGATCGCGCTGCCTGACCCAGTCTACACCGACGCCCAAGGGTTGCAGCCCGCCACAGTGCCGCATGCACTCACCGAAGCTGAGGTGCGGGCGGTGGTGGCCGAGTACGCGCACAGCGCGACGAAAGGCATCGAGGCCGGCTTCGATGGCATCGAACTGCACGGTGCCAACGGCTACCTGATCGAACAGTTCCTGAACGCGAACCACAACCAGCGCACCGACGCGTACGGTGGCAGCGCCGCCGCGCGCAATCGTTTCGCGCTGGAAGTGGCCGCGGCGGCAGTCGCCGCGATCGGGGCCGACCGCGTCGGGATCCGGCTTTCGCCGTACGGTGCGTTCAACGACATGGGTGCCTTCGACGGGATCGACGAACAATTCGTGGCCCTTGCCAAGGGACTGAGCGACTTGGGACTCGTGTACCTCCACTTGGTCGATCACGCGTCGATGGGTTCGCCAAACGCGCCCGCGTCGCTGCGCGCTCAGCTACGCGCGACATTCAACGGCACGTTCATCGCCTCGGGCGGATTCGATCGTGCGAAGGCTGAAGCTATCCTCGCGTCCAACGACGCGGACCTCGTCGCGTTCGGTCGCCTTGCTCTCGCGAACCCCGATCTCGTGACGCGTCTCCAACAGAACGAGCCGCTGAACGCTCCGGATTTCGCGACGTTCTATACGCCGGGTGAGAAGGGCTATACCGACTATCCCGCGCTTTCGGCAGAGGTGTTGTCGGATTCGTCTGGATGAAGTACCGGGCGTGAGACGTGTCGTGGGGTTGCCGAGCGTGGCGACAAGCGCGTATTTGCCGTCCGGTCCGCTAGCTTAGCTTGTCACCCGCAGTTGATTGTCGACCGTCTGCACGCCCGGCGCTGACCGCACGCTGTCTTCGACACAGCGGCGCTCGGCCATCGATCGCGCAGCACCGCTGATCGTAACGTGACTCTCCTGCACATGCACTTCGATACCGTATGCCTCATTGAGCACTTCCGCTTGCAGTTGTTCGAGGATGTGCAGCTTGATGTTCGAAGCCGAGACTATGGGCTTGACCGTGATGCGATTGTCGATGGAATGCACGCCGTCCACAAAGTGGAGTGCACGCTCGACGCAGGCACGCTGATAGAACGTCTGCACGCACCCGTCGAGCGTGAGATGGCCGTTGGCGACGTGCATCGTGATGCCGCGGGGGACGTCGGGTTCCTCCAGCAGGGCTCGTTGGGCGATGCGCGTCAGCTCTTCGTCCGCGCGCACCACCGTGCGACTGCGCGGCACACTTGTCGAGCCGGTCGGGTGGCCAACGACGCCGTTGTCGAACATCAAGGGCTCGGCGCTGTAGCGCGGGAAGTACCCGCGGGTGAGTCCGGCACGTGGCGGTTGGTCAGACATAGCGACCTCGGATGACTGCACACGGGGATGTAGCGGAGGCGGCCACGTGCGCAAGCCACGTGCACTCCGACGGTGGCATTCATGCAACGGCGGAACTGCGCGGTTCGGTCGGCCTGACCACCGCGGGCAATTGTTCACCGGCTAGCGTCTCCTCTAACAGCAATCGCTGTGCCCCCTCCTCGAGTGCGGCACGATTGGTGGTCAGGATCTGCATGGCCCGCTCAAGCGCGCGGGCCACGTTCGCCCGCACGGCCATCTCGATTTCCCGAGCCGTCGACTCGCTGAACAATCGGGATTCGGGAGCGATGAGGTGCGCGCTGCCGGGCAGGAGTCCGCTCGACGAGCCATACGCCACATGCCCTACCGTTTCGTCCATCCCGTACCGCATGACCATGTCACGGGCGAGTTCCGTGGCCTTTACCAGATCATCGGCGGCGCCGGTGGACAGTTCGTGAAACACCACGAGTTCAGCCGCGCGTCCGCCGAGCATCACGGCGAGGCGGCCCTCCAGTTCACGTCGCGTTGCGATATACCGATCTTCGATCGGGCGCTGCAGCGTGAAGCCAAGCGCGCCGAGGCCGTGCGGTACGATCGAGACCTTGTGCACGGGGTCGCTTCCCGGAATCGCCATGGCGACCAGCGCGTGTCCCATCTCGTGATAGGACGTGATCGTGCGCTCTTGCGTGCTGAGAATACGACTGCGCGTCGCGAGTCCAGCGACGATACGCTCCACGGCGGCGGTAAAGTCGTCGATGGTGACGGACGTGGCGCTGCGCCGGGTGGCAATGAGCGCGGCTTCGTTCACGAGGTTGGCCAGATCCGCGCCGGTGAAGCCCGGGGTGAGTGCAGCGACCGCTTCGAGCTGCAGCGACGGATCGAGCGTGATCCCTTTGACGTGTACGCGCAGGATCTGTGCGCGCCCCGCGCGGTCGGGTCGGTCCACGAGCACCTGCCGATCGAACCGTCCGGCACGTAACAGCGCGGGGTCGAGAATCTCCGGCCGATTGGTTGCGGCGAGCACGATGACGCGCGAATCCGGTGAGAAACCGTCGAGCTCGGCGAGCAGCTGATTGAGCGTCTGTTCCTTCTCGTCATTGGCGCCGCTGATCATGGACGATCCGCGCGCGCGACCCAGCGCATCGATCTCGTCGATGAACACAATACATGGCGCCTGCTTGCGTGCCTGCGTAAAGAGATCGCGCACCCGCGCAGCGCCGATCCCGACGAACATCTCCACGAATTCCGATCCGTTGATCGAGAAGAACGGCACGCCACTCTCGCCGGCGACGGCTCGCGCAAGCAGCGTCTTCCCGGTG
The DNA here is from genome assembly GCA_038210005.1 of Gemmatimonadales bacterium. Classification (GTDB taxonomy): domain Bacteria; phylum Gemmatimonadota; class Gemmatimonadetes; order Gemmatimonadales; family Gemmatimonadaceae; genus Gemmatimonas. The sequence continues at coordinate 11,318 of JBBQXC010000089.1, forward strand.
CCAGGCGGTCCGACCAAGAGCACGCCTTTGGGGATGCGCGCGCCAAGCCGTCCGAATGCGCTGGGATCCTTCAGGAAGGCCACGATCTCACGCAGCTCGGCTTTGGCCTCGTCGACACCGGCCACGCTGTCGAAGGTCACGTTCACCGATTTCTCGGCGAAAATGGTCGCGCCGCTGCGTCCGAAGTTGAGCGCGCCACCGGTCTGCTGCCCCATGAATCGGCGTCCCATCCACGTCCACAGGGCGATCATGAGCGCGAGCGGAAAGAGCCAGGACAGCAAGCCCTGCAGCCAACCAGCGGACGCCTGGCCGGTCACTGTGATCTGACGGGCGCGCAAGGCTTCGACGAGTGCGGGATCGACGCGAACGGACGTGATCGCCTTCACCTTCGCGCTGTCCGGCACGCGGAGCTTCGCTTGGACCTCCGACTCACTCACCAACACCTCAGTGACGCGACCCGAGTCGACCATCTGCAGGAACGTGCTGTACGGCACGGTCTTGATCGACGGATCACCGCTTGATCGTGCGAGCATGACGATCCAAAGAATCGCGAGCGGCAGCAGCCACGGCGCGACACGCGCCGCTGCTGGCTTCGGTGGCGTTCCCATCGGGGGCTTCGCGGACGGTTCCGTCATACACGCGCAGCCGGTCGCGTGTCGACGTATCGCGTGGTGACATGTCGAGGATTGGCGCCACGCATTGTCCGGCGTTCCATGACTGTTGGCGGCGTCCGAACTGGCACACTTATCGCGACGTGGCCGGCGCAATGATGCGCCGATTCATGACTCACCGTCTGCACGCACCACCTTCCCCCACTCATCCGTTCGACGAGGAGCGCCTGATGCTCGCCACTCCAGTGATTGAAGCCGCCCGTTCGCTGATCGACATCCATGTCGGTGAGCGCGTCGCTGTCGGTGCGGTCTTGTTTGAAATTGTCCGGGATCATTGCTCGTCCGTCGGCATTCAGCCGGGGGTGGTGATGCGCTGTGAATGTTGCACCAGTCGCAGCGTACTGCTCCGACGCGACGACGGCATGCGGATCGAATTGGATCGCCTCTACGCCGCCTTCGTCGAAGTGGAACGGCTGCACTGAGCAGCAACCCGGAGGGTCGCGGCAGCATCTGGGGAACGCGGACCCGCGATATGTTAGTCAGCTCCTGACCGGCCGTCTGTCGGGTGCCCGCTCCCGCTATGTCGTGCTTCGCCCGACAGACTTTCGGCTGACACCGGAGACCGGCTCAGGCCGGCGCCTTGTCCCCACACCAGCCGATTCGTCCAGTAAAAGGGGAACGGCGCGATCTACGCACGCTGACCTCGCCACAGCCCATGATGCGCGCTAAGCTACGCATTGACCCGCCTCCCACTCATAATGAGCGAAATCGCAGCCCCGCCCCGCAAGCCACGCGACGACGAGATGGACGTGTTCGGCCTCTCGCACCCCGGCAAGGTGCGGAAGGAAAATCAGGATCATTACCTGATGGCCACGTTTCACAGGCGTATCAACGTCATCTCCACCAATCTGCCGAACGTCGAGCAGCGCCTGCCGCAGGGCGAGCAGCGGCTCGCCTATGCGGCCATGGTGGCCGATGGCGTCGGTGGTGGCGTGGGTGGTGCCGAAGCCAGTGCCATCGCGCTGGAGTCGCTCATGCGCTACGTGGACGGCAGCGTCACGGTATACTACGGCGCCAAGGCCGATGCCGCCGAGTTCATCGACCTGCTGCAATCCGCGGCGATGCAGGCGCATGATGCGGTGCGTGCACGGCGCGACGAACAGGGGCTGCGTGGCACGATGGCAACCACGCTCACGCTGTATATCGGGGTGTGGCCCACCTACTACCTGCTACAGGTCGGCGACTCGCGCTACTACGTGTGGCGCAATGGCGTGCTCTCGCAGATCACGCGCGATCAGACGATGGCGCAGGATCTCGTGGATGACGGTATCCTGTCGGCGAGCAGGGCCGGCAACTCGCCGATGGCGCACGTGCTGTCGAGTGCGATCGGCTCCGACAAGACGATGCCCGTCGTCACGCGTCTCGATGCCGACTGGGACAACGTGCACCTGATCTGTTCGGATGGACTCACGAAGCACGTGACCGATGCGCGCATAGCGGAGGTGTTGGGCGCGATGACGAGCGCGAAGCAGGCGGCCGAGCAGCTGCTGCAAGACGCCCTCGACGGCGGGGGCACCGACAACATTACGATCGTCATAGGACGCACCACGCCCAAACCACTGGCGTAGTCGTCGACTACCCTGCGGGAAGCAGCGCGCGCGCCCACCCGTTCAGCAGCCGACGGTGCGTGCGCAGCAGTTGCTGGTGGCGTGTTTCGCTCGGATCGCCCTTGGCCCGCAGGAGCTGTGCGAGTCTTTTACGTTCACCTGGCGACCACGATTCGAGATCGTCTACCAAGTCGAGCGGCAGCGCCCACAGGTGCAATGCGTGCTGGTCGACGTCGACATCGTGCAGGATGTCGCGCAACACCGCACGAACCCGACGCAGGGCGCCGGTCATCGCCCGCACCCGATCGCCTTCGTAGCGCCGCACAATATGCTGCTGTACGGCTTCGGTAAGGACGGCGGTATCAAGCACGGGTCCCGGCGCCTTGCGCAGCGCCAACTCGAGACCCGCCTCCACCAACTCGCTCAACGCGGCCTTCGGCACCTCATAGCCCGCGCGCGTGGTGAGCCGATCGTACTCGCGCGCCGCGAGTCGCTGCAGCGGCGCCGTCATTGGGCGAAAACCGAGGCGGTAGTAGAACCAGTAGGCACCCGAACGAAGTCCCTCGGGGTTCCCGTATCCCAGCTGATAGTTCTCGGCCTCGAAGCGATCGATGCCGAACTCGGTGTGGTACAGCCGAAGAAGCTGCGCGAAGAACCAGGCCGACTCCCCACCGCGTTGCGCGGGGAAGATGTTGATGCCGATTTTCGAGCGGCCGGGGAATATCCACGCCCCTCCATACGCGAGCGGCGCGCCATTGCGGAACGCCATGAATCCGACATAGCTGTCGAACGCCAGTCGATACGATGGCGCGAGTGCATACAGCACGATGGTGAGGCCGCGCCCCATATCGAAGAGCGAAACGGCACTGGCATGGGTGACGGGATCGGTCTCGCGTCCCATCGTGGCCAGCACCGTGCGGGCGCTGTCGATGAGGCGCTGCGACGCGACGGACCCGAGTCGTTGCGCGCGCGCCGGAGGCAGCGCCATCAGCGCGGATACGTCCACGCCGCGCTGCATGCCGTCCGGGTGAAACCAGCGGCTGTCGTTCACCGCACGCGTGTTCGCGAGCGCCGTCATGACATCGCACGAGGTGTCCGCACCGGTCACCCGGACGTACAGTCGCAGGCGCGCGAACATGTACGCACGCACGCGCTCGGGTGCCGGCAGGCCATCAATCAGAGCAACGAGTCGCGGCAACCATGACGATGGAGTGGCGCCGAACAACGACGTGAGCAATGCCTCGGCGTCGGCGAAATCCCAGTCCACCAGCTCCTGCTCTACCGGTAGCACCAGCGTCCGCAGGATGTCACGCACTTCGTCGAGCGGGGCATCGACCTGCATCAGCGCAACGCCGTCGGCCCACTGCTGCAGCAACCATCGCACCAGCGTCAGCGAAATGTTACCCTCGACCGGAGCACCCGCGATGCCGGAATTCAGCAGCGCTTCGTGCCTCTGCGGCGACAATTCCCGCCACGTATCGGCCAGCGCGGCCACCCGTTGCAGCGCGTCGGTCGCCAGCGTCCACTCCTCCTGATCACGAGGGTGGCCGAGTACGAAGAGGAGGAGATCGTGCCACTCCCGCAGTGCTTTGGCCGCGCGAATGGGTCGCCCCGCGGCAGCACGCAGCAGGTCGGTACGCTCGGCGCCGCCTCGGGTAACGAGGCGCCGGAGCGCGACCACATCGGCTAAACGGAGCGCGTCGCGTCGCCGCGTCATCGACGAGCCCTACCGCTTGGCCGGCACCAGCACGCTGCGCTCATCAGGCGAGACCCGCACGACACGCAGGGTCTGCGACGAGGCATTGGGCTGACCCGGGAGTTCGAGCACGATTCGATAGTCGCCCGTCTCCACGAACGCTGCACGGCCACCGCCAAATCCACCACCGCCGCCGAATCCACCCGAGCCGCCGGCGACGGGCGCACGATTCTGCGCGGCGATCAGGGCCTTTACCTGATTCTCCGGCGTGCCCGTGCTGTCCGCCGCACTGCGTGCTTCGGCGGGACGAGCATTGAAGCCAGCCGGGAACCCAGGATCGGTGATGTTGCCGAGTGCCTGCGTTGCGCCACCGAATCCACCGCGACCACCGGTGTTCGGTCCCTGCATCGTCGCGCCGGTCGCCTGCAGATTCCACGTGACCGTGTTCAGTCCCGCCGTGTTGGTGCCAAGAAGACGCGCCACGGTATCGCCGGCCGCGTTGAACACGGTGATGCGCGGCGCGCCGCCGCTCACCGGTGCCGCCAGCCGATAGACAATGGCCGCACCGGCCGGCACGCGATCCCCGCGCCACATCCGCTGGGCACGCGGCTCCGATCCCGGCAAACGCTCGCCGTACTGCAGCGCCACCGTGGGCTTGAAGAGCATCGCCGGCGCCGACAATGCCGTTGCCGTGAACTGCTGTAGCGGCGACACGTCGAGGATCTGCACACCGCGACCGTGCGTACCCGCGATAAGTTCACGATCGCGCGGATGCACCTGTAAATCGTACACCGGTACGGTGGGGAGATTGTTGTCGAGTGTGAACCACGTCGCACCCTTGTCGAGCGAGGCAGACACGCCGAGTTCCGTACCGGCGTAGAGCAGCGATGCGTTGAACGGATCCTCGCGCACCACGTACACCGTGTTCGGCCGTCCGACGTTGAGACCGGCCGCGATCGAGCGGAACGTCTTGCCGAAGTCATTCGATACGAACAGATACGGCGCAAAGTCGTTGTCGCGATGATTGTCGAAGGCCACGTACACGGTGGCGGAATCCGACGGACTCGCTTCGATCTTGGCTACGTGCGTGAACGGCGGTACGCCGGGGAAGCGCAGGCTCAGATCCTCCCACGCCCCACCATCGTTCTTCGTGAGCCACACCTTGCCGTCGTTCGTCCCGACGTACAACACACCGGCCTTGAACGGCGACTCAGCGATGCTCACGATCGTGGCGTTCTCTTCGGCGCCCGTCGCATCGCGCGTGATGCCGCCGGTGGCATCCGCCGCCGGATTGCCGTCGATGTCGAAGCCGGCAGTGATGCGGATCCGCGACTCATCGCGCGAGGAGAGGTCGGGGGAAATCGCGTACGGTTCCTCGCCCTTCTTCACCGACTTGAACAGCTTCTCGGCTCCGGAATACAGCACGTTCGCATCGTGGCGCGACAGCATGAACGGCGTGTTCCAGTTCCATCGCGTCGCCACATTCGGATCGGCGAGCGCCCTCTTCATCTGCACGCGGATCTCGGCGATGCTCTTCGTCTGCTCCGGCGTGAGCGGCGCGGCGCCGGTGCCGCGGATGCGCGCGATCTGCTGGCCGAACTGCGTGCGCGTGACCGTGCGTGCCCTCACGCTCACCACCTCACCCGTCGCGACGTTGCGACGCGCAATGTTGCCACCCTGCGACTCGTAGTACACGAGGTCGGGATTGAACGGATCCTGCGCCGTCTGCAGACCGTCGGCCGCAAAGATCGCGAACCAGTCGGTCATCTGCAGCGGTGCACCGGCGCGACGGCTGAGACCGCACGAGGTGCCGTTGTCCTGCAGACCGCCGCACACGCGGTACGGCACCTGGAAGTCGTAGCTGATGCCGTAGAACTGGCCCATGGCCATATTGTTGACGGCGTCGTAAGTGCCACCCTTGTCCCACGTCTGAAAGATGCCCGCGTCACCACCGACGATGAAATGCTCGGGGTCGTTCGGATCGATCCACATGGCGTGATAGTCTTCGTGAATGCCCACCATGCCCGCACGCCACGAGGCACCACCATCGTCGGAAAAGGCGAAATCGACGGCCATGCGATACACGCGATCGACATTCTTCGGGTCGACGCGGATCTGTGAGAAGTAAAACGGGCGATTGTTGAGGGTGCTCATCCACATCCACGTGGCGCCGCCGTTCGACGAGCGATACAGTCCGCTCAGTAAGCGCTGCGGCTTGGCCCCGCGCACGCTGTCGGCTTCGACCATCGCGTACACCATGTCGGGATTGCTCGGCGCGATCGCGAGATTGATGCGTCCCTTCGTCGTGGTGGGGAAACCACCGCCGGTGATCTCCGTCCACGTGGCCCCACCGTCGGTGGACTTCCAGAGCGCCGATCCCGGACCGCCACTCTTGAGGAAGTGCGCCTTGCGAATGCGCTCCCAACTCGTGGCATACAGCACGTTCGGATCGCGCGGGTCCATCGCGAGGTCAACGAAGCCAGCCTTGTCGCTGATGAACTTGCTCAGCGTCCAGGTCTTGCCGCCGTCGATCGTTTTGTAGAGCCCGCGCTCCGGGTTCGTAGCCCACAGCGCACCCAGTGCCGCGACGTACACGATGTCGGGGTTGGTGGGATGCACGACAATGCGACCGATGTGCTGCGTTTTCTCGAGGCCCCTGCTCTGCCACGTCACGCCGCCGTCCACCGACTTGTAGATGCCGTAGCCCGGCGCGACGGAATTGCGCGAATCTTCTTCGCCCGTGCCCGCCCAGATGATCTTCGGATCGCTGGGCGCGATCGCGAGATCCCCCATCGACGCGATCGGCCCCTTCTCCCAGAGCGGTACGAACGATGTGCCGGCGTTCACGGTCTTCCAGATACCACCGGTGGCACCGGCCACGTAGAACGTTTTCGGCTGACTGGGATGCGCTTCCACGTCGGTGATGCGTCCAGCCATGTTCACCGGGCCGATCGAACGCCAGCGCAAGCCGTTCAGCGTGGCCGCATCGGGAGTCTGCGCGCCCGATACGCCTGCCCACAACAGTGTCGGAGCCGCAATACGAAACAGAAAACGCATGACCGTGACGTAGAGGTGGAGGAGGAACCGTGAATGCGGCGTGCGCGTCAGCGCATACCGGCTTTCTGCAGCGCGCTCACGCCGCCGACCACGGGAATACGGAACGACGACTTCGCGAGATCGAGCGTGAGCTCGGCCCCGGCCTTCGGCCACAACGTGAATTCGCGATCGCTCGACATGATCATCACCGCGAGCTGCTTGCCGGCGGGAACGAATTCATCGGTGGGCTCGAGATCGAAGGTGACCTCGCGATACTCGCCGGCCTCGAGTGGCTTGCCACGATCCTTCGACGCATAGTTGCCGCCCTGCTTGAGCGCCTTCGCGTTCTGCAGGTCGGCCCACCCGCGCGACACGTTGCCCACGTAGCTCTGCGAGCCGGCGCGCGCCGAGTCGTAGGGGAGCATCACCAACCACACGCTGAGATTCGCGGCCTTCACACTGGCGGCCATGCGCAGCGTCACGCGCGGCGTGCCCGAGATGTGCACCGTATCGGTGAGCACCGGCGTGGCATACAGCAGGCGATTGGCGGATGTGGACACACTCGCGAGCGCGCTGCCGCTGAACGCGACGTCGTCGATGAGCGACTCTGCGCCGGTGGCCACCGGCACGAACGCCAGCGACGCGATGCCGCGCCCGCCGACGGTGGGATGCAGGGTGACGGCCTGCGTGCCGGGCACAGGGAACGTGGCGAACGGTGTCGGCGGTGCCGTGGCACGCAGTCGCGGATTCGGCGCGGGCGCACCCGATGCAGGCGTCGCAAC
>JBBQXC010000090.1:0-18990 GCA_038210005.1 Gemmatimonadales bacterium
AGCTCACGCCGCGCAACGTTGCGAACTTCCAGCGACAGGTGGAACGCGCAGGTTTCATGGTGGACTGGCGCTCGAAGGTCGATACGAGCCGACCGGACTACTACCGGTGGACGCAGTGGGTCTTCCTGCAGCTCTACAAGCAGGGGCTCGCATACAAGAAGGCGGCCGCCGTGAACTGGTGTCCGAACGACAAGACGGTGCTTGCCAACGAGCAGGTGGAAGGCGGCCTGTGCGAGCGATGCGGCGCGGCGGTGGAGCAGCGCTTTCTCGAGCAGTGGTTCTTTCGCATCAGCGCGTATGCCGAGCGTTTGCTGAACAATCTGGATACGCTCGACTGGTCGCCAATCACGAAGCATGCGCAACGCAACTGGATCGGCCGCTCGGAAGGCGCCGAGCTGTCGTTCCGCGTGGACGGGCACGACGACACGGTGAAGGTGTTCACGACGCGTCCCGATACGATCTTCGGAGCCACGTATCTCGTGCTCGCGCCGGAACATCCGCTGGTAGCCACGTTCACGACCATCGCGCAGCGCGACGTCGTGCAGGGCTATCAGGATGCGACCAAGAAGCAGGATCTGATTGCGCGGAAGAGCAGCAAGGACAAGACCGGCGTCTTCACCGGCGCGTACGCCGTGAATCCGGCCACCGGCGCGAACATTCCGATCTGGATCGCCGATTACGTGCTCATGCAGTACGGCACCGGAGCGATCATGGCCGTGCCCGGACATGACGAACGCGATTTCGAGTTTGCGCAGGTATTCAACCTGCCGATCGTGCGCGTGGTGGCCGGTCCCGACGAGGCCGCCGACACGCCGCTCGGCGACACGGCCTACACCGACGACGCGCAGGGCCGCCTGGTGAATTCGGGCGACTTCGACGGACAGCCGGTGGCGGACGCGAAGCTCACCGTGACCGACTGGCTCACGGCCGGCGGACATGGATCGAAGGTGGTCAACTTCCGGTTGCACGACTGGTGCATTTCCCGTCAGCGCTATTGGGGACCGCCGATTCCGATCATCTACTGCGACGCGTGCGGCACCGTGCCGGTGCCCGAATCTCAGCTGCCAGTGGAATTGCCGTTCATTCCCGACTTCAAGCCCGACGACTCCGGCATCTCGCCGCTCGCGCGCCACGAAGAGTGGTATCGCGTGCCGTGTCCCACGTGCGGGGCCTCGGCGCGTCGCGAAACCGACGTGTCGGACACGTTCCTGGACAGCGCGTGGTACTTCCTGCGCTATCCGAGCGCGACGCGCCGCGATGTCGCGTTCGACGCCGACGTCACGACGCGTTGGCTACCGGTCGATTCGTACATCGGTGGCAACGAGCACGCGGTGCTGCACCTGTTGTACTCGCGTTTCGTGACCATGGTCATGAAGGACGCCGGGCACATCGATTTCGAGGAGCCGTTCACGCGCTTCCGTGCGCACGGCATGATCATCCGCGAAGGCGCGAAGATGTCGAAGTCGAAGGGCAACGTGATCAACCCCGATGTGTACATGGAAGAGTGGGGCGCCGATGCGTTCCGCATGTATCTCATGTTCCTCGGTCCGTACGAAGAGGGCGGCGACTTCCGTGATCAGGGCATCAGCGGCGTGCGGCGTTTCCTCGACCGGTTGTGGGCGTCGGTGCGTGATGCGCGCACGGATGTCGCGACCGATGCGAACGTCACGCGTCAGCTGCATCGCACGATCAAGAAGGTCGGCGAAGACACGGCGACGCTGGGCTACAATACGGCGATCGCGGCGATGATGGAGTGCCTCAACCACGTGCGCGCAGGCGACCGCGCCGTGCACCGCGACGAAGTCGTGCCCCTCGTACAGCTGGTGGCGGCGTACGCGCCGCATTTCGCCGAGGAGTGCTGGGAGCTGCTCGGCCACGACGGCAGTGTCTTCGATGCGGGCTGGCCGACGTTCGATCCGGCCATGCTGGTGGACAACGAAGTGGATCTCGTGGTTCAGGTGAACGGCAAGGTGCGCGGCAAGGTGCGCGTCGCCGTGGATGTCACGCAGGACGCCGCGTTGGCTGCAGCGATGGCCGACGCCGGCATTGCGAAGCATGTGGTCGGCGAGATCAAGAAAGTGATCTTCGTGCCCAAGCGTCTCCTCAACCTCGTGGTGTAGTCCTCGGCCGAGGCAGTCGGTTCACGCGAAGCTGCGGCGACTGCTCCGGCGGCAGGTCGTTGACCACCCGCTTGACTCCGTCCATCAATCGCGGCATGCCGAAGTTGATCACCAGTCCAAGCGGAAGCCTCGCCAGTCGCAAATAGGTGAGCAGTTGCGTCGCGTAGATCGGAGAGTTGGTCTCGCGTGCCTTCACTTCGACAATCAGGCGGCCGTCAACGATCAAATCGGTTCTGAACGCGTTCTCGTAGCGATCTCCCTCGAACTCGAAGGAGATCGCTTTCTGGCGTTCCACGGTAAATCCGTCACGCGTCAACGTCCGCTCGAGCACGGTTTCGTACATGGCTTCGAGCATCCCCGAACGGAACTTCATGTGAATTCGGAGCGCCGCATTGATGCAGGCTCCCGTCAGGTCGTCAGGATGAATGTACATATTTTGCGTCCCCTTCGGACGATAACGAGCATGGGGCTGGATTCCCTGATTGACGCGAAGACCGCGGAGAACGCGAAGGCACGCGAAGAAAAGCAAAAAGGATAATGAAAAGCAGTTGCCGTTCTTCGCGCCCTCCGCGTGCTTCGCGCCCTTCGCGTCAAGCTTTTGTACGGCGAAGCTATCCGTACGCACGCCACAGACTGTCATCCAAAGCGTGCGACCCGTCCCCGCACAACGCGCCGCAAAGCTCCTCCAGAACCGCGTTCGCCCCGGCATTGACGGCCGTTAAATATTCCAATATTAGGAAAATAGAACCAACCGCGAAGCTCCGCCCAAGAGACCGAGCACGGCCGCAACGAATGGCCCTCGGATGGCGTTAATGAGGAGCATAGACTCCGTGACGTTTGCCGACTTTCGAGTCGTATGTTGAGCGTCTTACCCGACCCGCTGTTCGCCCCTGCGAATGCCAGAGAATGTGATGCCGCCGCGCTCAGCGCGCCGGTTCGCCATAGATCCCACGCGCCGACTGTTTGCTGTCTCGTCGGTCGCCCTGCTCGGACTCGCCGCCTGCAAAGAGCAGCAACGTCCTCCGCGTCCTGCACCCGTCGTCTCCACGATGACGGTCAAGAAGGGACCGCTGCCGTTCGTCGTGAACGCCAATGGGGAAATCGAGCCCAATCGGACCGTCGCCATCCAGTCACTCGTGTCCGGGATGCTCACCCGCGTGGCGATCGCCGAAGGCGATGAAGTCAGCCAAGGGCAGGTGCTCTTCCAGATCGATCCTCGGCCTTTCCGTGCCGAACTCGATCGGTTGCAGAGCACCCTGGCCCGCGACCAGGCCACGCTCGCCCGTGCCCGCGGCGACTCGGTGCGTTTCGCCGGGTTGGCCAAGGACGGCTACGTGACCCGTCAGCAACTCGATCAGACCTTCGCCGAAGCCTCGGCCCTCGCGGCCACCGTGGCCGCCGGACAGGCGTCACTGGAACGGGCGCGCCTCGATCTGGAGAACACCACGATCAAGGCCCCCATCTCCGGGCGCACCGGTCAGATCACACTCCGCGTGGGCAGTCTCGTGCGGGTGCAGGCCGATCCGCCACTGCTTACCATCAACGAACTTCAGCCCGTGCTGGTGCGTTTCACCGTGCCGGAGCAGGCGTTCGAGGAAATGCGCCGCCGGTCGGGCCTCGATAAGGCGCTGTCGGTCGACATCGTCCCCAACGTGGGCGACACCGCCAAGAAGATCACGGGAACACTGACTTTCATCGATAACGCGGTGGATCGCGCCACCGGCACCGTGCTGCTCAAGGCCCGGGTACCGAACGCCGACCGATCGCTGTGGCCCGGACAGTTCGTGTCGGTGGGCCTCGAACTCACCGTCGATCAAGACGCGATCACCGTGCCGTCGGAAGCGGTCGTGACGACCACCAACGGCGCGTTCGTGTATGTGGTGGAAGACGGGAAGGCCAAGCGCATGGCGGTGAAGGTCGGCCGTCCCGCGGGCACGCTCGTGAAGCTCGACAGCGGATTGGTCGGCGGCGAGCAGGTCATCATCGAAGGACAGAATCGTCTGCAGGACGGCGCCAAGGTCGAGCTGCGCAGTGCGCTCACGAAAGCCGGCCCGAAGGGGGCGAATCGCGAAGCAAAGGACCCGTCGAAGAAACAAGGAGCAGCCCAGTGAATCTGAGCGAGATCTGGATCAGGCGGCCTGTCATGACCACGTTGGTCATGGTGGCTATTCTGACATTCGGCGTGGTGGCCTACCGTGCGTTGCCGGTGAGCGACCTGCCTACCATCGACTATCCCACGATCACCGTCTCCGCCAGCCTCCCTGGTGCGAGCCCCGAGGTGATGGCGACCTCGGTGGCGACGCCGCTCGAACAGGCGTTTTCGACGGTGTCGGGCATCGAGAGCATCACGTCGTCCAGTTCGCAGGGCAGCACCAACGTGACGCTGCTCTTCGCGCTCGATCGCGATATCGACAAGGCGGCCGGCGACGTGCAGTCGGCGATCTCCAAAACACTCCGCCAGCTGCCGCAGAACATCAATCCGCCGTCGTACAACAAGGCGAATGCGGCCGACGCCCCGATCATGATGTTCTCGGTCAACTCCGACGTACTCAGTCGTCAGGAGCTGAGCGAGTACGCGGAAACGTTCCTCGCCCAGCGCGTCTCCACCGTGACCGGTGTGGCGCAGGTGCAGGTGTACGGTTCGTCCAAGTACGCCGTGCGCGTGCAGCTCGATCCGGGAGCCATGGCGGCGCGCGGCATCGGTATCGACGAAGTGCAGACCGCCATCAACCAGGGAAATTCGAACTCCCCGGCCGGCGTGCTGATGGGCCCCAATCAGTCGTTCACGCTGCAGGCATCGGGACAGCTCCGGAACGCCACCGAGTTCCGCAACCTGGTGGTCGCGATGCGCAACGGTGCGCCGATTCGTCTCGGTGAACTGGGCAACGTGATCGACGGCCTGCAGAACATGCGTGGCATGAGTGAAATCAACGGACGCGCCAACACGGCGCTGGCGATTATCCGTCAGCCCGGCGTGAACACCGTCGATGTCGCCAAGGGTGTCAACGCGGTACTCAAGCAGCTCGAGCCGCAGCTGCCGCCCAGTGTCAGCATCGTGCCGATCTTCGACCGCTCGATCGCCATCGAACACAGCGTCGACGACGTGAAGTTCACGCTCGTACTCACGATCGGTCTGGTCGTGATGGTGATCTTCCTGTTCCTCCGCAACCTCCGCGCAACGATCATCCCGTCGCTGGCACTGCCCTTTTCGCTGATCGGTACCTGCACGGTCATGTGGATGCTGGGCTACAGCCTCGACAACCTGTCGCTGATGGCCCTCACGCTCGCGGTCGGCTTCGTCGTGGACGACGCCATCGTCATGCTCGAGAACATCGTGCGCCACATCGAGATGGGTAAGACGCCCATGCAGGCGGCACTCGACGGCTCGAAGGAGATCAGCTTCACGATTCTCTCGATGACGCTGTCGCTGGTGGCGGTGTTCATCCCGCTGCTGTTCATGCCGGGACTCGTGGGTCGTCTGTTCCGCGAGTTCGCCGTCACGATCGGCGTGGCGATTCTCGTGTCCGGTTTCGTGTCGCTCACGCTCACGCCGATGCTGGCCGCGCGCTTCCTCCGTGAAGGCGAAGGACATGCACCGAGCGACGGAAAGTGGCGTTCGGTCGAGCGCCTCTATCAGGCCACGGAAGGCGCGTATGTGCGCTCGCTGGCGTGGGTGATGAATCGCCGCGGGCTCACGATGATCTTCAGCGCGTTCACGCTGGTCGCGACGGTCGGGCTGTTCATGTACATCCCCAAAGGCTTCCTGCCCTCCGAAGACACGGGACGTCTCTCCGGCTCGATCGAAGCGCGCGAAGGCATCGGCTTCGAAGCGCTGTCCGTGAAGATCCGCGAGGTCGCGGCGATTATCGAGAAGAGCCCGAACGTGAAGTACACGCTGGCCTCCATCGGCGGCGGTCCCGGCGGCGGTGGTTCGAACAGCGGCCGGTTGCAGCTCACGCTCAGCGAGGATCCCGACCGTCCGCACGTCGATCAGATCATGCGCGAGCTCACGCAAGCCACGTCGAAGGTGCCGGGCGTGCAGGTGTTCTTCCGCAATCCGCCGCCGATCAACATCGGTGGCCGTCGCGGCAACAGCGCGTATCAGGTGTCGCTGCAGGGTCCGGACATCGCCGAGTTGTACACGGCCGCGCGGGCTCTCGAAGCGCGCATGAAGGATCTGCCGGAGCTCGAAAACATCTCGAGTGATCTGCAGGTCGGGAATCCGCAGGTGGGCATCCAGATCGATCGCGAACGCGCCTCGGCGCTGGGCTTGAGCGCGTCGCAGATCGAAAACGCCCTCTACAACGCGTATGGTTCGCGTCAGGTCTCCACGATCTACACGCAGACCAACCAGTATCAGGTCATTCTCGAACTCAAGGAAGCGTTCCAGAAAGATCCGGCCTCCCTGAGCCAGCTGTACGTGCGCTCGAACACCGGCAGCCTCGTGCAACTGGGCTCGGTGGCCACGTTCACGAAGGGCGTCGGTCCGCAGAGCATTCAGCACAATGGTCAGCTGCCGGCCGTCTCCATCAGCTTCGCCACGCGACCCAATGTGGCGCTCGGTACCGCCGTCGATGCGGTGCAGCGCGAGGCGCGTGCTGTCCTGCCGCCCGACGTCACGTCGGTGCTGTCGGGAGACACGCAGGCGTTTGCGCAGGCGCAGAGCGGGCTCCTCACCCTGCTGTTCGTCGCCATCTTCGTGATCTACGTCGTGCTCGGCATTCTGTACGAAAGCTTCATTCACCCGCTCACGATTCTGTCGGGTCTTCCCTTCGCGGCGCTGGGAGCCTTGCTCACGCTCTGGATCTTCGGCAAGGATCTCGGTGTGTACTCGTACGTCGGCATCATCATGCTGATCGGTCTCGTGAAGAAGAACGCGATCATGATGATCGACTTCGCGATCGAGGCCGAGCGTGACCACAAGATGTCGGCGCGTGATGCGATCGTGGAGGCAGCGCGTGTGCGCTTCCGTCCGATCACGATGACCACGCTCGCCGCACTCATGGGCACACTGCCGATCGCCATCGGCTTCGGGGCCGGCGCCGAGTCGCGTCAACCGCTCGGTCTCGCGGTGGTTGGCGGCCTCGCGTTCTCGCAGTTGATCACGCTCTACGTCACGCCGGTGGTGTATACGCTGCTCGATCAGCTCCAAGCGCGCCGGCGCACGAGGAAGACGGTGCCGGTGCCGGTGCCGGTGCGCAGCGGCGGCATGGAGCCGCTGCCCGTAGCCGGCGACTGATCCCCGCCGGGTCGCACCCTCCTCTACGAACGGCCGCTGGCGCGCGCTAGCGGCCGTTCGTGTCTACGCCCAGACTGCGCGCCACACTCGCGTACAGCTCTTCCGCGCGGAACGGCTTCTGCAGGAACCCCGACAGCTCGCGTCCGGCGAACATGCGCGTCACGTCCTGCTCGTTGTAGCCGCTCATCAGCAACACGTTCACCGACGGATTCACCTCGCGCAATGCGCGCAGCGTCTCTTCGCCATTCATGTTCGGCATCGTGAGATCCAGCAGCACGAGAACGAACGCGTCGGGCTGCACCTGAAAGATGTCCAGCGCCTTCGCGCCGTCGGACGCTTCCTGTGTGCGGAAGCCGCGACGGCGCAGCAACGCTGAGGCCACCGCGCGCACGCTGTCTTCGTCGTCAACCACCAGAATCTGACCTCCGCGTCGCCATTCCTCGGCGCGCGTGTCGGCGTGCATGCCGGCACGGCCACTCTGCGTAGACACGGGGAACAGCAGTTTGATCGAAGTCCCCGAGCCGATTTCGCTGTACACACGGATCGCGCCATGGTGGCTGCGCATGATCCCCATCGTAGCTGCGAGCCCAAGTCCTCGCCCCGTGAACTTGGTGGAGAAGAATGGTTCGAAAATTCGATGGCGCGTAGCCTCATCCATGCCGGCACCGTTGTCGTGCACTTCGACGTACGTGAATCCGCCCGGTTGGGCATCGCAGCCGGGGGCGCAGCCGGTGATATACTCGCGCGAAATCTCCTGCCGGCCGGTCCGGATGCTGATGAGGCCCGGCTTCGTGTCGAGTGCGTCCGAGGCATTCGTGACGAGGTTCATCACGACCTGCCGGAACTGATTCACATCCACGTCGATGCTCGGCAACGACGTGGCCAAATCCATCTGTAACGACGCGTTGCGGGAAATGGCGGTGCGCATGAGCGATGTCATCTCGGAAATCACGGCCGTGGCATCGGCCGTTTCCACCACGTAGCGCCCCTTGCCCGCGTAGGCCAGCAGCTGACGCGTGAGTTCCGCCGCGCGCTGTGCTGCCTTCTCGATCTCCGCGATACTCTGGCGCGCGTCGTCGCCCGGCTCGAGATCCAGCAGCGCGAGCGACGCGTTCCCGAGGATGCCGACGAGCAGATTGTTGAAGTCGTGCGCGATGCCGCCCGCCAAAATGCCGAGCGACTCGAGCTTCTGCGCCTGTTGCAGCTGCGACTCGACGCGCGCGCGCTCCTCGTCGCTGCGCACCTGATCGGTGATGTCCACGAGCGTGCCCACGATTCGGGCGGGCGCGCCGTTCGGGTCGCGCACGAGCACGGCGCTCCAGGTCATGTGCCGCTCGGCGCCATCCGCGCGAAACAGCCGCAGGCGGATCGTTTGCCGGTCGCCGGTGCTGAGCACCTCGCTCCATGCCGCCTGGACCGTCGCCCGATCATCCGGGTGTACAAAGTCGAGACGCAGCCGCGAACCGACCAGCGCGCGTGCGTCGGTAGGCTCGAGTCCGATCAGGCGCAGCATCTGGTCCGAGCGGAACATGACCTCCGTGCGGAGGTCGTAGTCGAAACTCCCGATGTTCGCGACCTCCTGCGCCAGTCGTAGCGCTTCTTCGCTGCGGCGCAAGCTCTCCTGTCCGTGACGCTGCTCCGTGACATCCTGCGCGGTGCCGAAGAGCTTCATCGGCCCGCCGACACGCTCTCTCAGAAGCCGGGCCAGCACATGCAGGATGACGATGCTGCCGTCACGGCGCGTCGCCGTGAAATCCATCGCAATGTCTTCGCCGACCGGGGTACGCGCCGACAGCGAGCCCCAGCGCTCGGAGTCGTTCGGTGCCAGCAGGGCACGTACGGATTGAATGTCGACGGTATCGACCGTCGGATCGAGACCGAGCAGGCGATACGCCTGCGCGCTCAATTGGATGTCCCCGGGTGGCGCGAAACTGAAACTGCCGATGCCGGAGACCTCCTGCGCACGCGCGAGCGCCGCTTCGCTCTCCCGCAACGATCGCTCGGCGCGACGGCGCTCCGTGATGTCCTCGAGCACCGCCATCACACCATCATCCGCCGGAAACGCGTACACCGACTGCCAAGAGTCATGTTCGTCGTCGTAGCTCTCGAAGCGTGACGCGATACCTGTCTCGAGCACGCTCGCGTAGGCCTGATGAAACATCGAGCCCTTCAGCGTTGGATAGCACTCCCACACATTGCGACCGATGAGCGCGTCCCGTTCAATCCGACCATACGCGAGCGCTGCGTGGTTCACATAGCGAATCCGAAACGCTCGGTCCAGCACGAGCGTGGGATTCGGGCTCCATTCCAGCAGCGCGACCTGCTCCGGCGCGAGGGGCACGAAGGGGCGCGCGGGCGATTCCGGCGATTTCGGCGATACAGCGTCTGATGGCTCGTGCATCCGGCTCCATGCAGTGCCCCCCGCGAATCACGATTCGTGTCGCGGATGACGATCATTGGATGTTCAGCCGCCAGCATCGGCAGCCATACTCGTGCTGAACTAGTAGCGCACGCCGGAAAGCTCCGATAGGCGCCAACCCAAAACACCCAACGTGCAGCTGGTTGGCTGCACCCAGAATCGCGAGATCGGCAGCCCTCAGAACTCGATCTGGGTGCCCAGTTCCACCACGCGATTCGGCGGAATACAGAAGAACTCCGTGGCCGAGCGGGCGTTCCGCGCCATGATCGCGAAGATGACCTTTCGCCACCGTGACAGCTTGACCGTATCGCCGGGACGCCCGGCCACTGGAATCAGCCGCTCGCGGCCGAGGAAGTAGCTCGTCTCCATCGGCTTGCAGCGAATGCCCATCTGGTCGACCACTTCGAGCACGTTCGGGACGTTCGGTGTTTGCATGAAGCCGTACGACGCGACCACGCGCCAGAAGCCATGGCCAAGCGGCATCACCCGCACGCGCTCGGCCGCACTGGTCTCCGGTACGTCGGCCGTCTTCACCGAGACCAGAAGCACGCGCTCGTGCAGCACCTTGTTGTGCTTCAAGTGGTGCAGCAGCACGGGGGGTACGCCGTCGTCGCTGCCGGTCATGAACACGGCGGTTCCCGGCACGCGGTACACACTCGACTTCTCGACGCCATCGAGGAACAGGCCGATCGGCATGGTGCCTTCCGCCAAACGCGCGTTCAGCAACGCACGGCCGCGCTTCCAGGTCAGCATCAACAGGAACAGCACGACACCCAACGCCATGGGCACCCATCCACCGTGCACGAGCTTCACCGCATTCGCACTGAAGAACGCAAGGTCCACGGCCAGGAACACCGAACACAGCGCCGCGGCTTGCCACCACTTCCAGCGGAAGCGGATGCGCGCGACGACGTAGAACAGCACGGTCGTGATGAGCATCGTGCCGGTGACCGCGATACCGTACGCGGCGCCAAGCGCCGATGTGTTCTTGAACAGCACCACGATGATGAGACAGCCGACCGCGATGAAGTAGTTCACCTCGGGGATATAGATCTGGCCTTCTTCCACCGTCGACGTGTGTTGGATCTCGAGGCGCGGAATAAAGCCGAGCGCGATCCCCTGACGGGTCACCGAGTACGCGCCGGAGATCATGGCCTGCGAGGCGACGACCGCGGCCATCGTAGCCAGCACGATGAGCGGGAGAACCATCGCTTTCGGCGCGAGCAGGAAGAACGGATTCTCCACCGCGGCCGGATTGCGCACCAGCAGTGCGCCCTGACCGAAATAGTTGAGCAGCAGGGCCGGGAACACGAGCAGCAGCCACGCCGCGCGAATGGGCCGGATGCCGAAGTGACCCATGTCGGCGTACAACGCTTCGCCGCCAGTGATCACGAGTACCACCGAGCCAAGCACGAAGAACGCCAGCGATCCGTGCAGCTGTACGAAATGCACCGCGTACATGGGGTTCACGGCGGCGAGAATCCAGGGCGACTGAATCAGCTCACGCACGCCGAGCGCGGCGATCGTGATGAACCACAGCAGCATGATCGGACCGAAGGCTTTGCCCATCAGGTCCGTGCCGAAGCGCTGCACGGCGAACAGCGAGGTGAGAATCACCAGCGTGATCGGCACGATGTAGTGCGCCACGCTGGGAACGGCGATCTCGAGGCCTTCCATCGCACCCAGCACGCTCATGGCCGGCGTGATGATCCCGTCGCCATACAGCAGGGCGGTGCCGAACAACGCAAGCGCCACGAAGATGCCACCGCGTTTGAAGCCCGTCGGTGTGCCGCGCGGAAAGATCAACGCGAGCATCGCGAACTGGCCGCCTTCACCGCGATTGTCTGCCCGGAGCACGAAGCTCACGTACTTCACGGTGATCACGAGCGTCAGCGCCCACACGATCAGCGAGAGGATGCCGAACACATTCTCCCGGGTCGGCTGCAATCCGTACATCGGACTGAAGCATTCCTTGATGGAGTACAGGGGGCTCGTCCCGATGTCGCCGTACACCACGCCAAGCGCGGTGAGGGTCAGGATCGCGAGCCGCTTGCCGGTGGGATTCTCGTGATGCCCTTCCTTTCGCAGTGGCGATTGGACAGGGAACATGCCGGTGTTCGAGCGGATCTCGGCGCCGGGCGGTGCACTGCCGGCATTGTTCGCCGCCGCCGGGTTTACAGAAGAGCCCGTCGGATGCCGCATGGCGTCTGACAAGGGAGGCTGACCGCTACTACCGGCCGCGCTACTATCGGGGTCGGCCCCGGTGGAATTCACCAAGGCCTGAGGGGTCTGGTCGTTTGGCATGGTTCGGATCGAGTCCCAAATGTACCACGGTGCCGCTCAGGAATAGACAACGGGAGGCAAGAAGGCCTCCCGTTGTCGGGTGCGTTGTCGGGTGCGTTGTCGGAGGGCGGGCGTTGAACGGGAACGCCGTGTGCCGCTATTCGTAGCGGAGCGCCATGATCGGGTCGAGCTTCGAGGCGCGACGGGCCGGCCATACGCCGAAGACCACGCCCACGACCGCCGAGAACGCGAACGCCATGATGATCGACTGTGAACTGATGGATGTATTCCACGCGAACAATCGACTGATCAGCATGGCCCCGCCACTACCGATGGCCACGCCGATCGCACCGCCCAAGAGGCAGAGCACGACGGCCTCGATCAGGAACTGAAAGAGAATGTTGTTGCCGGTCGCGCCCAGCGCTTTACGTACGCCGATCTCGCGCGTGCGCTCGGTGACCGACACCAGCATGATGTTCATGATGCCGATTCCGCCCACGACCAGCGACACCGCTGCGATACCGGCCAGCAGCGATCCGAATACCTTGCTGGTTTCGGCGAAGGTGGTCAGGAAGTCGGCCTGATTGCGGATCGTGAAGTCGTCGTCGCGCTCGCGCGGCAGCCGGTGTTCACGGCGGATGATCTTCTGAATCTCGGCCATCGCCTCGGGGATCTTTGCTTCAGAGACGGCCAGCACCGAGATCGAACGGATGCGATCGGTGCCCAGCACGCGGAAACGCGCCGTATTGAGCGGGATCAGCACCTGATCGTCGGGATTCTGGAAGGGCGAGGTTTGCCCCTTCGACTTGAGCACGCCGATCACTGTGAACTGAATGCCGCGAATGCGGACCGCTTCGCCGATGATCGCCTCGGGATTCTCGATTCCGAGGTTGGTGAGCACCGCCGGACCGACCACCGCCACACGCTGCTTGCCCAAGTCTTCCTGCGTGGTGAACATGCGCCCACCCAGCAACTCGTACTTGCGCACGGTGAGGTAGTTCGCCGACGTGCCGACGACCTGCGTGCTGGCGTTCTTCGCCTGAAACTGCAGCTGCAACTGACGCGACATCTCCGGCTGCACCGCGGTGACCAGCGTAGCTTGCTCCTCGAGGGCAGCCGCATCGTTCATCGTGAGCTTGGCGCGATCCGCTTCCGATGCGATGCCGCCCATGCCGCGCACCTGACCCGGCGTGACGGTGAGCAGGGTGGTGCCGAGGGCCGTGATTCGATCCGTGATCGACTCCTGCGCGCCGCGGCCGATGCCATCCATCGCGATCACGGCGCCGACGCCGATCACGATGCCAAGCATCGTGAGGATGGAGCGCAGCTTGTTGGCTCGCAGCGCACCCAGCGCTACGCGAATGGTCTCGGCGTACAGCACGTCAGCGACCTCCGGGGGGACGCCCGCCGCCACCGGCCGGCGCGCCACCACCACTGCCCGCCGCACCGCCCGCCGCTCCACCGGCAGGCCGCTGCGCACCCGGCATGCCGCCGGCGCCGGTCATGCTGCGGAAGCGATCGTTCTGCTGGTCGCGCTTGGCCTGCAACGCTTGCACCGCGAGCGTTGCCACCTTCTCGCCCTCCTTGAGCCCCGAGATAACCTCGGAGTAGTCGTAGTCGGAGGCACCGAGTCGTACGAGACGCGGGCTGAACTTGCCGGGCGCATCTTCCACGAATACGAGCGCGGTACGTACTCGCGTCACACTGGCGCCGGCCGTACGCGCGCCGCCGCCGCTGTTTCCGCCCGCTGCCGTGGGAGCGCCCTTGGCGCCGGGCTTCGCGCCCCGCGTCGCTGCCGGCGGTGCGCCCGGCGAGGCCTCGGCCGTCGCCTCACCCATCGGCACCGACTTGGCCGACGGCATGTCGCCAGCGGGCTGTCCAGCGCCTGCGCCCGTGCCGCCGCCGTTGTTGCGCATCCGGGCCTGCATCTCGCGCACCTGCGCCGACACACTGTCGGGATTGAGTCCCACGAACGTCGCCGCCACCGCCGCTTCACGCACCGTGCGCACGGCATCGTTGCTCACCGCGAGCACGTTGTCACGACGGTCGATGAGCATCGAGACTTCACCGTTCATGCCCGGCTTGAGCAGCCCGTCGTTGTTGTCCAGCGACACGATCACCGGGAACATGGTGACGCTTTGCTGCACGACGGCCTGCGGCTCGATCTTCTCCACGACGCCCTGAAACGGTCGCTCGGGGTAGGCATCGACCGTGACGCGCGTGGACTGGCCCGGACGCACGTTGCCGATGTCGGTTTCATTCACGAGGGCGCGTACCCGCACCTTCGTGAGGTCGGCCATCTTGAGCAGCGTGGTGCCGCCGGACACCGAGCCGGTGGCGGACGCGATCACCTGGCCCAACGACACGGGCTTGTCGATGATCGTGCCATTCACCGGTGCGATCACCGTGGCGTCTTCGAGGCGCTGCTTGGCCAGATCGACGTTGGTGGTCGCGCGCACGATCGCGCCCTGCGCCTGCGTCAGCGCCAGCTGCGCGGCTTCGAACTCCTGCGTCGTGATGATGCGGGTCTTGTACAGTTCGTCCGAGCGGTTTTTCTGCGACTGCGCAACTTCGAGGCTGGCCTGGGCGCTGCGCAGATCGGCCGCCGACTGATCGTACTGGTTCTTCACGTCACGCGTGTCGACTTGCACCAGAAGATCGCCGGCCTTCACCTGCGAGCCCGTTTCCACCGGCATGCGTGTGATCTGGCCGGAGGCCTTCGATTTCACTTCGATGACGTTGATCGGCTCTACCGCGCCGGTTGCTTGTGCATCTACCACGATCGTGCGGCGATCGACGACCACCGTGCCGATGACCGTTGTCACTTCCTTCTTTGCGCCGCAACCGACCAGCAGACCGCTGGCCAGCAGCGCCGGGAACACCAGTCCGCGCGCGCGAAACTGCACGAGAGCACGCATCAAAGTTCACGACCCATGAGTGCTGAGAGCTGTGCGCGGGCGATGCGACCATCCAGACGGGCCTGGATCAACGCCTGACGCGCCTCATTGAGCTGCGTCTGCGATGTGAGCAGATCGAGCAGCGTGGACGCGCCGAGCGCATAGCGCTGCTGTTGTACACGCAGATCTTCTTCCGACGCCGCGATCGCCGCCAGCTGCACCTGTACGCGCGCCTGCGCGTTCTCCAGCGAGCGCACGAATGATGTCAGATTCTGACGGGCCGCCAGCTGGACGTCGCGCAACTGCGCCTCGGCATTCGTGAGCGCGACATCGGCCTGCACGGTCTGCGTTTCACGCGAGAATCCGTTGTACAGCTGATAGGTGATATTGAAGTTGACCGTCTGACGACTTGCGTTGTCGCCGCCTACCAGCAGCAGATTGCGGCCGGCGAACCCGGCGCTGTTCTGACTGAACGCGTAGTTGTAACCCATCGTGAGCGTCGGCAGATACGTCGACCGTTGCGAACGCTTGGCCGCACGGGCCACCGCCACGTTCGACGTGGCCAGACGCACCGCCGGACCGTCGGTGGCCAGCACCGCCAGCTGATCTTCGCCGGGCAGCGTGAGCGGTGTATCGAGCGTGTCATCGGGCGACGCGGTGACCAGCACCGTGGAACCGGCAATGCGCGTGAGCGACGCATTGGCCACGCGCAGATCGTTCTCGGACGTCAACACCGCGAGGCGCGCATTGCCCACGAGAATGGCCGAGCGCAGCGAGTCGGACTTCGTCGCCACACCGGCGGCCAGTCGTGCCGTGGATGCCTTGAGCTGCTGCTCGGCCTGCTCGAGCTGCGCCTTGGCGGCGGCCGACGATTCACGGGCGGCGAGCGCCGCGTAGAACTGCTGCTTCACTTGCAGCGACGCATCGAAGCGCGCCGATACCGCTGACACGTCGGCGACATCGGCCGTAGCGCGGATTCGCTTGACTTCCGAGAACCGGCGTCCGCCGTCGAACAATTCGACGTTGAGCGCGAGGCCGTTGTTGTAGCTCCACGGATTGCCCGACAACGCGGTGAGCTGACCGTTGAAGTTGTTGATCGTGGTACCCTGCGTGTGTCCGCTGCCCGCCGAGAGGTTCACATTGGGCACGTACGACCCGAGCGCCTGCCGGCGCGCGGCGGCAGCGTTGCGGTCGAGACCGCGCGCGGACACCGCCGCCGGCGAGTTCTTTCCGGCCAGTTCGATCGCTTCGCGTAGACTGATCGGGCGAGCCCCGTCGTCACTGCCCGAACCCTGAGCGCCAAGCGGGGCGGCCATCATGACCGCCCCGAGGATTACTGCACCGACGATGGTCGGTCCAACACGATTCCGGCAATTCACTTGGTCTCACCTCGCGCACGCGCCGCGCTATCGGCCGTTCGCTGGTTGCGCTCGATCAGTGCGCGGAAGGCTGTCTTCTGTGCGTCGTCGAGAGAGTTCATCATCAGCACGCGCGTACTGTCACGCACGGCATCGAGAGTAGGACGTACCGTCTTCATGATTTCACGCGACTCCTTGCGACGCCAATTCCACACGGAGTCGATGACGACGCGCTGGTCTGGCGACAACTTGAGTTCGCGGGCGAGTTCATCGATCATCGCCTGGTCGCTGTACACGTCCGGACGTGGCGGTGATACCACGCGATCGGCGGCAAAGCCGACCGCACCGCCGGTGAGGAACGCACCGAGGATGAACATCACGGCGAGCAATTTGGGGCGCGGAGTGGACACGAATTGTTCGCGACTAGTAGTCGAGAGGATGCAGATACCGTTCCGGCGCATCGTCCGGCAGACGCAACCGCGCCCGTGACGTCAGCGTGGCATCTTCGAGCGGCAGCGGCAGCGCCGACTCCACCGCCGCCCGCTGCGCCAGCGCGCGCGACGTGGCATCGAGCTCGGCTTTGCGCACATAGGTGGCACCCGCCACGAGCAAGCTGATCGTCGCCGCAATCAACCCCGCGTTGCGGATGTCGGCCGTCCGGAATTCACCGAAGCCGCTCCACCACGCCGGACGCAGCTCGTTGATGCGCACGATGCCGCGCGTCACGCCCAGCATCACCCGCTCCTCCAGGCCGTTCCAGTACGTCTCGTCCTGTGGCGCCGCATAGTGACTGCGCAGCAGGTCGGTCACTCGAGGGTCCGCATCCGGGCCGTGCCCGTTGTCGTTCCGCGTGACGTTCATTTCTCACTCCGAAGATTGCTCAGCTGTCGCCGCAGGTGCGCCCGAGCGTGGTGCAAATCCGATCGCGCCGTTCCTTCGGGAATTCCGAGGAGGGAGCCGATCTCCGCGTGCTTGTATCCCTCGACGTCGTGCAACACGATGACTGCGCGCTGCCGTTCGCCAAGCGTATCCAGTGCGCGCGCCAGGCGCGCACGTAACTCACCCGCTTCTGCCGGATCCCGATGTGGAGACGACAAGGTCTCCGGCAACTCGTCCGCGTCGCGTACTTTGCGCCGACGGGCGATGTCCAACGCCGCATTGGCCACGATGCGATGCAGCCACGCGCCGAACGCCTGCTCCGGGCGAAATCGCTCGAGGGCGCGAAACGCATGCAGAAATCCTTCCTGCACCGCATCCTCGGCATCATCGTGCGACAACACGATGGAACGGGCAACGGCATAGGCGCGACGCTGGTGGCGATGCACCAGACCGGCAAATGCCGTGTGATCCCCTGCCTGCGCCGAGAGCACCAACTCCCGCTCTTCGAGCGCCTCGGCCGACACCGGTCGGTCAGTCCCCATGACGGGGGAGGCAGCTGGAAAGGAGAGGGCGACGGAAGTCATCGGTAATGTTGGGGGTCATTCGACTTACGCATCGCCGACGGGGGGCGTTGAAGGCAGGGGCCCCGATCCCGCAAGCCCCAGATGCTCCGCATCGGCCTGCATGGCCTGCAGCACAATACCGATATGCTCGTCGAGTGGCACATCGAGGGCCGCCGCCCCATGGATGATGTCGTCCCGGTTCACGCCGCGGGCAAACGCCTTGTCCTTCATCTTCTTTCGTACCCCGGCCACGTCTACATCGGTCACCGCACGCGAGGGCTTCACCAGCGCGCTCGCGGTGATCAATCCCGTGAGCTCGTCGACGGCGAATAAGGCCTTGGCGAGCAGGGTCACCCGGGGAACCCCGGTGTACTCCGCGTGCCCCAGCACCGCCTCGCACAGCTCCTCAGGCCATCCCGTCGCCCGAAGCACCCGCACGCCCGCGGCCGGATGTTCGACGTCGGCAGCCAGCCCCGCGTTCGGGAAGCGCTCGTAATCGAAGTCGTGGACAAGGCCGGTGAGTCCCCACAGCTCCGCATCCTCCCCCAGCCGGAGGGCATAGGCCCGCATCGCACATTCCACCGAAAGCATATGCTTCCGGAGAGATTCCGACGCCGTCCATTCATGGACGAGGGCCAGAGCTTCGGGGCGAGAAGGAAGGGGCATTCGGGACGGGAAGCGGGGGGACGGAGGGCTTCGACCAAGTCTAACGGCTTGGGTGATCGGGCGGGGGGCGGTGGGCTCTCGGCTCTCGAGGCTTGGGGCTGTGGGCTAGCGTGAGTTTCCCGAGGTCCCGGCGATAGCGGTGCTAAGTGATTGAGCAGCCGTCAGATAGCCGTGGCGGGTCGTATATACTAACTACGTGGTCGGAATCCCGAGGGCGGCGATGAGGCGTCTTTGGAGCGGCGTCGGCGTTTCGAGTTGCTGGGTCTGGCGGGCGCCGCGTCCGGTCGTGGGGCGCGCGAGGGTGGCGCGCCGGATGTGCGCAAGCTCGGTGAACAGGGTGGCGACGCTGCCCGCGTAGTCGGCGTCGCGTACGGCCGTGTGATGGACGAGGGTCGCGAGCAGGGAGGCCGTCACGCAGAGCCACGCGTGGAGGTGCAGCTTGTGATCGGTCCATTGGTATTGCGGGCGCAGCGCGAGGCGGCGCGGATCCTTGAGCGTGCGAAACACGCCTTCGACGACCGATTGCCCGCGATACGCGCCAATGATCTCGGCCGTACTCCACGCAT
>JBBQXC010000091.1:0-18983 GCA_038210005.1 Gemmatimonadales bacterium
CGTCGTCGGCGAGGGCGCGACCGAGCTGTGCCAACGCCAGTCGTTGTGAACCAGCCAGTCTCACCTCCTGTTCGGCGTGCGACTCACCGAGCAGACGCAGCTGCGTGCGGGCGCGCGCCAGTCGTGCGATTTCGGCGCGCAATCGGCGCTTGCCTTCGTTTCGCCAGGTGGGCGACTTTAGCAGCCGCACGGCAAGACGGATGCTCGTGTTGGGTGATGAGTCGGCGGCCAGTAGACGATCCGACCAGCGCAGCAGGTCGGTGGCATCGGCACTCAGCGACGGGAGTAACGCGAGCGCGGCCGACGCAATCTGTTGTGCGCGATCAGCGGACACATCGGGCCAGAGCGCTTCGAGTGCAGCGAGCGCGGTGATGGTGTCGCGGCGCACAGAGAACTGTTTCGAGAAGATCTGGTTCATCCGCTCCTGCGCGGCGAACGATTGGGTGGGTGCTTCGCGCAGCAACCGTTCACGCCAGTACATTCTGGCGGTGCTGTCGGTGTAACGGGTGTACCAGAACGTCTGGCCGATGACGGCTGGGGAGATGTCACGCAAAGCGCGATGCCGAGCATCGAACATGGCCGAGGCGCGGCGATGTGCGGCGCGCGTACTGTCGGTCTCGAGCGACATCCACGACTCGAACGCGTGTAGCCACTTCCACGCCGTGAGTGAATCGGGATACAGCTGTATCATGCGACGCGTAGTGGCGAGGCCTTCTTCCCACCCACGACCCATGAGATCGTGGCTCCGCTGGTCGAGTGCTGATAGCAGCGGCTCCCCGTTCGGCGCGGCTCGCATGACTTCCCACGCGCGTCCGCCAAGATCGTCCACGGCAGCGGCGGCGGTGTCTTCGACCGCGAGCGCGGCGAACACCACGGAGTCGGGGAGCGTGAAGCGCCCGGTGTATTCGTTACCCGTAGAGCGTTGCAGGATGGCCATCTCGACCACCGGCACGCCCACGTTGTAGCTCTCGCCCTGCACCGTGCGAATGCGTGCGCGCAGTCGCAACACCGCCGGACGTCCCAGCAACGCACCGGCGTTGTAGCGCACCGTGACCGCTTCGCCGGCTTTGGGCAACGCGGTGGACAGCGTGAGCGTGCCGGAGATCATGCCGGCTTCGATCACCGGTGTGCCGCTCACCAGTGACATCACTGTCCACGCGGCAATTCCGGCGGCGATGGTGGTCGGGATGCGCCAGCGAGTACGCCACAAGGGCGGTGCGGCATGGTGTGCGGCGAGAAACGAACCGGTCGTGTTGTGGTCGAAGATCTCGTCGTCAAAGCGCGCCTCGTCGAGACTCTCGTCGTCAAATGCGTCGATGTGCTCAGGCACCAGCACACGTACGCCGGCAGCACGCGAGGCCAGCATACGTTCGCGCAATCCACTTGGCGCGGGGTTGATCGGCAGCTGATCCACGAGCACCTGCAACTCACCGAGATAGCGCACAGTACTCTCACACTCGGCGCAGCGCTGCACATGATCGGTGAGTGCGCGGTCACGCGAGTTGCCTTCGGAAATGCCGAGCAGGGCAGCGATCTCGGGGTGTGAAAGGCCTTCGATCTGTCGGAGCACGAACACGGCGCGTAGCGTATCTGGGAGTACCGCGATGGCGCGCTCGAGGTCGGCCATGCCGACGCCGATGTCGGCCGATGCGTGGTGCGCAACGTGATCGGTATCGGCGAGTGTGTCTTCGCGACGACGCTTTGCGCTGCGAAGGCGCATGAGAGCCACACGCACGGTACGCGTGGTCAGCCATGCGCGCAGCGTGCCGTGTTCTTCGTAGCGCCGCAGTGCTTCGGGCAGCCCCACGAACATGTCGTGCACGGCATCTTCAGCGAGTTCGCGGGAACCGAGCAGTTGCCGGGCGACGCGCAGCAGCCGGGGCGCGAACTCGTCGTAGAGTTGGCCGAGCGCGTGCGGATTGCCGGCTCGCACCCGATCGATCAGGTGTGTCGGGTGTTCGGTCACGCGGCGAGGTGAAGTGGGCGCAGTCATGGTGGGAAGGGTTTCCCAATCAATGCCGGTGGCGGGCGGCGCGTTACAGGGGCGCTCGTATCGAGGATCCCGCCTTCTGTCTTCGGGTTGACTCATTGATATAAGTAAGAGATACTCATAGAATGACTCAAAGACTGCAGGTCTTGATGGATGATGAGGAGTTCGCGGAAATTCGCCGTGTGGCGGAGCAGCAGCGCCTCACGGTTGCCGAATGGGTTCGACGGGCGCTGCGGTCGGCCCGGCAGCATTCCCCGGCGGGGGATCCGCGTAGGAAACTGTCGGTCGTTCGCGAAGCCGCGCAGGGCGCGTACCCGGTCGGCGACCTGCCGAGCATGCTGACGGAGATCGAGTCCGGCTACGTGCTCGACGATCTCGACGCGGCGCCCGGATCGGGCGAATGATCAGCCGCGATGTGCTCGGGCCGGAGAGCACGGTGTTCATCGATTCGAACGTGCCGATGTATCTCATCGGCACGCCGCATCCGAACAAGGAAGCGGTTCGCCGCATGCTCGAGCGCTCGATCGCCCGTGGCGATCGGCTTGTGACCGACGCGGAGGTCTTCCAGGAGATCCTGCATCGGTACTTCGCGATCCATCGCCCGGATGCGATTCAGGCGGCGTTCGATGCGTTGCATGGCGTGGTCGACGAGGTCTATCCGGTCGACGTCGCCGATGTTGAGCAGGCGAAGGTGCTGATGCTCTCCGTGGCGTCGTTATCGGCACGCGATGCGGTGCACGCGGCCACTATGCAGCGACGCGGAGTGCGTCGTCTCATGAGTCTCGACGCTGGCTTTGATCGACTGTCGTGGGTGGAGCGGCTCCGCGACTAGCCTGGTGCCGCTTTCGAATGGGGATGGCTGGAGAGCGAACGACCGGCTGTGGGCTGTGGGCTTGGGGCTGTGGGACGTGGGTGGTGGGTGGTGGGTTAACGGCAGTGATCAGAGGGTCTGAGCTCAGCGTTCTGCAAACAGACGTTCTGACGTCAGCGTTTTAGAATTCCGGGTATGAAACAACTTCTTCTGGCAGTGATGGTTCTTGGGGTCGTGGGGTGTGCTCGGTCACCCCGCTTCATGTCGCCGATTCCGTCGGTGGAAGGGAAGGCGAGGCCGCTGTTCTTGCTCGAGGCGATCGATATGGCGGTGGGCACAGGAACGGCGCTCACGTCGGGGCGCTGTGTGTACGCGCACTACACGGGGTGGACGACGGACGGCAGGAAGTTCGACTCGTCGCGTGATACCACCAACGCCGGACGGGCGAAGGATCCGATCAGCTTTCCGCAGGGATTCCGGCGCGTGATCGCGGGATGGGATCTGGGTTTTCAGGGGATGAACGTGGGCGGTTCGCGCCGGCTCATCATTCCGTGGCAGTTGGCCTACGGAGAGAAAGGGCGGCTGCCGACGATCCCGGAAAAGGCCACGCTGATTTTCGACGTGGAGTTGATGCAGGTCGCCGATACGATGCCGCGTGCGGGAGTGGCGCCGCGACCGGCTGGGCAGGCGCCGTCGTGTCCGGCGTGGAGTGCGGTGAAGCCGGTGCCGTCGTCTACATTGCGCGAATGAGCGATTCGTCCGTTCCACCATTCCCGGCCACCTCTCCGTGCATCAAGGTCTGCGTGATCGACCTGCGCGGGGAGTGTCGTGGCTGCCGTCGCACACTCACAGAGATTGGAGGGTGGTCGTATATGTCACTCGACGAACGGCGCGTGGTGAACGAGCGCATCGGTTTTCGCGGACACGACGAGAACCGATGAGCACGAACCGACGGTAATTACGATGTGATCACAACTTGATGACGGCGGCGATCGCGGCGGCGGCCACTTGTTCATCCTGCGCGCTGGTAACTCCACTCACCCCGACGGCGCCGATCACCTTGCCGCCCACGAGGATGGGGAGGCCGCCTTGCAGCGCGACGAGCCCGTCCACCGATAGAAACGTCAGCGTGTCGGCGAGAATCCGATCGGCGTACACTTTGGTGGACCGCCCGAAGCGTGCCGCGGTGCGTGCCTTCCCCTGCGCGATCTGTACGGAGCCGGTGCTGGCATTGTCGAGTTTCAGAAAGCCCAGCAGGTCGCCGGCGGCGTCGGTCACGGCGATCGACACGTTCCACTTGTTCTGCTTCGCGGTGGCTTCGGCGCTGGCGAGCAAGCTCTTCACCGCGTCGGCGGTGAGCACCTTCGAGTCGGCCAGCTGGGCCAGCGACAGGCGCGGCGTGATGATCGCGAGGACAGCGACGGTAACGGCGGCGGACAGCAGGCGAGTGATGCGCATGGGCGGAGTAAGCTGATGGTGGGGGTCGGCCGGGAACAGCTGAATTCTCAATGCAACATTACGGTGTGATTGTCGCGCTGCGCCAGCATTGAGGGATGGAGGGCTCCGTGTAATTTCCGGGATTCTGTAACAACTGGTTCGCGCGAAGCTCGCGGAGAGCGCGAAGGCACGCGAAGAACAGCGGTGAGTTACGGCAAATGACCCACCGTCGGATCGGATCGACGGTAGGTCATTTCCTTTTCAAAAAAACAAAAACGCGCTCTTTGCTGTTCTTCGCGTCTCGTCGCGTTCTCCGCGAGACCCGCAGGTTTTCGACCCGTCCGAAAGCACCCCTTACAGCGACCCCAGCAAGTCGTCGATGGCTTTCCGGTCGGCGTCTTCCAGCGGTTCGGCGCCATGAATAATGCGCTGCAGGATATCGACCGCTTCTTCGGCCAAATTATCCGGATACTTGCGGTCCTTGGCGAAGCGCACGATGTGGCCGAGGAGGATCGTTTCGTACGGCGACTCGTTGTCGCCGTCCTCCTCGTCGTCATCGTCCGTGTCGTCGTCCGTGTCGTCGTCCGCGTCGCGCATGGCCTCGTAACTGGGCACACTCGCCTTCCACGGTTCGGCCGAGTGCGCGTCGGCCTCGAGCGCGGCGCGCGGCACGAGGGCGAACAGGCGGCACTGCAGACCAGGGGCCTCTTCGTAGGCGAACAGGCCGAGGGGAACGGGTCCTTCGAAGAGTTTGAGATCCACAAGGCGTTCGATCGCCTCCGCCGGCATCGCGCTGCGGGCCACCATGCGGCCGTCGATGTAGGCGGCGAGCGCAGAGGATTCCGGGGCACGCGGATCGTCCAGACGCGACACCTCCAGCGCGATCGGCTCGCGCGTGGTCACGAAGACGGCGGGCTTCTCCTCGCCATTGTCATCCGTCGGGTTGACGCTGTCGGTGACCCCGTAATCCTCGTCGTCGCCGTCCGCGCCCTCCGCGTCCTCATCCCCGTCGTTGTCGTCGGGGGACTCGGGCGTGTCGTCGTCGGGCGTGTCGCCGGGCGTGTCGTGCGGCGTTTCGTGCGGCGTTTCGTCGTCGGGTGCTTTGAATTCGTCAGCCGGCATGGCTCATGGACACGGTTTGTGAAGCCTGCATGGGGGACATACCCCGCCATGGCAGGTTAGGCACCAAACCAGCGCACGGGAAGGGACTGGTCAGGTGGAAGCGGCGACCTCGCTGACGTCGATCTTCTCGAAGACGCCGCCAAGCCAGAGCAGGATCGGCCAGAGCTCGGCGACAACGACCACGCAGGCCAGCATGGTGGCGACCAGTACCGACCAGCCACCCCAGTCGTTGGTGAACCACAGGATCAGTCCGCCAAGACCCACCGGAAACACCAGGGCGATGGCGGCTACGAGCGTGGTGGCACCGGTCGTGAGCAGGTTCTGTCCCATGGTTTCGAAGCCGCGCGCTTCGGTGCCCAAGCGTACCCATGCCGGGAAGAGCAGTGCGGTGCCGTTCTGAATCGTGAACATGAGCGCATTGAAAATCGGCACGCCCACCACCACCGATAAAATGATCGGGATCGTGACGCCGCTTTCGGTCAACAAGGCGGGCTCCTGCAGGAACATCACCAACGGCACGACCATCAGCGACCACACGGTGACCGAATGCAGCGCGGTCACGGCGGCAATCTCGGCCGCCACGATTCGCCACCCGGGCAGCGGCATCGTTTTCAGCATCGGGAGGCGTGGTAAGTCGAGCCGCAGATCGAAACGCATCCAGAGCGGGCCGATGAACAGCAGCATCGCGCCCCACGCGAAGGTGACACCCATGAACACATCGCCGGCGCGATCCGAGGCGGAACGCGTGACGACCGCCAATACGGCGAGACTGACGGTGAACATGAGTAGCTGTGTGCGCCATGCGCCACCGCGCAACGCGGCGACCACGTTCTTCCACGCGATCGCCATTTCCGGGCGACCGGAAAGGGCGAGCGACGGCACCTTGGCCAACTTGCCTTTTCGCGAGCGCGAGCTGCCCATCTGCGAGGTGCGGAAACGCTGCAGTCGTTCGGCGCGATGCTGGGTGGCTTCGAGCGCGGCTTCTTCGAACGCCTTGTCGAGCCGTACGACCCAGAAGTAGTGCAGCGAGAGAATCGCGGCGGCCCACGGCATGGCGGTGAGCCACTTCGTGCCGCTCCCGAGGAACACCGGCTCGAGCACCGCACGCACGGGCCAGAGGGCGGCCGCCGGCACCGGCGCGCGGAGTGCCTCAGTGATCGCGAGCAGCACCGCCTTGATTCCCGACAGGCTCGCGACACGCAGCATGGGCCACGCGGTCACGACGCCGTAGATCACGGCCACCAGGACCACCCCGAACACGAGCAGCGGCAGGATGAGCCGGCGACGGGCTTTACCGACGTGCTCCATGGCGTTCGCATGCACGATCGACGCGCCCAGTCGATGCAGCGCCAGCGTGGAGAAGAGCATCCACAGCGACAGACCGCGCTGCCATCCTTCCACGGTACCACCACCACCGCGCAGCAGCACGCTGAAGATCAACGTGTTGAGCAAAATGGCGAGCTGCATACGCACCAGTTTCGCCTGCACCAGTTGCCGTCGACTCACGGGCGCCGGAAACAGGAACTGCACTTCGGACGGTGTGAACGCGAGCGCGCTGCGCTCACCGCCGAACACCCACCATCGTGCGGCCGAGAGCAGCACGACGGCGCTGGCGATCGGTACGGCGACGTCGGTTCGTACGATCGAGGCGAGCGGTCCGCCGCCGAGCTGTGAGTTCCTGAACAGCGCCCACCAGATATACAGCATGCCCATGACCACGGCCGCGAGGTAGCGCGGGCTTTTGGCACGGGCCGCTTGTTGGCGCAACCGGTTTACCAG
This sequence comes from Gemmatimonadales bacterium, assembly GCA_038210005.1. GTDB lineage: Bacteria > Gemmatimonadota > Gemmatimonadetes > Gemmatimonadales > Gemmatimonadaceae > Gemmatimonas. The sequence continues at coordinate 7,140 of JBBQXC010000091.1, forward strand.
AGTGCGCTGGTACAGAAAGAGCATGGCCAGCACCGGTACCGGCTGTTGGTGCATGCTCACGAGACCGTGTCGTCGCCGGTCAGCGCGATGAAGATCTCCTCGAGCGAGCGACCGGCCAGGTCAGGGCGCGACTCGACAATCTCCGCGAGCGTGCCGAGGGCAACGGCCTGACCCCGACGAATCACGAGGATGCGCGTGCACAGTTCTTCCACGAGATGCAACAGGTGCGAGCTGAGAATCACGGCGGCGCCGTCGCGGGCGCGCGCGGTGATCGTCTCCTTCATGCGTCGGATACCGACCGGATCGAGTCCGGTCAGCGGTTCATCGAGGAGCAACGCCGACGGCTGATGCAGCAGACCGCACGCGATCGCCAGCTTCTGCTTCATGCCGCGGGAGAGTTCGGTGGGCAGTGCATCTTTCTTGGCGGTGAGCTCGAGCTCTTCGAGCAACACGGGAATGCGCGGGGCCGCGTCGGGCACGCCATACAGTCGCGCGACGAACTGCAGATGTTCGGTGACCGTGAGATAGTCGAACAGCTGCGGTTCATCGGGGATGAACGCGAGCCGCGACTTGGCGGCCACCGGATCAGTGTGCAGATCGATGTCGGCGATACGAATGCTCCCCGACGTGGGCTGCAGAATTCCGGCGAGGGCGCGCAGCGTGGTGGTCTTGCCGGCCCCGTTGGGGCCGACGAGACCGAGCACATCGCCCGGGGCCACGCGAAAGGACAGGGACTGCACGGCCACCGTGTCGCCGTACAGCTTGGTGTACTCGATGACGTCAATCACGCAAAACAGTAAGGAGTACGGAGTACAGAGTACGGGGGGCTTAGGACGACGTACGTAATGTGATGCTACGGTAAAATGAGCGGTGCACTGAGGATGACGAACAGTGTCGCTCCCGCCGGAAGACACCGCTCCGGTTGTGAATTGCGCGCGGCGGCAATAGTTCCCGCTGCCGCGCCGCCGGCGGCTCCGATGACAGTACCACGGGTGCCGCCGCCGAGCACGCGTCCGGCGATCGCGCCGATGATGGCGCCGGTGATGACCTTGCTCTTGTCGCCGCCCTTCGAGACCTGACGCTCGGTGATGGCGACGTCGTCGCCCACGCGCACGGTGCCCTGCACGGGCACGAGTTCCCCGTTCACCTGCACGCTGCGCACGCGGAACACGAAGCTGCCGTCGGTTGCCGGCTGCGCCATTTCCACGAGGATCGGGGTGCCGACGGGGAGGGTGGCGCCGTCGGGGCCGTTCACGGGCTCGGCGAGCTCGGCCACGATGCGGTCACCGGGTCGATTGGCGAGCGAGCAGATGGCGGCGTTCGTTTTTCCGGATAGTGATGTTCCGGCGGCGAGTCCGCGGGACGGTCCGGGCGTGGCAGCTGGTGCGGTAGCCGGTGCTGACGCTGCGACTGCTGCTGGTGCTGGTGCCTCGGCGACCGGCGCCGGCGCGGGGTCAGACACCACAGGTTCGCGCGAAGCCCGCGGAGAACGCGAAGGGCGCGACGAAGGGCGAACTGTTCGAGGAACAGCGGGACTGCGCGAGGCTGGCGCTGGCGAACTGGGGGAAGACAGTGCCGTGTCGCCGATCGCGGGCGTGGACCGCGCGGGCGAGTCGCCGGCGGCCAGTGTGAGGTCGCGCGCGAGGAGCGAGTCGACGGCTGACGTCTGCGCATCACGATTGCCACATCCGGCCATCACGAACATGAATACAGGGAGTCCGAGCGCGAGGATGTGCCGCACGCTGCAACGTTTCATCCCTGCCCGCCGTTCGGATTCAAGTTGCCGCATGGTCACGACGATAGTCGAGGGTAAGATGACAAACCCGGGTACTACATGAGTTACACCGAAGTCGACGTGACGCCGCCACCCACGGCGCAACACGTGTTCATTGCGCGGCAGCCGATCTTCGATACCAATCGACGGCGGGTCGCGTATGAGCTGTTGTATCGCGCGCACCGGGATGCCACGCAGGCGATCGGCCTGTCGGAATCGCATATGTGCGGCGACACGGCGCTGCACGCCCTGCTGTCCATCGGCCTCGACCGACTGACGGCCGGCACCACGGCCTTCGTGAACATTACCCGCGAACACCTGTTGGGCGAACTCTACAAGATTTTCGACCCGACGGCGGTGGTGCTGGAACTTCTGGAAACGGTGGACGGTGATGCGGCGGTGGTCGATGCCTGTGAGCGGGCCGTGGCCGAAGGGTATCGCCTGGCGCTCGATGACTACGACGGACGCGAGTCGCTCGATCCCTTGCTGCCATTTGCCAGTATCGTGAAGCTGGATGTCCTCGGGAAAACCGCCGCCGAGCTCGCGCCGATGGTGGCGCGATTGAAAGAGCGGGGACTCACGGTGCTCGCCGAACGGGTGGAAACGGCGGACATGCTGCACACCTGCGAGGCGTTGGGGTGCGTGCTGTTTCAGGGCTATGTGTTCAGCCGCCCGGAAACGCTGGACGGACGCGCCGTCAACGTGCAGCACGCCACCGTGTTCAACATCATGGCGCTGCTGAACGAGCCGGACGTCACGGATTCGGCGCTCGAGGAAGCGTTCCGCAGCCACCCGTCGCTGTCGCTGTCCCTGCTGCGCATCGTGAATTCGGCCTCGTTCGGGGCCCGCTCGGTCGACTCGATTGCCTATGCCATTCGCTTGATCGGCCGTGAAGCGCTGTCGCGCTGGATGCTGATCATGCTGATCGCCACCGTCGGCGCCCAGAGCCCGGTGGCGCACGAAGCGGTCGTGCAGGCCCTCGTGCGTGGCCGCTTTTGCGAGACGGTCACCGCCCACGGCCTCGGCGGCGATCCCTCGGCTCGCTTCCTGGTGGGACTCCTGTCGCGCATGGACGCGCTGCTCGGCCTGCCGATGGACTCCGTACTGGAGCGGCTCCCGGTGAGTGTCGATGTGCGCGACGCACTGCTCACGGGCACCGGACCGCATGCACCCGTGCTTCGCTTGGCCGATGCTTACGAGCGCGGGGAGTGGACCGAGGTCGATGCCGATGACAACGTGGCGATCGCGCTGCGGGCCGAGCTCGCGGGGCTGTACGCGGATGCGGCGCTGTGGGCGACGCAAAGGCTGGCGAGCGCGGGATAACAGCAGAGTAGGGAGTGAGGAGTCGGGGGTACGGAGTACCTACCCATTACTCCCGACTCCTTACCCCATACTTTGCAGTTACTACGGGACCCTCTTGGCAAGACTGGCGTGCATCGAATCGGTTTTGTGCTGCGCCATGCTTGCGGCATCCGCGGGACCATCGGGCGCCACGCTGAACGGCAGCAGAATCGAGATGCGGCGGTTGGCGGCGGAGAGCGGATCATCCATGATGCGCGGTTTGGTGGCGGCGTAGCCGCGCACTTCCACGATGCGTCCGTCGGCCAGACCCACGCCTTCGAGAACCCGACGGGCGGCATTGGCGCGGTCGGCGGAGAGCTCCCAGTTACCGTACGCGCCGCCGGCGGAGCTGAACTGCGCGGCGTCGGTATGGCCTTCGAGAATCACCGGGTGCTGCAAGGTGGCGAGTTCACTGCCGATCAACTGCAGCGCGAGCATCGTGGGCGACTTCATCTTGGCCGAGCCCAGCGGGAAGTAGACGTCGCCGCTGCCGGTTTCCACGAGTTCGATGCGCAAGCCGTCGTTCGTGACTTGTACGTCGACCAAGGCCTTCAGTGCCTTCAGCGAATCGTTCGAGGCGACCTTGTCGAGGATCGCGTTCTTGAGCTGCTCGAAGGTGCGCTGTTCGGTGCTGCGCACGATCATGCGCAGCGGCGTCTTCTGCACGTTCGTGGGCGCGGTACCGGTGGAGAGCGGACTCGAACCGGCGCCGTAGCCCTTCTTGTAGCCAACGGGATTGGCGAAGTAGCCTTCGATGGCCTGCTTCGTTTTGTCGTCCATGCCGAGAATCCACATCACCATGAAGAACGCCATCATGGCGGTCACGAAGTCGGCGTACGCCACCTTCCATGAACCGCCGTGATGGCCGCCGTGACCGGCGACCTTCTTCTTGACGATGATGATTTTCTTGCCACCGCGCGGAGCCATGCGGTTACGCGGCCTTCTTGCGGGTCATTTCTTCAAGCTCCGTGAAGCTCGGGCGCTCGTGCGGCTCAACGTTGCGGCGGGCAAACTCCACGGCGGTCATCGGCGCATCGCCACGGGCGAACGAGAGCAGGGCCGTACGCACGCAGAGCATGTAGTCATGTTCGGCGGCAATGCGATTGCTCATCGCTGAGGCGATCGGACCGAAGACGCCGTAGGCGAGCAGAATGCCAAGGAACGTGCCGACGAGCGCGGCGGCGACCTTTTCACCGATTTCGGAGGCGGCGCCTCCGATCGAGCCCATCGTGATGATGACGCCGAGCACGGCGGCCACGATGCCGAAGCCGGGCATGGCGTCGCCGACGGCGGTCACGGCGCCGGGCACCAGCATGGCCTCGTGATGATGCTTCTCGAGATCGACGTCGAGAATTTCCGCGAGGTTGTGATCTTCCACGGTACCGGTGAGCAGCACCTTCAGCGTATCGCACAGCAGCGAGACGGCGTGGTGATTCCCCATGAACGACGGGTACTTCTGGAAAATGTCGCTGGACTCAGGATTCTCGATGTGCGACTCGAGGCCGACCAATCCGTCCTTGCGGGCCTTCTGGAAGATCTCGTAGAGTACCTGCAGCAGTTCGGCATAGGCGGTGGCACCGAACGGATTCGGCTTGAGCAGCCCGAGCATCTGGGACACGACGCCCTTCAAGACCGCGGGCGGATTGGCCACGATCATGGAGCCAAGTCCCGCCCCGCCGAGAATGAGAAACTCGTTGGGTTGGACGAGCACGGCGAGCTCGCCATGGTGCATCACATAGCCACCGATGACGGAGCCCATCACGATGACCAGGCCTATGATGACGAACACGCGGCAGATCCTGGAGTGCGAGTGGAAAGATCAGACGTAAGCGGCGACGCCGGAGCGGCGCGCTGGCTCTCGGTACATGACGATTTGCTTCGCGGGTTGGCACATGCGTTCAGCAATCGGGTGGCGACGGTTTCGGCCATCGCCGCGCTGTTCGATTCGTCGCGGGTTCCCGACGAACGCGTGCTCTCCGGATTGCGCACGGATGCCGACCGGTTGGACGGTTTGCTGGAGCAGCTGCGGCAGCTGCCGCGACGCGACGAAGGCGAGCTCGAGCCCTTGATGCCCGGCGACAGTGTCCGTGCGGCGCTCGCGCTGTTCGCGCATCATCCCGAGTACCGGGACGTGGGCTGCACGGTGATCGCTGCCGACACGGTCCAACCGGTGCGAGTCGAGCCGTCCGCGCTGCAGCACGCGCTGTGCGTGGCCCTGGCGGCGGCGTGCCGGGTGGGCGCCGGCCGTCGCGGCGCTACCCGTGCGGGAGTCCGCGTGGCGCTCTCCACCGAAGGCGACGTGGTGCGGATCGAGGTGTCCACCGATGGCAGCACCGGCGAGGGCGAGGCCGATGCGCTGGCGCTCGACGCGGGCGCGATCGACTGGCTGCTGGCGCGAAGCAACGGGCGCGGTCACCCGTATCCGTACGGCTGCCTCATCGAGCTGCCAACATTGCAGGCCTCGCGTCGCGCGCGCTGACATCAGGCGTCCGGCTCCGGTATCGGATCCGGCACCGGGACGCTGGCCGACGCGGCCGCGGTCGCGGCAGCGGTCGCGGCAGCGGTCGCGCCAAGCGCGGCCAGCCATTCCGTGGACACCGGGGCCGCGGCACGCTCGTTTTCCGACTTGACCTGATCGGCGATCTCGCCGCGCAGAATCTTGACGGTGCTGGGCGCATCGATCCCGATGCGGACGCCCCCGCGGTCGCACGACACGACGACGATCCGAATGCCGCCGTCGATAATGATCGAGTCGCCTTCGCGACGTCCGAGGATGAGCATCGCGTATCAGACCAGTGAGAGGAGCGTCTGCATCATTTCATCGGCCACTTTGATCATCTTCGTGGCCGCCTGATAAGACTGCTGCACGCGCATCATGTTCACCAGTTCCTCGTCGGTACTGACGCCGCTGACCGACTGGCGTCGGGCGTCGGCCTGATCGGCCAGACTGCGGTACACGGTGGCATTGTCGTCCGCGGCGGCGGCATCGATGCCGATGCGGGTGACCATACTGCGAAAGAAGCTCAGAAACGAGCCGGTCTCGGTGGCGCCGGTACTCGACGTCCAGTTGACGGTGTTGTCGACGATGCGCAGTCCGGCGAGCCCCTGCGCCACGCTGTTGTCGGTCGGGCCGTTGGCGTTGCCGCTGGCCGCGATCTTGAGCGGGTCGCTCAGAATGGCGCTGTCGAGCTTGATCGTGGCGGCGTTGACCGGGTTGGCGAAGCTGCCCGGGTCAAAGAAGTTGCCGGCCGCGGTGCCGGGCACGGTGCTGCCGCTGAACGTGTAGCCGGTGGCGTGCACCGTGTTCACGGCCGTTGCGAACTGCGCCGCCATGGCATCGAGACGGCTGCGCGCCTCGGGGATATCCACGTTCAGCACGTCCACCATCGACTTGAGCTCTCCGGCCAATGGTGCGAGCCGGTCGGGAGAGGTACCGAGCTGAATCCGCACATTCACATCAGCGAGCGGCGTGGCCGGCATGGGGCTCGGCATCTCGAGCTTGAGCGACAGCGGACGTGCCAAGTCGCCCTGTACGAGCGTCGAGTTGCCGATCAGCACCGATACACTGCCGTTGGCCTGCGGAATCGCCCGCGTGCCGGCAATCTTCGAGAGCGTGTCGACCTTCATGTCACGCAGATCGCGCAGATCGTTGTTCGCGTTGCCGTTGCTTTCGGACGTCACGATCCGCGTGTTCAACTCGGCGACCTGCTCGGCGATCGAGTTGATCGTGCTCACTGTATTCTGCAGCCGTTCCATCGTGGAATTGCGCTGCTGCGTGAGCTGCGTGTCGTATGCGTTGAACAGCTGTGCCGTCTGTCGGCCGCGCTGCTGCACCACCGAGCGCGCCGACAGGCTGCTGGGTGACGCAGAGAGGTCGCTCCACGATCCCCAGAAGGCATCGAGGGCGCTCGCCATGCCGGCGTCGCTCGGCTCACCGAACACGCTTTCCACTTCGCCCATGAGATCGCGACGCATCTCCGCGTTACCCGCGAGCGTGCTCGCCGAGCGATAACTGTCGTCGAGCAGCACGTCGCGCTTGCGGATGATCGTGGCGACTTGAACGCCGGTACCGATGTTGCCGTACGGCATGCGAGTCGGCACGTTGGCCACCAGTACCGCTTCCTGGCGCGAGTATCCCGGCGTCTCCGCGTTCGCGATGTTCTGCGAGATCGTCTGGAGCGCGGTTTGATGCGTGAGGAGCGCGGTGCGCGCGATGCTCAACAGGCCGGAGGACATGTCAGGCGGTCCGGTTCACGAGCACACCACGGGGCGCGCCGACGCTGGGCGTGGCCACCCCTTCGGTGGCATACGTGGTGGGCAGGGCAGGCGCGCCCACGAGGGTGCGCACGTGCTGGTCCGTGTTGGTCAGCGCTTCACGAAGCAGCTTGCGGTTCATGCCGACTTCGCGGGCGAGGAGATCGGCGGCCTGCGTGAGACGCAGCCGCGCATCGCGCAATCGCGTGTCGACCTGGTCGCCGAGCATGTCTTCGAGTTCGCGCAGCGTGCAGTCTTCGGAGCCGCCAAGCAGGATGTTGAGCTGACGACGACGCGTGCGCGCCTGACCGAGCGTGGCGAGAATGCGGTGCGTGGCAAAGGTGCTATCGTCTACGCCTTCGATGTCGTCCGCCGCTACCGCCGCGCGCTGCCGTCGCATCTGCGCGATCAGATCATCGAGCAGCCTGCGCTCGCTGATCAGCGCATCGTGCAGCGCGTCCAGCAGTGCCCCGGTCGGTACGCCGAGGCGTGGGGCGGGTTCCTGTGCGAAGAGTGTCATCGGCGACATCAGCGGGTGTTTGAATCGGGAGTGGTCACGGAGGCTTGGGTTGCGTCAGCGGGGATCCCGTGACGCAGCTGCCGGTAGAGCGCCTGCGCGATCCCATGCTCCCACTGCTTGGGAGTCTCGGCAGCAAGGTGCTGATCCAGTAGTCCCGTGAAGATGTCTTCTCCGGCCCCCCCTGAAACGATGCCTTCCTGCTGTGGAACGGTCTCGCGCATTGCTTTGTAGAGTTGCTGCACGAACATGCCCTCGAGTTGACTGGCGGACTTCATGAGCGTGGCGTCCCGCTGGTCCTTGGCGGACAATGGGGCCGCGGGCGCGTTCGTGCGTTTCATGCTGCCGGCATTGATGCGGTCGATCATCGAACGATGACCTCTGCGGTGATAGCGCCGACTTCGCGGAGGGCCGCGAAGATGGCGGCGATCTCATTGGGCGGCGTGCGGACGGCATGAAGGGCCGAGGCGACGCGCTGCACGGGAATGCCAGCCGGGAGGCGGACACTGCCCGGAATCGCGGAGGTGTCGTTGGCGGTTTCGGTGCCGATGGCCAGCGTGATCGCGCCGTGACTTACCGTGGCCGAGCCGACGATCATCTCGCCTCCGGCCACCACGGTGCCGTCCTTCCCATCGATGATGAGGCGCGGACGCGACTCCGGCTTGACCGCGAGATCACGAATGCGGGCGAGCGCGGTCGGCTTCTGCACCGAGTCGGGGAGCGTCACGATCACCGAGCCTTCGTCTTCCACCGTGGCGGTCTTCTCGCCGTACGTGGCGTTGATGGCGATCGCGATGCGCGTGGCGGTACCGAGATCGGGTTCACGCAGCAGCAGTCGCGAGGTGGCGACGATGGCCGGGCGCGGGAGATCGGCTTCGAGCACGCCACCGGTGGGAATGCGCGCCGACGTTTCGTGCGAAGGCGCGTAGCGCGTGGTCGCGCCTCCGTCACTGACCACCAACGATCCCTGCGCCGACGCGAGTGGCGCACCGCTGGCATCGGCCACCAGCGGCGTCATATAGAGCGTGCCACCGCGCAGCGAACGCGCATCACCCATGGAGGCCACGTTCACTTCGAAGCGGCCGCCGGCGCGCAGGTACGGCGAGACCTCGGCGGTCACGAGCACTGCCGCCACGTTGCGCATACGAATGAGATCCGCCGGCACTTCGATGTTGAAGCGACGCAGGATGTTGATGACGCTCTGAATGGTGGGGCCGGCGGTTTGGCCGCCGATCGCACGGTCACCGGTGCCATCGAGTCCGACGGCAAGCCCGTAGCCCACCAACCGCACGGGTAGCGCGCCCTCGGCACTGGTCAGATCGCGGATCTTGCTGTCGTTCTGCGCGCGAGCCATGACCGGCAACAGCAGCAAGCCGGCAGTCACGAGAACAGCACGGACGATCTTGACGCCGAGATGACGCGCTTGAATGGTGGTCATGGCCAGAGTGCTCCAAGAATCTTCGTCATGATGCCCTGCTTCGGCTTGCCGAGCGGTCCCGGCGAGGCGTACCCCAACTGTGCATCGGCCACGCGGCTCGATTCGATCACGTTGGAGGTGGACACGTCCTGCGCGCGCACCCAGCCGGTGAATACGATGTCCTGCAGTGCCTTGTCGATGTCGATCTTCTTCGTACCCTTCAGCTGCAGCAGACCATTCGGGCCCACCGCGACGACGCGCACGCTCATCTCGTTCTGGAAGCGGTTCTCGCGACGCGCTTGCCCACGCTGTTGCTGATCGGCGCTGTTGCGTGCGTCGATGCCGACCTGCTTGGAACTGGTGGGGAGCCTGGCGTTCACCGACAAGCCGCGCGTGCGGTTGTCGGTGGCCACGTTCTCTTTCACCGCGGTGGAGATCGTGTAGTCGTCGATGAGAATCGTGATGATGTCACCGACGGTGAAGTTGCGACGATCGGCGGTCCATGATTCACGCGGCTTGATCGGGGCCACCGGCGGCACGGTGGTCGTGCTTGCGGTCGCGGGCGCTGCCGGTGCACCGGTGGTCGGCGGAGCGACTGGCGGCGTCGCACCGGCCGCCTGCGCCCGAAGCGGGTGCGGGGAGAGTACGAGAGCGACAGCGACGCTCGTGGTGACAAGCAGGCGCGTGGGAGTCATGTCGGCGGTCCTCACCTGGTGGGTCTTCAACGGAGGCGAACGGTGTTGGGCCCGGCAGCGATGCCGTCGAGCCGACGTGTGGGATCGAGGCGCACTCCGACCGGTGCTCCGATCGCGGCGGTGTTGGTCGCGATGCCGGTGACGACCACGCGCAGCAGGCCATCCTGCCAGATCGCCATCACGCGCGTGCCGCTGGTGATCACAGGCGGCGGCATCACGGCCGGAGCGCGCAACACTTCGCCGAGGACGACGTTGCGGCGCGTGACCCAGCCGGGAAGCGCGCGCGTGGTATCGGGGGCGATCGAGTTCCAGCGCCACACGATCGTCGTGTCCATGGTGGCGATGTCGCTCGCCAGCAGCGTGTCGCCGCGTGCGAGGGCGCGCGCGGCGACGGAGACCGTGATCGTCCGTTCCTGCGCGCCGAGCACGGAGACCGCGCCGGCGAGCATGCACATCGAGACCAGGAATCGCATGAACGCGCGTTTCATGAGGCGGACTATCGGGTGATGTTGTTCGCGATCTGACCCATCTCGTCGGCCGTCTTGATGGCTTTCGAGTTGATCTCATAGGCACGCATGGCGGCGATCATCTCGACCATCTCGGTCACGATTTCGACGTTGCTGCCTTCTAGGCTGCCCTGCTGCAAGCGTCCCATGCCTTCATCGTTCGGGAAGCCGACCACGGGCCGTCCCGACGCGGCGGTGGGGGCGAGCAGGTTCTGTCCGAGCGACATGAGTCCCGACGGATTCGCGAAGCGCGCGATCTCGATGCGTCCGAGTTCGGTTGGTTCGATGTCGTTGCCGCGCCGGACGGACACGATGCCGGTGTTCGAGATCGACAGCTCGGCGGCGTCGATGGGGATCTGAATGGGCGGCTGCAATCCGTAGCCGGCGCTGGTGACGAGCTGCCCCTGGTCGGAGATCTGGAAGCTGCCGTCGCGGGTGAAGGCGGTCTCGCCGTTCGGCAGCTGAATCTGGAAGAAGCCTTCGCCTTCGATCGCGACGTCGAGATTGCGGTTGGTCTGTTCGAGCGGCCCCTGTTCGTGCATGCGCTGCACGCCGGAGAGTCGCGTCCCGCGTCCGACCTGAACGGCGGCGGTGGTGTTGGTTGCGGTCTCGCCGAGGATAGCCTGGTCCTGCACGGTCTGGTACAGCAGGTCCTCGAAGTGCGCCCGGCTCCGCTTGAAGCCGGGCGTGTTGACGTTGGCGAGGTTGTTGGCAATGACTTCGGTGCGGGTCTGTTGCGCCATCATGCCGGTAGCGGCGGCGCGGAGTGCCGGATCCATGTCCTATTCTCCTTAAACGGGCTTGGCGAGGTCGTTCACGGACGTCCCGCGCGCGGCATCGATGGTCGAAAGCGCCTTCTGTGCGGCCCCATAGCGGTGCAGCACGGCGAGCATGTCGGTCATCGCCGACATTGTGTTGACGTTGGATTCTTCGAGGAATCCTTGGCGCACGGTGCGCTCGCCGGGCGGAATCGCCTGACGCGAGGGATCGGGTACGAATTGGGTGCCCCCTTCGTGCAAGAGCTGCGCGCCATCGGCCACGCGCTCGAGCCGCAGTCGCTGCAGCACCCGTCCATTCACTTTGACGGTGCCGTCCTCCCCGATCTCGACGGTGCCCGTGGGCAGTGTGAGGGGACCGTCTTCGCCGAGCACCGGATTGCCGCGTGCATCCACGAGCTGGCGGTCCGGATCGAGCCGGAAGCTGCCGTTGCGGACGAAGCGTTCCCCGTTGGGGGTCTGGGTGACGAAGAACCCGTCGCCTTCGACGGCGAGATCGAGACTGTTGTGCGTCTCGGTCAGGGAGCCGGCGGTGAGGTCGAGGGCGGTGTCGGTCTTGGCGAG
>JBBQXC010000092.1:0-18862 GCA_038210005.1 Gemmatimonadales bacterium
GGTCATCATGCTGATCGTGGGGCACGTGTATCTGTTCCGTAAGCACGGTCTAACGCCCAAGCAGCCGCTCAAAGGCCCAGACCAAGGCTTCTGGCCCGAACAGGTGCTGCGTGATGCCGTGGCGTGTCTCGCCGTGCTCGCCGTCGTGTTGTTCTTCGTAGTGCGCGAACAGGGGGCACCGCTCGGCGCGCCGGCCGATCCGGCGGAGCAGTTTTCGGCGGCCCGCCCCGAGTGGTACTTCCTGTTCCTGTACCAGTTTCTCAAGTATTTCCCCGGCAAGACCGAGATCGTCGGCGCGATAATACTCCCCACACTCGGGCTCCTGGTGCTGATGGCCATGCCCTTCATCGGGAAATGGAAGCTTGGGCACCGCTTCAATCTCGGGTTCATGGGCGCGATGCTGGCCGGTGCAGGGCTCCTCACGTGGCAGGCCCTCGCCGAGGATCGGCGGGACCCCGAATTCCAGGTCGCCAAAGCCGCGTCCAACCGCGACGCGGCGCGTGCGGTGGAACTGGCCAATGCCGGCGTGCCGATCACGGGAGCGCTGACGCTGATGCGCGAGGATCCGTACACCCAGGGGCCGCGCATTTTCTCGCGGAATTGTGCGTCATGCCATCGCTACGACGGACACGATGGACTGGGCAATGCGTTGCCGAAGGACTCCATCTCGGCGTCTGACCTCGAGGGCTACGGTTCGCGCGAGTGGCTTCAGGGCTTCCTCAACGCCGATACCATTCTCACGAGCCGTTACTGGGGCGGCACGGCGCATACGGAAGGGGATATGGTCGGCTGGCTGGGCGATCACATTCCCGACACGGACGAGGAAAAGGCCACACGCCGCAACGTCATGCTCGCGCTGTCGTCGCAGGCGGCGCTTCCTTCACAGGCTACGATGGATCGTCGGGACAGCGCGCAGATCGCACTCGGCATTCAGTTCATGCGCAACACCACGAACGGGTGCGCCGAGTGCCACAAGTTCCAGGAGGTCGGCACCGATAGCCCCGAACTGACCGGCTGGGCATCGCGCGAGTGGATGGTCGCGTTCGTGAATGATCCGTCGCATCCGCGATTCTTCGGACGCGACAACGATCGCATGCCGTCGTACGGTACCGAGAAGAGTCTCAGTCCGCGCGAGATCGAGATGGTCGTGGACTGGATCCGCAACGAGTGGTACACGCCGAAGGTGGCGGTCACGCGGAAGTAGAACGACGGTCCACCACGCGCTGAACCTTCGCGCCGTCCGATCGCGGCCCTTGGCCGACGCCAAGGAGCAGCACGCGAACGGACACGCCAAGCGTGTCGTGCAGTCTCGCGATCACGTCCGCCTGCAACGCCAGCGAGGCTGGATGCGCGTCGTGTGCGGTCAGCGCATCCGCGGGTAACGCGTTGAATCCGCTGGACGCAGCCCAAGTCGCGCTGACTTCGCAGTGTATTTCGATGTGATCGAGATGCTGGTCGCGTGAGACCACAATGCGGAAGTATGGGGACAGCTCCGGCAGCCGGACGAGCACGTCTTCAACCTGACTCGGGTAGACGTTGACGCCGCGGATGATCAGCATGTCGTCGGTGCGTCCGCGAATCATGCGCATGCGCGCGAGCGTGCGTCCGCAGCGGCATGGTTCGCGCGTAATCGACGTGATATCACCGGTCCAGTAGCGCAACAGCGGCAGCGCTTCCTTGGTGAGCGTCGTGATCACCAGCACCCCGTCCGCTCCATCAGGCCGTGGTTCTGCGGTGTCGGGGTCGAGAATCTCGGGATAGAAATGATCTTCCATGATGTGCGATCCATCACGGCCTTCCACGCATTCGCACGACACGCCAGGGCCGATGATCTCGGACAGTCCGTAGATGTTCGTGCAGCGCACGCCAAGCCCGGCATCAATATGAAGGCGCATCGCGTCGGTCCACGGTTCGGCACCATGCAGTGAAAAGCGGAGCGAGATGTCGTCCGGAGACATCCCACGCTCAGCCAATGCGCCGGCCAACGTCAGCGCGTAGCTCGGCGTGCAACTCAATACCTCGGGACGCAGATCCTCGATCAGGGTGACCTGGCGGTCGGTCATACCACCTGACACGGGGACGACGTTCAGCCCAAGCCGCTCGGCTCCTCCGTGTATGCCGAGTCCACCGGTGAAGAGGCCGTAGCCGTAGGCGTTGTGCAGCATCATCCCCGGTTCGGCACCGGCCATCGCCAACGACCGCGCGGTGACACGCTCGAACAGGTCCAGATCGTTCGCCGTGTAGGCGACGATGGTCGGCTTGCCCGTGGTGCCCGACGAACCATGCACCCGCCGCAGCGACTCGCGCGGAACGGCGAGCAGCCCGAACGGGTACTGATCGCGGAGGTCGGTCTTGCGGGTGATCGGCAGCCGGGTGATGTCGGCGACACCCCGTATGTCGGCCGCGGTGATGCCGTGCGCTTCGAGTCGGTCGCGGTAGAACGGTACGCGATCGGTCACGTACGACACGAGGTCGTGCAGTCGGCGATCCTGCAGCGCGCGGAGGGCGTCGGGCGCGAGGCACTCGAAGTCGGGTTCGAAGATCATCCTGAAAGATCGATCAGGTCGACGTACCGGCGCCAGCGTGCGGAGCCGCGGTCGCGGCGGTACGTTCTGACGCACCACCCTTTCCCGGAGCACTTGCATGCGAACTCTGCGTTGCCGCTCGGTGGCTGTGCTTTCGGTCCGTGTTGCGCTCGCGCTGTCGGCGTTGGCGCTTTCGGCACCCGCCCGCGCTCTGCCTGCGCAGGTCGCGTCAGCGACAGGTGCGGCCGACACCGTGCTGTCCATCCAGAAGCCGCGGAATCCGCTGCCGGCCGAGTCTGCGAGCGCGAAGGCGACGCGCTTTTCCTTCATCGCCTACGGTGATACGCGCGGCCGGCGCGACGGTGTGAGTGAGCAGTACGAGCATTCGCTGGTGATCGAGTCGATGTTGCGTACGATCAAGAACATGGAGGACGGCCCGGAGCCGGTTCGCTTCGTGCTGCAAAGCGGTGATGCGGTCGTGAACGGGCGTGATCCGAAGCAGTGGAACGTCAGTTTCATCGGACTGATCAACCGCCTCACCACGACAGGCGGCGTCCCGTATTATCTCGCGCCGGGCAATCACGACGTCACGTCGGCAGCGGAGCTCAACGCGCCGGGCCGTCTCGTGGGGTTGCAGAATTACCTGCGTGCAGTGGGTCAGCTTATCCCTCCCGATGGTGCGACGCGTCGCCTCGCGGGGTATCCCACGTATGCGTTCGGGTACGGCAACACGTTCGTGATCGCCTTCGATTCCAATATCGCGGAGGACTCGACGCAGCTGGCGTGGGTGCGCGGTCAATTGGAAGGGCTCGACCGGAAGCGGTACACGCACGTGATCGCATTCTTTCATCACCCGGCGTTCTCCTCTGGGCCGCATGGCGGATCGACGATCGAGCGTCCGACCGTGGCGGTGCGGGAGCACTACATGCCGTTGTTTCGCCAGCACCACGTGGCGCTGCTATTCACCGGACACGAGCACTTGTACGAACATTTCGTGGAGCGCTACCGTGATGCCACGGGACAGCCGCGCCGCATCGACCAGATCGTGAGCGGCGGAGGCGGCGCGCCGTTGTACACATATCAAGGGGAACCGGACCTGCGCGCCTACGCGCAGGCGTCTGGTCTGGATTCCGCGCGGGTATCGCACCTTGTGCGACCGGGGCCGAAAGCGGGCGACAATCCGTATCACTACACCGTGGTGCATGTCGACGGCGCGCGCGTGTGGATTGAAGTGATCGGCGTAGACTGGGGCGCGGGGTACGCGCCGTACAGCAGCAATCGGAGCGTGTTGGGGGATTCGGTGACGCGGCGGTAATTACAAACTGCGAACTCCCTGGGAGTTCGCAGTCACCGCCTGATGTTTATCCCCCAATCATACTCCGTATCCACCCACCGGAATTTCCCGCTGCGCAGTACCTCCTGCGCTGGTCCAGCAGGCAGGTACTTCGCCCAGAACGCGCCCACCCCCGCGAGCGATCCGCCGAAATCCTCGCGGTACCACGTGAAGATCGGCGACCCGTAGACCGTGCCGCGCGGTAGGTCGACGCGGTTCTTCCCTGTCTGCGCGAGAAAGCGACCGGCCTGATCGTCGAGTTGTGCCTCGAGCCGATCGGCCGCGAACGCTTCGCTGCGCAGCGGTGGACATCCCATCGCCGCACACACCAATGCCACATGAATGCGCGGGTCCTTGAACTGCTTGCGGATGATCTCGTGCTCTACAGCGTCGAGCGTGAGCGTGCGACGATCGGCTTTCACGATGGGCTCTGCCCACGGACTCTTGAGCGTGACGCCGAGCACTTTGTTGATATTGCGAATGGACTTACGCTCTTTTCGCCCGTTCAGCAGTTCGATGGTGTACGCGTTGTACACGTTGATCCAGTAGGCAAGCTGCTCCTTGCGCGGGAGCGTCGAGGCCTGAACTCGGCTCATCTGCGAGAGATACGCAGCGAACCGCGGGTCGCGCTGAAACGCGTCGTAGTCCACGAGGCCGTCGGTTACGTATGCCGCGAGCATCGCGTTCCAGGCGGCATGGTCGACAGCGGGAGCGCTCGTCACCGCGGCGACGCTTTGCGCGGGGAGCATGCGCGATCCCGTGGCCGTCGCCAGCGAGATCAGTAGCACACTGATCCATCCGGCGCGCTTGGCAAATGCGGGTGCATAGGACAGCGCGAGTAGCAACACGCCGGCGATCGCGACGCGAATGAACGCCGTCTGCCGTGCGCCGTCGGACCCGGCAAGGAGCGAGTCGGCAAAGTAGGTGTACACGCTTGTTCCCGGGAGAATGCCGATCGCGGTGGCGGCCACGTACGGCGTGAGGCGAACGCCGGCCAGTCCGGCGCCGAAGTTGAGAGCATTGAAGGGGACGACGGGAATGAGTCTCAACCGCAACATGGTGAGAAACGCACCGTCACCGAGCATGCGGTCGAGCCCGTCGGCGCGGGTGCCGAGCAGGCGCCGGAGCGCGTCGCCGCCGAGTGTGCGGGCCAGCAGATAGGCCCCGGTGGCGCCGAGCGTGGCGCCGAACCAGGTGAGTGCGATACCGGCACCCACGCCAAAAATGGCGCCGCCAGCCAAGGTGAGTGGGAGGCCTGGTAGTCCGATCGTGGCTACCACGACGTACACCAGTACGAAGACGATGGCCGCGTATGGCACGTCGCGTGCGTTGCGAATCGTCGTTCCGATGCGCTCCGGACTGATATACTCATTAAACCCGAGCATGCGCGCCACGGACCACAACGTGAGCAGCACGACGATGAAGATCGCGAGACGTAGCCAGGCATCGCGTGCTCCACCCCTTTGACCATTGGTTTCCATGTCTGAACGTACTCTCGATCTGATCGCGGTGGGGGGAGGCACGGCGGGACTGGTGACCGCCGCCGGCGGGGCCGGTTTGGGTGCCCGTGTGGCTCTCGTGGAACGGGACCGCTTGGGTGGCGAATGTCTGTGGAACGGCTGCGTTCCCTCGAAGGCTCTCATCGCTGCCTCGCGCGCGGCGCATGCCGCTCGTACCGCCTCCCGTTTCGGGATACACCCGAGCACCGTCCGGGTGGCATTCGACGAAGTGCTCGACCACGTGCGGCGGGTGCAAGCCCGCATCGCGCCGCATGATTCGCCCGAGCGCTTTCGCGGCCTCGGCGTGCATGTAGTCGAAGGATCGGCGCGGTTCATCGATGCGCATACGATTCAGGTTGGTGAGGAACGCCTCACGGCGCGACACATCGTGATCGCCACCGGCACTCGGCCCGCCGTACCGCCGATTCCAGGCTTGTCCGATGTGCCATACCACACGAACGAAACGATTTTTTCGATTGGTGCACTCCCGCGCACGTTGCTGGTGTTGGGTGGAGGCCCGATCGGCATCGAGCTTGCGCAGGCGTTCGCACGTCTCGGGTCTACCGTGTACGTCATCGAGTCGTCGCCGGATTTCTTCGCGCGTGAAGACCGGGAGCTCGCCGACATGCTGCGGCAGCAGCTCGAGGGCGAAGGGGTACGGTTGATGCTCAACACCACAGCGACGGCGGTTCGTCGTGATGGAGACGATCTCGTGTTGGGCGTGACAAACGACGGCGAGCGGCACGACGTACGTGGCGATGCGCTGTTGATCGCCGTTGGACGCACGCCGAATGTGGAAGGGTTGGGGCTCGACGAGATCGGTGTGCGCACCGACAAAGGCGGCGTGATCACCGACGGTGCGCTGCGCACGAGCGTGAGCGGCGTGTACGCCGCGGGAGACATCGTGAGCGGCGGTCTCAAGTTCACACATGTGGCGGATCACATGGCCCGTAGCGTGCTGCGCAACGCGCTGTTCCCCGGCTCCAGCACCGTGGATTACGCCGGCGTGCCGTGGGTGACGTACACCGACCCCGAGCTGGCGCATGTGGGACTCACCGAATCCCAAGCACGCGAACGCTACGGCAGCGGTGTCGGCGTGTGGCGCCGCGAGCTCGCCGGCGTGGATCGCGTGATCGCCGATGCCGGACCGGCCGGACTCGTCAAGATCGTCACCGACGCGAAGGGGCGCGTGGTCGGTGGACACATCCTTGGCGCACACGCGGGCGACATGATCGGCGAGCTCACGATGGCGGTGACGCTGAAGCTTACCGTGGGGCAGATCGCGTCGGTGATCCACCCCTATCCCACGACGGCCGAAGCAATCCGTCAGGCGTCAGAGCAGCGACGTAAGGCGGGATTCACGGGGTGGAAGAAATCGCTGGTGTCATGGCTGGTACAGCACGTGTAGACGTGAACAGCGACGTGACAATGCCCACGGCGAAAATGAGCGGGATGCCGTACATGGCCCACGGCCACGTGTATCCACCCGCTTCGCCGACCACGACGTAGCAGCCCACGCCCCAGACGACACCCACGAACATGCTGGCCCACGCGCCGGCCGTGGTAGCGCGCGGCCAATGAAAGCCGGCCAGCAGCGCAAACGAGAGGGCGGCCACGGGAATATTGGCCAGAATAAGGCGATCGAGAATCTGGTCCACGAGAAACGTGGCCCCCAGCCAGCTGCTGATGGCGAACAGCACGAGCAGCGTGCGCTGCGACGAAATGGTGGCGAGTTTCGGTCCGCCGAAATCGGCAGCGACCATGGTGGCCATCGCACTCCACACGCCGGCCAGTGTGGTCAGTGCCGCGCCGAAGAGCGCAGCGTACGCGAATCCGCGCAGTCCGCTGGGAAGCCACACCAACACCATCGCTGGCACGGCGAGTTGCGCGTCGGCGAGCGGTGGCTGCGAGGCGCGCAAATGCGCCGCCGCCAACACCACGGCACCGTACAACACAAACACCAGTACCGCGCTGATGCCGACCGCGCGAAATGCGGTCTTCGTATTGCGCGCCGCGAAGATTTTCTGCCCGTACCACGGCGCAGCGATATAGGTGAAGCAGGTGATGACCATCAGCGTGGACACGAATCGCATCGACAACGCGGTACTGTTCCACTGCGCAACGGGATTCAGCGTGAGCTGGCTGGCGGGGAAGACTGTTGAGAGTCCGCCGGCGAGTGCGCTCTGCTTCATGCCGAGTACCAGCAGGAGCGGGAGCAGTACGATAGTTGCGAGGAACGCCACCACGTCGGCCCGAACGATCGACACCAAGCCGCCGGGGAGCACCGCCAGAAGCACCACCAGTGACAGCACGGCCGACAGCATGGGCACTGGCATCCACGCTGGCGCGAGTGGCGTAAAGAGCAGGGTGAGCGACTTCACATAGGTGGCCGTGAATCCCGTCATGGCCAGTAGCAGGAGCAGCGATGCCGTACGGCCAACCCCCTTGGAGTAGCGGACCGTGAACAGTTCCGCCACCGACAGGCGGTCGAAGCGCTTCCAGGCGCGGGCCACGGTCACGGTATAAAACAGCAACCCCACGAGAAAGACCGCGGGAAGGGCCAGCGCCATCGGTCCCGCCCCATAGCCAGCGGCCGCAAAGGCAAGCAGCGTACTGGTATTGAATTCCGTCATCACCAGCGTCGCGACCAGCGGGAAGAGCGTCAGGTCCCGCGATGCCACGGTGAACGAGGCGGCCGACGAGGCCCGACGCCATCCGGCGCCCGCCAACAGCAGGAGCAACGCCCCAAAGGTGATAATATCGAGCATGGGAATTTCGATGAACGGATGTTCGGTGGTCGCCCGCGGGCGATCGTGGTTGCGCGGCGTGATGATGCTCGCTGCAGTGTTCCTCGCTGCAGGGATGATCGCTCCGCGCGCGGTAATGGGACAGGCATCGACCGCCACCATCGAGGGCACGGTGCGCAGTCAGCCGGGCGCACCGGTGGCGGGCGCCGAGGCCGCAGGGCAGGGTACACGCGCCATCACCGATGCCGACGGACGGTTCCGTCTGGAGGTGGTCGCCGGTTCGCCTCTCGTGCTCACGGTGACGGCCCGCGGCTATTCGCCCACGCGCCTTTCCGTGGGTCCGCTAGCGGCCGGTAGCGTGCGGTCGGTGTCGGTGGTGCTCAGTGCGTTGGCCACGCTCGACGCGGTCTCGGTGGTGGCACCGCGCGTGCGACCGCTGCTGAATACCGAAAACGCCGTCACCGGCGGATCCATCGAGGCGCGCGAGCTGACCTCGCTGCCAACCGATGCCCGCGACCCGATCGCGCTGCTGTACAACATCCCCGGCATCACGCAGGCCACCGGGTTTTTCGGCGACGCGCCGAGGCTGTCGTTCAACGGCGGCAACTCGCTGTATTCGCAGAACCTGCTCGATGGGCTCGACAACAATGAAGGTTTTCTGGGCGGACCGCGTGTGGAGGTGCCACTTGGGGCCATCGCACGCATGGACGCGCGGGTGAACACGTACTCCACGCAACTCGGCCGTAGCCCCGACGGCATCGTGGATATCACCTCGGCTGCCGGTCGCGCCAAGCTCACCGGCGATGCCTTCGTGTATCAACGCCCGGGACGACCGCTCGATGCCCGCGTGCCGGTCACCTTTGGCGCCGAACCGAATGCGCTGGCCGCCAGGCAGCAGGGCTTTCAACGGGTGCAGGCCGGCGGCTCGCTGCGTGGTGCGATCCATCCGGCGCGTACGTTCTTCGCCACTGCGGCAGAGTACACGCGTGAGCAGGAAGACCGCATCGGCTCCACGGCGCAGGCGCAGTTTCTGGGCACCGAAACACGACAGACGTGGAAGGGATACGGCCGCGTTGACCACGGCTGGACGCCCACGCAAACCACGACCTTGCGCGTGGCGGCGAGCGCCGTGGATCGCGCCGGGAACGGCAGCGGTGTGCTCACACCCGAAGCGGACATCACGACGCGGCGCATCGGCTCGTTGACGGCGCTGATTCATCGCAGTGCGCTGCGCGAGGGACGCGCCTCGAACACCGCGTCGGCGCAGTTCGGCACCTTCAAGTGGTACTTCCCGCCGGCGCGTAGCGACTTTTCCCGACCGCAGGTCACGGTGCTGGCGCCGGATCTCTCCGCGCAAGCCATTGTAGGATCCAGCAACTTCGTGTTCGATGAAACCGAACGGCAATGGCAGTTGCGCGATGTGTTTGAAACCGCCATCGGCGATCGTCATACCCTACGCGTTGGCGGTGACGTGATCGCCGGCGCGTTCCGATTGGCTGCGGCCAGCACGAATCCCAACGGCTCGTACGTGGTGTTCAACGATGGCAACATCACGCCACAGCCCGGACGCGCGCTCTCGATCACCGACATCCCGGCGAATGCGCGCGTGCAGTCGTACACGATCGACGCCCGCCCACAGCAGGTGAATCTGTCGCAATCGCTGTACAGTGCCTTCATCGAAGACACATGGCGTCCCACGCCGTCGCTCACGGTGGTGGGCGGCCTCCGCTGGGACTACGACGACATCACGTCGCGTGGCGAGAGTGATCCCGACCTCGACAACGTGCAGCCGCGCCTCTCGTTCAACTGGTCGCGGACGGAACACGACGTGATCCGCGGCGGTGTCGGGCGGTACGCGGGCAAGTTGCCGTATGCAATCTATTCCGATGCCATTCAGCTGGGGGCCACCGGTAATGCGGTGCTGACGTTCAGCGGTGCGAGCGCACCCGCCTTCGGTGCTGGACCGCTGCCCGCGAACATTCCCAATGCTGATGTGCAGTCAGTGCCTCGCGAAATATTCCGTACGTTCGCACTCGGACTCGAACAGCCCATGAGCTGGCAAACAACACTCGGCTACCAGCGTCAGTTCGGTCGCGCGTGGGCGCTCAGCGCGGATCTGGTATGGAGCGAGACGCGCAACTTGCCGTTTACGGCCGATCTCAATCCGATTGCGCGGCGACTCACCGCTGCCGACTCGCTTCCTCTGGTTTGTGCGAACTCGTTCGCGTGCGCAGGCGACGCATCACGTCTCGACAACCCGACCACGGCTGGCTATCGTCGATTGTCGACGACGCAGAGTGGTGGATCGGCACGCTATGTCGCGATGTATGTCGCGGCGCGTCGCGCCCTCACCGAGCGCTGGCAGCTCGATGCCAACTGGGTCTGGTCACGCGCGCAGAACAACACCGAGGACATCAACTTCTCGGCCACGCAAGGTAACTGCTTCGACACCAACCGTATCGACGCGGTGACCGGCGCGGCGTGCACCAGTGACGAATGGGCTGATGCCAACAACGATCGCCGCCACCGCGTGACCCTGCGCAGCGTGTATGAATCGCCGCGCGGATTCACCGTGAGTATGATCGGCGATGCGCAAACGGGTGTGCCGCTCAATCGACTGGCTGGCGCCGTGACCAGCAGCGGCATCGCGCGCTACGACTTGTTGGGTTCGGGCCCGATCCGCGGCAACGGGTTCATCGGCAACGCCGATCGCTTCTTCGGCGTCGCGCGCAATGCGGAGCGACTACCGGGCTTCGTGACCGTCGGTGCCAGCGCATCGTATCGGCCGCGGCTGTCGGCGCTTCGTGGCGTCGAGTTGCGGGCCGATTTGTTCAACCTGCTCAACACGCTCGCGTGGGGCGGATATGCAAATGGGATCGGCGGTGGCGGCAGTCGCACCCAATTCGGCCGCACAGGCGATCAGGTGTATTTGTTTTCGGCGGCCCCGCCGCGGCAGTTCCAGTTCTCGGCCCGCTACCTCTTCGGCGATCGTGGCGCGCTCTGATCCGCGGGCGGCACGGCGTACTAGTTTCA
Source organism: Gemmatimonadales bacterium (assembly GCA_038210005.1). Lineage (GTDB taxonomy): Bacteria > Gemmatimonadota > Gemmatimonadetes > Gemmatimonadales > Gemmatimonadaceae > Gemmatimonas. Next base: position 11,138 of record JBBQXC010000092.1, read on the forward strand.
TAGCATGATCGACGAGCCCTTTCGACAATGGATGGCGCGCCGCTGGAGTGCGCCAGCGGGGGCGCTGCACCGTGCGGGGATTACGGCCAACCAGGTCACAGCGGTGGCGGCGGTGCTCGGCGTCACGGCGGCCGCGCTGGTAGCAGTGCGGCTCACGTGGTTTGGTATTGCGTTGTGGCTGGTGAGTCGATTGCTGGACGGCTACGACGGCATGATGGCGCGGTTGGCCGGCAACGCGTCGTTGTTTGGGGGCTACCTCGACATCACGCTCGATATGCTGGCGTACTCCGCCATGGCGGTTGCCTTCGCCATCGCCATGCCTGCCGATGTCGTGCTCTGGATGCTGGTGATGCTGGGCTACGTGCTTGCCATCACTACGACATTGGCGCTGTCATCGCTCGCTGAAAAGGCGGACCGAGCGCTGGGCGGCAATCGCTCGATTCAGTTCACGCGCGCGCTGGCCGAGGGTGGCGAAACCACGATCGTGTACGTGGTGATCGCGCTCGCCCCATCGGTCAGCCGATACGTGCTGGTCGTATGGATCGCCATGCTCGCGATCACGGCGATTCAGCGAACTGCGCTCGCACGCCGTCTGCTGTCGTAGCGCGGCCCGACGCGTCGTTCGAGCGTTCGATCACGGCGCGCCGTCGGCCTGCTCGCGAAAGTCATTGCTCTCAGTTCCGGCGGTACGGCCGGTATTGGTTGTGCCCGGGCGCCCGAACGGCGTACCGGTGGCATCCTGCGAGGACTGATGTGGCGTGTTGGAACGGGACTTCGGCTGACGATCGAATCGCATGAACATTTGGTGCTCCTGATACGACGAAGGCCCCTCCATGGGAGGGGCCTTGGCGGTGCTGCCCAGGTCGCCCATCCCGTGAGTACTCGGGAGGGGCGGCGGTTGCGTCACATGGCAGCGACGACGTGGCCTTTCTCCCGGGTGCGTACGACTACAACCGACGTAACGAGAAGCGTTACGTCGGCGGGAATAAGGCTGATAAGTCGCAAAACTGCCGTGTTGGGCGCGGTCATGACTCCGAGTATCGGCACGTGGTGCGAAAACCGCAAGCTATTTCTTCTTGGTGGTCACCTTGATGACACCATTGGCCCCGGCTTCGCCGTAGAGCACCGTCGCGGCCTCGCCTTTCATGATCTCGATTGTTTCGATGGCATCTGGCTTGAGTGAGTTGAGGCGCGACGCCTCTACAGTCTGGCCGTCGATGAGAAGAATGCCGGTAAACGGTGTCTTTGGTGTGGCCGAGAAGTTGACGGTAGGTTTCGACGCGCCGTTCGGCTTGAAGCCGAACACGCTCAAGCCGGAATCGCCGGTGCCATTCGCGCGCGACGCCGTGAGCGCGCCCCTCGTGATGATGCGAATCTCCTGCGTCTTGCCGCCTCTCACGTTGACCGTGGCGATGTTCTCGGCCAAGAGGGCTTTGGCCTCAGCGCGGGTGACCTGTTTGGCGTCCATGAAATAGACGACGCTAGCGGTATCGATCTTGGTCACCTGCGCGACCCGCGCTTCCACGGCCTTCACGTCCATGTTCTGCATTTCGGCCGCCGTGGGCAGCTGGGATTCACAGGCGGCAAGGAGCGCGACGGCGGCCAGCAGGCTGCTGCCGATGCGACGTGAGCGGATGAACTTCGACGGGCGTGAGGTCATGGTGATGAGTCTCCGTTCGAGGTGTGAGGCGTGGTAGGAAAACGCGGGGCTGGTGAGTGCGAGCGGGATGCGAGCGATGCCGCCACGCATGAACTGCGGGACATGCGATGACAATTCGATGAGCAGCTGGCCGTACTGTCGCGGCGACGCGCCGGTGCCGAGCACGCGGTGGTCACAATCGAGCTCGATGGCTAAACGAAGTCGCGCAAGCGCAAACCAGGCGATCGGATTCCACGGCATGAGCGCGATGGCGCCGCAGGCGGCAAGCAGCAGCAACGGGTCATGCGCCGAGATGTGCGACTGCTCGTGCGCCAAGACCAGCTGCTGTTCGTGGGGCGTGCGCTCGAGCAACCACGCCGGAACCACAATACGTGGATCACGCACACCGATCACGGCGGGGCCAAGGGCCTCGGTGACGCTCACGGCAATGCCATTGATGTCGTGCAATGAGGCGCGTTGCAGTGCGGCGCGATGACGACGATAGCTCACGCCGAAGGCCAGCAGCACGAGCGCCGAGCAGAGCGGCCACGCCAGCGTGACGGCCTGTTGGGCGAGTCGCGGTGCGCGATCGAGCGGGCCACCGATGGTCGTAATGCTCCAGGACACCGGGGCAGAGACGGCGCGGCTCACGCCCGATGCGATGGCGTTGATCGTGGACTGTAGGTCGAACGCCGGTGCGGGGCTGGCGGGCAGGATTGGTGTGCCGACGGCGACCGAGTCCGGTGCGATGGCGGCGGCGGACGGCGCAGTACGAAACGGCGCCACAAGTACCAGCAGGAATGACGAGAACAGCGCACCAGCCCAGATCATGCGCGCCGGCAGCGCGCGACCGGCGAGCCGTTGCAGCAGCAACGCAACGGAGGCAAGGAGCGCGCTGACCACGATTGCCTGCGTCATCCAGCCGATCATCAAGGACGGCGTCATGCGTCGTCCTCCAGGCGCTCGTTCAGAAGTGTCCGCATACGTTCCAGTTCTTCGCGGCTCAGCTGTTTATCAGAGACCAGCTGCGTGAACATGCGCTCGGCCGATCCCTGATAGATCGCGTCCTTGATACGGGTCAGCGCACTGCGACCAGCACGCTCGGCGGCCACGGCGGGGAAGTAGCGATAGGCGCGACCCTCGGGCTCGTGGCGGACGTAGCCTTTATCCGCGAGGGTCTGGAGGGCAGAGAGGACGGAGGTGTAGGCCAAGTCGTCGTCCATGGCGTCGCGGACATCGGCGACGGTGGCAGAGCCGAGGCGCCAGAGGACACTCATGACGGCGAGTTCGCGAGGGGGGAAATAGACGTCGGTCATGGTGGGGAGGGCGGCTGCGGGTTGGGCAGTACTGGTTAGGCAGTAGTATGGGGGAGGGGGGAGGCGGTTGTCAACTGGTTTATCCGTAGGTGGTGGCTGTGGACTGTGGGCGATCAGGCTTGGGCCGTGGGCTGTGGGCTGTGGGCTGTGGGCTATCAGGCTGTGGGCTGTGGGCTGTCGGCTCTCGAGGCTTGGGGCTGTGTGCTATGGGCTCTCGGCCGTGGGCCATGGGCCTTGGGCCGTGGGTGGAAAGCGTAGGAGTGGGGAAGGCACCGCTTGCGTCATTCTGGTGACGCGGAATTTTCGCGCGATGCTACACTCGCCGACATGCAAGACTTCACCAAACTGCGCGTGTGGCATGAAGCCCACGCCTTCGCGATTGCGATCGACCGCGCCTTAGCCAACGCCGCGAAAGGGCGCGCAAATCTCACCTATCAACTCCGGAAATCGGCAGAGTCGATCGCCGCCAACATTTCAGAAGGGGCGGGACAGTTAACCGACCCCCAATTCGCGCGTTTTATCGTGATCGCCCTGGGATCGACCACCGAATCCACGAATCATCTGATGCTGGCGCGCGATACGCGCGTGATCGCAAACGCCACCGCCTCCGAACTGCTCGCCCAAGCCGGCCGCATTCGCGGGATGCTAATCAACCTCCTCAAACGCCTCAACAGCTGACCTCTGTCCTCTGACCTCTGTCCTCTGACCTCTGTCCACTCTCCACTGTCCTTAACCCACGGCCCACGGCCCACGGCCCACGGCCGAGAGCCCACAGCCCACAGCCCCAAGCCCCGAGAGCCCACAGCCCAAAGCCCAAAGCCCACAGCCCAAAGCCCAAAGCCCAAAGCCCCCCCCTCGTCAAACCGTACAAACCTCCACTGCCTCCCTCAACGATTTCATCCCCTCCCTCCTCGGCAAAAACTCATGGGCAAAAATGCCACGATATCCCGTGCCCGCGACGAACTCCGCGATCCCGCGATAGTTCAGCTCTTGCCCACCATCGATCTCATTCCGCCCCGGCACTCCCGCCGTATGGAAATGCGCAATCCACGGCAGATTCGCCTTGATCGTCGCGATCACGTCGCCTTCCATCACCTGCATGTGATAGATGTCGTACAGCAAGCGAAAACTCGGTGAGTTCACCCCTTTCGCCACCTCGACCGCCCACGCCGTGTGATCGGCATGGTAGTCCTTGTGATCGACTTTGCTGTTCAGCATCTCCATGCACAGCACCACCCCATGCTGCTCGGCCGTCGGCATCAATCGCTCGAGACCCGTGATGCAGTTCGCGATGCCCTCACCGTCGGACATGCCGCCGCGATTGCCGCTGAACACCACGATCTTCTGCACGCCGGCCGCCGCCGCCCGAGGAATCATCGCTTCGCCATCGGCTACCAGCTTGTCGTGCTGATTCGCGCGATTGAAGCCCACCGGAATCGCGCCGAAACTGTTGCCCATCGTGCACTGCAGGCCGTACTGCTTCGGCACCTCCCATTCGGTATCGCCCAGCAAGTCGATACCCATCAGTCCCATGCTCTTCGCCGACGCGCACAGGTCGTTGATCGGCGTACGAGAAAAGCACCAGCGCGCGACCGATTGATTGAGTCGCCCGGCACGTACCACCCGGGCCGACGCCGCACCGAGTGGCGTAGCCGAAGCCGTGACGGCGACCGCGCCGAGCGCGAGGAGCGCATCGCGACGTGATACATCGCGACGTGACATGCCGTAGTGATCGGGACGTTTCGGCATCACAAGTTTCTCCGCTTGAGCTCACCGACGGCGTGCGCTGCCGCGCGCGCGGTAAGCGCCATGTACGTGATCGACTGGTTCTGGCACGCACTGCTCGACATCGCGGCACCGTCGGTGATGAACAGATTGGGTACGTCCCATGCCTGATTCCACCTGTTCAGCACTCCGTCCTGAGCGGTTGTGGACATGCGTGCACCGCCCATCTCGTGGATGCAGTGGCCGGGCGGATGCATCGTACGATTGGGGCGCACGTTGATCGCGCCGGCGGCTTCGAGCATCTCGACAGCGCTGGCCGATACGTCTTTGTTCATCGCCATCTCGTTCTCGCGCCAGCGCACGCTTATGCGGGCGGCGGGAATGCCCCACTTGTCCCTCGTGGTGCCATCGAGCGTGATGCGGTTGTCGGCGTGCGGCAGTGTCTCGCCCCAGCCACCGATGCTGAAGCCCCACGGCCCCAGGTCGTCGATGAGCGACTGCTTGAACGCGGCGCCGTAGCCGGCCATACCGCTGCCGCGTCCCCAGCCGGAGCGACTCGACCCGCCCTGCATACCGTAGCCGCGCAGGAAATCGGGGCTCGTCGTGTGCACATTCCGGAAGCGCGCCACATAAATGCCGTTCGGACGACGGCCGATCGTCCGCTTGTCGAGATAGCCCGGCATCGTGCCGCCCGCACCAGACCCGTAGTGATGGTCCATCACGTAGCGCCCAAGCGTGCCGCTGGAGTTGGCCAAGCCATCGGGCCAGCGCGTGCTGCTCGAGTTCAGCAACAGCCGCACCGATTCGATGGTCGAGGCGCAGAGAAACACGACCTTCGCTTCGTACACCGTTTCCTGTTGCGTGCGCGCGTCGATCACACGCACGCCGCGCGCGCGCGATCGTTTCGCATCGTACAGTATTTCGGCCACCACGCTGTGCGGACGTAACGTCATGCGTCCGGTTTTCCGGGCGGCGGGCAGGGTACTCCCGATGCTGTTGAAATACGAGTGCGTCACGCAGCCGCGTTCGCAGGGGCCACAGTAGTGGCACGCCGCGCGTCCATTGTGATTCTGCGTGAGAATCGCCGCGCGGCCGATCGTCATGACACGTTCGCCGTTGAACGCCTTCAACATGCGTTCGCGCGCGACCTGCTCGACGACGGTCATTTGCATCGGTGGCAGGAACTCACCGTCTGGCAGGTGCGCCAGGCCCTCCTTGGCGCCGGTCACGCCTATGAACCGCTCCACGTGCGAATACCAGGGCGCGATGTCCGTGTAGCGGATCGGCCAGTCGGTGCCGTGCCCATCTTTCGCATTCGCCTCGAAGTCGAGATCGCTCCAACGATAGACCTGACGGCCCCACATGATCGACCGTCCGCCAACCTGTCGTCCGCGAAACCACTTGAACGGCGCGTCGTCGGGTGAGACGTACGGGTTGTCGTTGTCGTTCACAAAAAACTTACGGCCGGGTTCGTCACAGGCGTAGCATTGCCGCTGTATCGGCTGCTCTCTTTCCAGCGCGTTGCGGTCGCCCCAGCCGCGGTACTTCATGTCATACGGCTGAATGTGCTCCACGAAATCCTTGCCGCCGAAGTCCACGGGGCCACCCGCTTCCAGCACCAGTGTGGCAAGTCCGCGCTCGGTGAGTTCCTTGGCGGCCCATCCGCCACTGATACCCGAACCGACCACGATCGCGTCGAACACACGACGCTGCGGTTGTGCGTCGATATACAGGTCGTCACTCATCGCGGCCTCCGTTGCGGGCGGGCATCTCCGCGGCACCGTCGAAGCGACCCGGCATGATGTCGGTTTTCAGTACGTCGCGCTGCACGCGCTCGCTCGTGAAGTAGCCGTGAACTACGAGCCCCTTCACCCGCGAATAGCCACGTGCCGCGGGCGCGTTGCGATCGTACGGCGTGTCGAGCGCATTCATCACGAGTATGAGCGTATCGCCCGTCGCCGCCGAGAGCGGCTGTCCGGTAATTGCGCGCGCTTGCGCGTCGATGGCGTCGAGACCGGTGGTCAAGGCGCGACGGTCGGCGTCGGTGTAGTAGTCGGCGACAATCACATCGATCCAGGCCAGTACGCCCACCTCGGTGGCACTCGGCGTATCGGTGCGCGGGATGATCGCGTCGGCAAGCGCAGCGAGCGTTGCGCGCTGGCTGGCCGTGAGCGTTGCTGGCTGCAGGGCGTCTGGTTCACGCGCAATGGTCGCGGCTTTCGACCACGCCGCTCGAGCCTCACGGGGGAGCAGCGTGAGGGCGGCTGCGGCGGCCGCGACCTTCAGAAGTTCACGTCGTTGCATACGAACCTGCATTGGCAGTCGGAGAGCGGAACGCCCTCCCCGACTGCGGTCCGGCGGCCGCGGGAGGTGTTACTGCACCTGGATGTACAGCGGCGCGGGCCAGAGGCGCAAGATCGCTTCGCGCGTCGTGGGCGGCTTGTCGTTCTTCGCCTTGGTGAACTGCTTCCACCCGGTGAACTGCACGGGCTCCCGCTTGATGTCGCGATAGTACGTGTCGCGCTTGAGCCACGGGGCGCCGAATCCGTCCATGTGCATCACCACTTGCACCTTGGGATCGAGCTTGATGTTGCGGGCGTTCGTCACGCCCTTCGGCGTGAAACGATGCACCACCAGCATCTTGGGGGGCAGCTTGTGCTTGTCCACCAGATTGGCGAGAAACGTGATGGCGTAGTTGATATCGGCGGCGTCGTACGTGCCGATGCGTCGCCCCGGGATCCCGCCGCTCGACTTCATCGAGAATTCCGGATCGATCCCCAGATGCACGTCGGGGCGCATGAGAAACTTCTCGATCCACGGAAGCTCCTGCTGCAACGTGCTCTGGCCGATCTGCAAATCGACGAAAAGGAGCGCGTTCTTCGACTTCGCCCAGCCGTACACTTTCTCGATCAGCGCGCTGTCCATGCGCGTGCGATACTTGCCGCTCGGTCCCGGGTCAGGGTTGGCCACCATGGCGATCAGGTGCAGCGCCGGCTGCACGGGATGCGCCGGATCGAGGCGGGTCCATTCCGCCGCATCGGCCTC
>JBBQXC010000093.1:0-18831 GCA_038210005.1 Gemmatimonadales bacterium
TACCGGTGCGATCCAGCGCCTGCGTCAGGACGCCGACGGCGTGTGGTCGATGAATCAACTCACCACGCCGGAGATCGAGCCGGGGGCGGCATTCGGTACGGCGGTCGCTGTGTCGGGCAACTCGGCCGTCGTCGGCATGCCCAACGACGCCGGCGCCGCCGGCAGCGTGATGTTTCTCGAGCGGTCCGCAGCGGGTGCGTGGACGTCGAAAGGCGTGCTCTTCCCCGTTGCGCCGAGCAAGACGTATAGCGCGGTGAAAGGGAAGGAAGTGCAGTGCGGCAAGGACGGCAAAGCCAGCGCCTTCGAATGCGGGAACACCGGCCTGATGTCGTTTCTGCCGATTTCGGCCATCGGCGGCAAGCGTGGCACGAACATGAACGACAACTGGGGGTGGACCGATCCCGTCACGAAGCGCGAGATCGCGATCCTCGGCCGCACGGACGGCACGTCGTTCGTGGACGTGACCGACCCTATCAACCCGCGGTACCTTGGCAATTTGCCGAAGACCAAGGGCTCACCGTCCTCGGCGTGGCGCGACATGAAGGTGTACAAGGATCACGTGTTCATCGTGTCCGACAACGCGGCCGAGCACGGCATGCAAGTGTTCGATATGACGCGCCTGCGCTCGGTGAAGACGCCGGAAGTGTTCAAGCCTGACGTCACGTATGATCGCATCAACAGCGCGCATAACATCGTTGCGAACGAAGAGACCGGCTTCATGTACACGGTCGGCAATTCCGGCGGCGGCGAAACATGCGGCGGTGGCTACCACATGATCGACGTGCGGACGCCGAAGAAGCCGAAGTTCGCGGGCTGTTTCGGTGATCCGAAAACGGGATCCGCCGGTACTGGGTATTCGCATGATGCGCAGTGCGTGGTGTATCACGGGCCCGACGCGAAGTATACGGGCAAGGAGATCTGCGTTGGTTCGAACGAGAACGCGATCAGCATTGCGGATCTCACCGACAAGAAGAACCCTGTCGCCATTTCACGGGCGAGCTATCCAAACGTCGCCTACGCACACCAGGCGTGGCTCACCGACGACCATCGTTTTCTGTACCTGAATGACGAAGGCGACGAATCGACGGGCAAAGGCGAGGCGGCGAAGGGTACGCGGACGCTGGTCTGGGATCTCGCCGATCTTTCCGATCCGATCCTGGTGAAGGAGCATATCGGTACGTCGAAGGCGATCGACCACAACCTGTACGTGAAGGGCGACCGCATGTACCAGGCGAACTACACGTCCGGTCTACGGATTCTCGACGTGAGCGATCCGCGCAACCCGAAGGAAGTCGGCTTCATGGATACCCATCCCGGTGATGACGGCACGCCGAGCTTCGCCGGCGCCTGGAGCGTGTATCCGTATTTCAAGAGCGGCGCGATTGTGGTGACGAGCATCGGTGAAGGCGTGTTCTTCGTGCGCGATATGTCGCGTAAAGTGATTCCCTGATGCGCGCAGTGCGTCAGGTACTCGCGCTGGCGGTTGCGTGTTGCGTTGTCGCCAGCGCGTGCTACACGCAGCGAGGGAGCGCCGTCGCTGGTGACAAGCTGTATATCGTGAATCAGTCGGGTGCGTCGATCACGGTGGTCGATCAGGCGCGTCTGGCGATCGACACGGTGCTCGACCTGCGCACGCTCGGCTTTACGGCCAACGCGAAGCCGCATCATGTCGTGGTGGAGGAGAACGGCGCGTACTGGTACGTCTCGTTGATCGGCGATGGCCGTGTGCTCAAGTTCGATCGTGCGAACCGCTTGGTGGCGCAGGTGAAGCTGGAGACGCCGGGGTTGCTGTCGCTCGACCCCGTGCACGACTCGCTGTACGTGGGGCGTTCGATGACGGCGGTGAATCCTCCCAAGTCGCTTGGCGTGATTGTGCGTTCCGCCTTCACGCTGGTCGATGAGCAGGAAATCGTGATGCCGCGGCCGCATGCGCTGGCCAGTAGCATAGATGGTCGCTTCGTGCATACGGCATCGCTGGCCGAGAACCGTATTGCGTCGGTGGAGACCGCCACGGGCCGTGTGACGCTATCGGTGATTCCCGGGGTCCCGCGTTCACTGGTCACGTTCGCGCTGAGCCCCGATGGACAGACCATGGTATCGGCGGGCGAGTTGTCGAACTCGCTGCTTGTGTTCGATCTGCGGCGGCCACCACCGCTGCAGCCGGTGCGCGAGATCGCGCTCGAGGGCAACCCGTGGGAGCCTCGCTTCACCCCGGACGGTAAGCACGTGCTCGTCACGCTGCTCACGAAGAATGCGATCGCCGACGTGGAGCTCGCGTCGGGGATGGTGGTGCGTACGCTGTCCGGACGTCTGGCGCAGCCGTACAGCATGCTGCTTCGGCGCGATGGGCGATATGCGTTCGTGGTCAGTCAGAATACCGGTGCGACGGCGCCCGGACAGAGCGGACACGAGATGCACGGTATGGGCGCGAAGGAGCACATGTCGGACGGGTGGCTCACGATCTTCGATCTGCGCACGGGCGCGGTGCACAGCACGCTGATGCTCGGGGCCGGACCAACGGGCATGGGCGCGGCGGGCGCGCGATGAGTACACGTGGCACGTTACCCGTCGTGGCGGTGGGCGCACTGCTGCTTGCCGTCGCGTGCGTGACGAACGGACTGCAGGCGCAATCCACGTTCGTGAAACGTGTCGCGCCGTTCTCGGTGATCGATCGCGATGGCGCGCCGTTACCGGAAGCGTTTCTCGGAGGATTCGATGTGCCCCGCCCGCAAATGGTGGACATCGACGGCGACGGCGATCTCGATCTGTTCGTGCAGGAACGATCGTCGTCGCTGATGCATTTCGAGAATGTGAACGGCCGCTTCGTGTGGCGTTCAGACCGATTTCTCGATCTGCCGGTCGGTGAGTGGTATCGCTTCGTCGACCTCGATGCCGATGGACGGATCGATCTGCTCAGCGAGTCGCCGACGAGCTACATCCGTGCCTGGCGAAACGTCGGCACGAAGAGCGCGCCGGCGTTTCGCGTTGCCGTCGATTCGCTGCGCGATGGCGATAACGCGCCGATTGCGGCCGACCGGCAGAATATCCTCAACATCGTCGACATCGACTGCAACGGCCGCCTCGATCTATTCCTCGGCCGGGTAGCCGGCACGGTCGATCGTTTCGAAGCGGTGCCAGGCACGGAGCAAAACGGCGTCCCCCGTTTCGCCCTGCACACCGAGCGGTTCGAGGGCATCGAAGTCCTCGGCCCGGTGCCAGGTCAGCCCGTACAGGGACGCGGATCCCGGCACGGCGCGAACACGCTCGCCTTCGGCGATATCGACGGCGACCGGGACGTTGATCTGTTTTGGGGTGACTACTTCGAGCAGGGTGTGCTGTTGTTCGAAAATCGCTCGAGTGGCTGCACGACACCGGCGATGCGCGGAAATGAGCCGACGCGGTTTCCGCTGGGCGCGCCGATCCTGACGAGCGGGTACAACGCGCCCACACTGGGTGATCTCGATGGCAATGGATTTGCCGATCTGCTGGTCGGGGTCATCGGTGGCGCGTACACCCCTCGTACCACCAGCATCGAGAATCTGCTGCTCGTGTCTCAGCGCGCGGCTGGTGACTTTGCGCTGACCACGCGGCGCCTGATCCGCACGATCGATGTGGGCAGCGATGCCATGCCCACGTTCGCCGATCTCGATGGTGACGGGGATATGGATCTGCTCGTGGGCAATCGAATCGACACGGTGAATGACACGGCGGGCACCGTCACCTGGTTCGAGAACACGGGGAGTGCTCGCGCGCCGGCCTTCGTGCATCGCGGCATGTTGCCGATGCAGCGCGAGTTCCATTACGCGCCGACGGTGGCGGACCTCGATGGGGATGGCCTTCCCGATCTGCTGCTCGGTACCTGGCGCGACAAGGTGCAGTTCTGGCGCAACACCGGGTCGCGTGCGTCGCCGGCCTTTACGCTGGCGGACAGCGCCCTGATCGTGCTCACGCGCGGGAGTAACAGCGCGCCGGCGTTCTCCGATGTCGATGGTGATGGCGATCTCGACCTGTTCGTGGGCGAGGCTTCGGGTCAGCTCAACTTTTATCGTAATGTCGGTTCGCGCACGGTGCCGCGTTTCGAACTGGTGAGCGATGTCTTTCAGAACATCGATGTCGGGCGTCGCAGTACGCCGGCCTTCGCCGATATCACGGGTGACGACAAGCCGGATTTGCTGCTGGGTAGTGAAGACGGCGGCGTGCAGCTCTGGCGCAATGTGTCGGACAGCACGGGCGTTCGCTTCGAGCGGGATTCGTCATTCAGGCTGGCGAGTGGGCCGTACTCCAGCGTGGCCGTAGCGGACCTCGACGGCGACGGCGATCTCGATATCGTGGTCGGCACGACGTCTGGTGGCCTGTTGTACTTCGAGCAGGTGCGGCGGTAGCCGCGAGGTGGGACCGCTACCGGTAGTTGTGCCCCTTCACATGCTGCTCGCCACCACCCAGCTCCAGCGCTTTGAACTGTTTGGCGCGCACGTTCACCACCTGCTGCTCGATCTGCAGCGTGCCGCGAATCAGCAGCATCGGTGAGGTGGAAAGGAGTTGCGCATGTTCTTCGAACCGATCGGGGGTGATCACGATGTTGATCATCCCCGTTTCGTCTTCGAGGGTGAGAAACACGAAGCCCTTGGCCGTGCCCGGGCGCTGACGGCAGATCACGAGTCCGGCCACGGCCACGCGCTGCCCGTCCTTGCCCAGCTCGTGCGCTTCACGGGCCGACAGCACCCCGTTGGGGGCGAGAATGGGGCGCACATGCTTCATGGGATGCCCGGCCAACGACAGCCCCGTCATGCGATAGTCGGCCTCGGTGAGTTCGACGGGGGTGTAGGCCGGCAGCTGTGCGGGCACGGGCTGCGCCTGAAACGGCGCCAGCGGCAGCTCGGGGCCACGGGTGGCGGCCATCACTTCCCACAGCGCCACGCGCCGTCGCCGTTCGGCCGGCTCGTGCGCGAACATGCTGTCGAAGGCACCGGCTTCGGCGAGTCGCCGCCATGACGTTTTATCGAGCGATACGCGACGTACGGCGTCTTCGACACTGGTGAACGGTCCTTGCGCCAGTGCCGCCTCCAGCGCGCGTCGAGCCTTGGCGCCCAGTCCGCGCACGAGCCGTATACCGAGTCGTACGGCCACGACATCGCGCATCTTCTGCACACCGATGTTGCGCCCCCAGCGCACCACGCCGTCGTTGGGCACGAGTACGCGTCCGTCGGCCATCTCCAAGGCATGATCCCACGTGCTGCGCGTGAGATCGACGGGATGCACCTCGACCCCGTGTCGCTTGGCGTCTTCGATGAGCGTGCCCGGTGCATAAAATCCCATGGGCTGCGCGTTGAGAATCGCGGCGGTGTATTCCGGCGCGTAATAGTGCCGGAGCCAGGCCGTGGCGTACACGATCAGGGCGAAACTCGCGGCATGACTTTCGGGAAAGCCATAGTCGGCGAAGGCGTTGATCTGGTTGTAAATACGACGGCCGGTCTCTTCCGGAATCCCGTTTTTCGCCATCCCGGTGATCAGCTCTTCACAGATCTGCGCCATGCGTTCGCGTGAGCGCTTGTGTCCCATGGCGCGGCGCAGTTGATCGGCCTGCGCGGGCGTGAAGCCGGCGGCGGTGATCGCCACCTGCATGCCCTGCTCTTGGAAGAGCGGCACCCCGAGCGTGCGCTTGAGCACTTTCTCGAGCATCGGATGCGGATACGTGACCGGCTCGAGTCCGGCGCGCCGTCGCAGATACGGATGCACCATTTCGCCCTGAATCGGGCCCGGTCGAATGAGCGCGACTTCGACGACGAGATCATAAAAGCAGCGCGGCTTGAGACGAGGCAGCGTATTCATCTGCGCGCGACTCTCGATCTGAAAGAGTCCGACGGTATCGGCGCGGCACATCACGTCGTACACGGCCTGATCGCTCATATCGAGTTGTCCGAGATCGATCGTGGTGCCGCGTGTGTGCCGGATATACAGTAGACAATCCTGCACGACGGTGAGCATGCCGAGCCCCAGGAGATCGATTTTCACCAGACCCACGGGGTCGAGATCGTCCTTCTCCCACTGAATCACGGTGCGCCCGGGCATGGAGGCGGGCTCGATGGGTACGATGGAGCCGAGCGGCTCCTCGGTGAGGATGAATCCGCCCACGTGAATGGACCGATGACGCGGCAGCTGGTGGAGGCCATCGACCACATCCGCCAAGCGACGCACGCGTTCGTCGTCGGGATCGAGACCGGCGCGCGCGAGCACCTCACGACCGCTCGCGGTGTCGCGCGTGGCGGTGGTACGCGCATCGGTGGTGGCCGCATCGGTCGCGATCTTCCGCTCGGCCTGCATATCGATGACCTGCGCCCACGTGCCGTCGCGTTCGGTGGGGCCTTTCGGTGCACGCTGCGTCTTGGCCGTTTGCGTGGACGCGACTTTGCGCGATGCTTCACGCACTACGCGCGCCGTGGTGGTGGCTTCGGTGCCTCCGATCATCTGCTGTCCCAGTCGATCGGCATCGGTGGCGGGCTTTACGGCCGGTGTGGTGCCCGGTGTGGTGCCCGGTGTGGTGCCCGGTGTGGTGCCCGGTGTGGTGCCCGGTGTGGTAGCCGATGCCGTGCCCGCTGGCTCGCGATCAACTCGCAGTGCCTCGGCGGTACTGCGCGCGCTGAACCGGTCACTGAGCGACGCCAGCATGTCGCCTTGCTGCACCGAGAAGCCGAGCACGCGGGCGGCATCGCGCACGGCACTGCGTCCGCGCCAGGTGATCTGTTCGCACACCATGGCGGCGTGTTCACGGCCGTAGCGGTTGTACACATACTGCAGCACCCGCTCGCGATCGCGGTGCGCAAAGTCGATGTCGATGTCGGGCGGCTCGGTGCGTCCTTCACTCAGGAACCGCTCGAACAGCAGTTCCATGCGAATGGGGTCGACGGCGGTGATGCCGAGGCAGTAGCAGACGGCGGAGTTGGCGGCGGAGCCACGACCCTGACAGAGAATGCCCTCGCGTCGCGCGAAGCGCACGATGTCCCACACCGTGAGAAAAAAACCGGCGAGTTCGAGCTTGCCGATCATGGCCAGCTCGTGGGCGAGTTGTGCGTCGTGCTTGGGAGTGCGCGATGTGTTCCAGCGCTCGTAGGCGCCCTGTTCCACGAGGCGCGTGAGATATTCCTGCGCGCTGATGCCGGGCGGCAGCGGAAACGCCGGCATGGAGGGCTTGAGCTGTTCGAGCCGGAAGGTGCAGCGTTCGGCGATGGCGAGGGTGGCCTTCACGCCTTCCTCCGCGCCGCGCCACCGCTGGTAAATGAGCGACGGCTTCTTGAGCGCCCATTCGGCGTTGGGGCGCAGGCGCGTGCCCATGGTGTCGAGCGTGCGTTCGTGACGCAGCGTGGTGAGCACATCGTGTACGATACGCTGTTCGGGAGTGGCGTAGTGCACGTTGTTGGTGACCACCCACGGCACGCCGAGTTTGGCGGCGAGTGGACGCAGCTGCTTCACGAGCGCGCGTTCTTCGGGGAGCCGATGATCCCAGCACTCCACGGCGAGATGGTCACCGAACACCTCGCGTAACTCACCGGCGGCCGTGTAGGCGTCGTCGGCCCGTCCGTCGGCCAGCAGTTGCGGCACCCAGCCGCGCGGACACCCGGTGAGCGCTGTGACGCCGTCCACGTGGCGCGTGACGAGGGCCCACGGCACACTGGGCGTGCCGCGCTCGCTGTCCATCCGGGCCCGCGTAACAAGTGAGGCGATGTTGCGATAGCCGTCGCGCGTTTCGGCGAGGAGCACCATGTGGGTGCGTCGTTCGGCGCCCGGGTTGCCGATGTCGGGCATGCGCACCGTGAGCTCGACGCCCAGGATGCCGGCGATGCCGAGTGTTTTGCAGGCCGTCCCGAACCGGACCACGCCGCCCATCTCATCGTGGTCGGTGATGGCGAGGGCAGGGTATCCCAGCTCGGCGGCGCGCTCGGCCAGTGACTCGGGGAGCGAGGCTCCGTCGAGGAGGGAGAGTGCCGAATGGCAGTGGAGTTCGGCATACTGGTTCGGCATATAATACCGAATATACACCGAAGATCGTGAATCCGGCGAGGGTGGGGTGGTGGGCACTTCGGCTGTGGTACCGCCGTTAGCTTCACCAGATGTCTCAGCCCAGCCGTCCCTCCCAGCGTCCCGAGCACACGGTGAACAACGTGCTCGAGAATGCCGACGCGATGTCCACCGAGGAGCTGGATGTCCTCCCGTACGGCATGATCCAGCTGGACGCGACCGGGCGGATCCTGAACTACAACGCGGTGGAGTCGAAGCTGGCCTCGTTGCGCAAAGAAGACGCGATCGGGAAGCAGTTCTTCACCGAGATCGCGCCGTGCACGAGGGTGCAGGAGTTCTACGGGCGCTTCAAGGAAGGGGTGATCCGTGAATCACTGGACACGAGTTTCCGATTCCATTTCGCGTTCAAGCAAAACCCACGTGATGTGACGGTGCGCTTGTTGTATTCACGTCGGACGCGCACGGTGTGGGTGTTGATTTCGGATCATGAGGGCAAGCCGCTGGAGGGGTGAAGGCGACGCCGCAGCCGCCACTTCTCGCCCTCCACCGCAAAGAGCACCACCGACGACACCGCTACGCAGACGGCGAGCTCGCGCCACGAGAGCGGCACCGTGTGGAAGATGCGATTCATGACCGGCACGTAGAGCGTGGCCAGCTGCAGGCCGATTGCCGTCACGACGGCGAAGAAGAGTGCCGGATTGCCGCGCACGCCGAGGGTAAAGATCGAGATGCGCTCGGAACGAATCGCAATCAGGTGGGCGAGCTGGGAAAGCGTGAGCACGGTGAACGTCATCGTCTGCCAGTGGCTGTCGGCATCGCGAATCGAGAGTGCCTGCGTGGTGAGCGTCAACGCGGCCATGAGCAATCCGACCCGCAAGGCGTGTTGCCACAGCCCACCCGCCAGCAGACTTTCCTGCGGTGCGCGCGGCGGTCGTTGCATACTATCGGGCTCGGCGGGCTCGGCGGCGAGCGTGATGCCGGGCAGTCCGTCGGTGACGAGGTTCATCCAGAGGATGTGGATCGGCAGTAACGGCATCGGCAGTCCCAGAAACGGCGCGAGAAACAACGTCCAGATTTCTCCGGAGTTCGTGGACAGCACGAAGCGCACAAAGCGCCGAATGTTGTCGTAAATGCGCCGACCTTCGTGAACCGCCTTCACGATGGTCGCGAAGTTGTCGTCGAGGAGCACCATGTGCGCCGCTTCGCGCGCGACGTCGGTGCCACCGCGTCCCATCGCAATGCCGATGTTGGCGCGCTTGAGCGCCGGCGCATCGTTCACACCATCGCCGGTCATCGCGACATATTCACCACGCGACTGCAGCGCTTTCACGATTCGCAGTTTGTCCGCCGGCGCCACGCGGGCGAACACGTACACGTCGGTCACGCGGTGCGCGAGCTCGGCATCCGAGAGTGCGGGAATGTCGTGACCGGTGAGCACGGTGTCGTTGATGCCGGCAATTCCCAACCGTACCGCGATCGCGAGTGCGGTGGCGGGATGATCGCCGGTGATCATCACCACATGAATGCCAGCCGCCTGGCACGTCTCGACCGCGGCTTTCGCCTCGGCGCGCGGCGGATCAATGAGTCCAACGAGTGCGAGCAGCGTGAGTTCCTGCTCGGCCTGTTCGGCCGACTCCGGCGGAGCTGAAAGCCTGCGCGTGGCTACGGCCAGCACGCGCAGGCCAGCGGCCGCCAGGGCTGCGGCTTCTCGCAGCACGCGAGCGCCGTCGATGGGTATCACGGCGCCGGCGCTCAGCATGGCGTGACAGGCTGGTACGACGCGCTCCGGCGCCCCCTTGGTACACACCATGATCTGGTCAGCGCTCGCGCTGCCGCGATGAATGGTGGTCATGCGGGCGCGCGCTGACGGAACGGTGCCTCGCCGACTCGGGGCCACAGCGCATCGAGTAACGCCTTGTCGACACCGACATCGGCGCCGGCACGCACCAACGCGGTTTCCGTCGGGTCGCCAACCAGCACGCCCTCGACGCCGACGGTGACATCGGTGCACAGCGTCATCACGTCGGCGAGGGCGAGCAGCGCACGGGATGGCGGAAGCGACACGCTCGATGCGGTCCCGTCGCCGAGCCGGACCTCATCCACATGCATGCGGTTCTCGGTGAGCGTGCCGGTCTTGTCGGTGCAGATGTAGGTCACGGAGCCGAGCGTCTCCACGGCGGGCAAGCGACGAATGAGTGCATGCTGTTTCACCATGCGTCGCGCGCCGAGGGCCAGTGATACCGCGACCACGGCCGGGAGCGCTTCAGGGATCGCCGCCACGGCGAGACTCAGTGCCGTCATGAACATCAGCAGCAGGGGTTCGCCGCGCACGAGTCCCGCGGCGAAGATAATGGTGCAGAGTCCCAGCACGGCGATCGCGAGTTTGCGTCCGAGCACCGACAAGCGCTGTTGCAATGGCGACGGCGACTCGGGCTCGTCGCGCAGCATCGCGGCAATGCGGCCGAGTTCGGTGTCCATGCCGGTGGCCACCACGATGCCGATGCCACGGCCAGTGGACACCACGGTGCCCCTGAAGCTCATGCATCGTTGGTCGCCGACGGCGCTGGCATCGGCCGGACAATCTTGCGGATCCTTACGGCTGGGTACCGACTCGCCGGTGAGCGCCGCTTCCTCGATACTCAGGTGTTCGGCATCGAGCAAACGAAGATCAGCCGGCACGATGTTGCCAACGCTGAGCAACACGATGTCACCCGGCACCAGCTCGGTCGATGGGATCGATCGCTCGGCGCCATCACGGCGTACCTGCGTGAGTGGCTGTGCGAGGGCGCCCAGTGCGGCCATGGCGCGGTCGGCACGATACTCCTGCGCGAAGCCGAGCCCTGCATTGAGGGTGATGATCGCGACAATCGCGAACATGTCCGCGGGCTCACCAACGAGCCCGGCAATGAGTGCGGCCACCAGTAGCACGACCACCATCGTGTCGCGGAATTGCGCGAGCAGCATGCGGAACACGCCGCGGCGACGCGCGTGTTGCAGCACATTCTCGCCGTACTCGATCGTGCGCGCCTGCACGACCTCGGCGGTGAGGCCGCCCTCCGCGGAGCTCGCGAGCGAGGCCAGCGTCTGCTTTCGCGACAGGGTAAACCACGCGGTCGGTGCCATGGGCGAATCGGCGACTACGGAATCGGTGGAACGGGTCAATGCGAAGGGGGCACGGGACATCGGATGTTTCCGACCATGTACAGTACGCGATTCGTGCCACGCGTGGTTGGGGTGTGGGCTGCGCGTGGGAGGGGAAAAGCAACTCCCCAGGAAGCAGGGGGAAGGTTTCAGGATGCAGGAGGCAGGTGAACCACACGCAGTTCCTGCGCCCTCTTCCCTGATACCCTCCCCTCTCTTTCTCAGGGCGTTGCCGTTCTTGCCCCCGCGTTAGCCCCCACTCACTGCCCCAACACGTTCACGCACCCCTTCGGCGGGGCGGAAAGCCGCTGATTGCATTCGTCCACCGGGATCGGCACCAGCGGGAGCACGCGGTGCGTGGGCAGTTGCTTCCGGAGTTCGCTGAGACGGCCGTATCGACGCGCGTTGGTTACGCCGTGGGACGCACGTTCCAGCTGATGCCCTGCGCGGCCAGATTGACCGTGCCGACAACGGCCTTGCTTGCCGTCGTGCCGGAGGCGGTGCCGACAAACGATTCGTTCAGCGCCGTGAGGGCGTCGGCCCAGCGACCGCGGTACAGGTCAAGGCGAGCCTTGAGGCCACGGTTGACGCGTAGGAAATTGGCCGGTGTGTTGAAACGGGCGATCCAGTCGTCAGCGTGAACGGAAACGCGGTACCTGCCGCGGCGAGATCCGTCTTCGCTTCGTCGAAGAGTGCCGCGGTTGTCGTGTACTCGAGCGGCGGTGTAGTCGGGCACGGCGTCGACGCGGTCCGATCAGCCGCACGAGCACATTCCGCGGCTCGGTCCCATCGAGATTCATGATCTCACGGCCGAACACGCCGAGCGTGCCTCGGCGTGCACGCTCGGCCACGGTGCTACTCACCGTGGCGGCGTTCGGCGGGCCTTCCAGGCGCGACGGGCACGAGTTTCCGATTTCATTTCGCGTTCAAGCAAAACCCACGTGATGTGACGGTGCGCTTGTGGTATTCACGTCGGACGCGCACGGTGTGGGTGTTGATTTCGGATCATGAGGGCAAGCCGCTGGAGGGGTGACGGCGACGTGCGAGGCATGACGAGACTAGCCCTTGATGCTGCGCCAAAATACGAGTCCGATTCCCAGCACGTAGCCGAGGACGATGAGCAAGCTGCCCGGTTCACCAGCGGTGCGTCCGTGTCTCGAGCGATAGACCAGCGTCGCGACGGCGATCGTCATCAAGACGATCGCCACGAGTGCAGACACGGCGTGGGCAGGGTCGGCGACGGACAGAATGGGTGGACCTGGGTGCGCGAGATCGAGCAGCGCGAACAGTGCCATGTTCACCGCGTTGCTGCCGAACAGATTGCCGACGGCCATATCGTACGCGCGTAGGCGAACGGCGGCGAACGAAGTCACGAGTTCCGGCAGCGAGGTGGAGAGCCCAACCAGCCAGGTGCCGACGAAGGTGGTGCCTACGCCTGTTTGAATCGCGATACCTTCGGCCGCCCGTGCGAACTGCGGTGCCGCCAATACGATCACGAGCGCTGCACCAGCGAACAGGAGTGCCGCCCGTGTGAGGGACATGCCGGATATCGGTTCTCCGTCCACGGCGGTGTCGGCGCTGTCGACCTGCGTGCGCCCTGACATCTCCACGACTTCCGTGGCGCTCTGTGCCACGGTGCTTTGCCGGAATGCCGCACGCGACGCAATGGCGTACATCGCGAGCAGGAACCAGGACGTAAGACCAATACCTAAGACTGTGACGGGCGACCTAATGACGAGGCCAACGGTGGCTATGGCGGTCAGCATGATGGCCAGCGATGCATACAGGACATGGTCGAGCGTCGCACGACGAAACAGCTCGGTGCCACTGGGCGCCAGGCTGACGAGTGCCAGGATCAGCATGTTCGCCATGCTGCTCCCGAAGAGGTCACCGACCGCGAGATCCAGCGCTCCCATACGCACGGCGGACAGATCGGTGACGATCTCCGGGAGCGACGTGGCGAACGCGAGAAAGACCGAGCCGACCCACAGGCCACCCAGTTGGGTGCGCGCCGCGATGATATCGCCGCTGCGGGCGAGTTGGGTGCCGGCGAGAATCACGATGATCGCCGACACGACGAAGCGAAGGCCGAGTTCGCCGAGCATTACAGCGCGTCCGGCGGTGTCCGACAAAGCAGGACTGGAGTGTCCGCAGTCCGCAGGACTTTATCGGCGATACTTCCCAGCATGACGCGGCCCACCAGGCCACGGGCATGCGTGGCCATGGCGACGAAATCGACGCCGTTCGTGGCGGCGCAATTGCGAATCGCACGCGCCGGATCGATGTCGACCAGCGCGCAGCGTGACACCTGCATCCCTCGATCGGCCAGCTCCGATGCCGTGGCGCGCAGGTACCAGGCGACCTTCGCCTGCTGAGCCATGAGATCGCGGTCGTGCTCCTCCTGTGAGGCAATGGCACGCCACATCGGGTGTAACGGTGGAACGGCCCCGAACACGAGGTACTCGATGGTATCCCCAAAGAGCGCGTGCAGCGGATCGACGACGGCGTTACCGACACTCGTACCATCGAGTGCGACGAGCACCTTTCGAATCGGCTGCGCGGTGAACTGGGTAGCCGTCGTGCTGTCGCTCGTGCCCTCAGGCGGTCGCACCACGAGCAGGGGTATGCTGATCTCTCGTAGCACCGTGTCGGTCACACTGCCGAGCCACGCGCGGGAGACGCCGCCTCGCCCGTGGGTCGTGACGATCAGTAACGCGGCATTCCGCTCCGTGGCGTACTCGCACAGGCGATAGGCTGGTTCGCCGTCGAGCACGGTCACGAGTACCGGTGGAGCATCGGAGGAGTGTGCGAGGCGCGTCGCGGTGTGTTCGAGGTACTGCTGCAGCGCGGCGCGGAGCTCCTCGTTGACGCGCTGGTCGAGCGAGAGGTCGTGCACGCTCGCACCGGAAATTGCGCGGACGCCCGATGGCGGCGGGTGCACGGTTACGAGTTCGATCTGTGCCTGCAGGCACTGCGCCGTACCGAGGGCTACCGGGATTGCGGCCTCGGCAAACGCGGATCCGTCGAGGGCTACCAGAATCGTACGCACGCTACGCTCTCCGGCGTCTGAGCCATTTCTCGATTTCGACCGCAAAGAAAACTACGGAAGCGATCCCGGTGCAAGCGAGCAGCTCCAAGGCGGACAGTGGTTCGGTATGAAAGATGCGCGTCATCGCCGGGATGTACAGCGTGGCCATCTGCAGGCCGATCGCCGCGACCACCGCGACGAAGAGCGAGGGATTTCCACGCACGCCGAGCTGCCAGATGGAGACTCGTTCGGAGCGGATGGCGATCAGATGCGCGAGTTGCGAGAGCGTGAGCACCGTGAACGTCATCGTCTGCCAGTGGCTGTTGCCGTCGCGAATCGAAAAGGCCTGCGTGCCCAACGCCAGAACGGCCATGAGGAGTCCGACCCAGAGCGCGTGCTGCCACAAGCCACCAGCCAGCAAGCTCTCCTGCGGTGAGCGCGGTGGTCGCTGCATGGCATCTTGCTCGGCAGGTTCGGCGGCGAGCGTGATGCCGGGCAGACCATCGGTGACGAGGTTCATCCAGAGGATGTGAATCGGCAGCAATGGCAGCGGCAGTCCCATAAACGGGGCGAGAAAGAGCGTCCAGATTTCGCCCGCGTTCGTGGACAGCACGAAGCGCACGAAACGCCGGATGTTGTCGTAAATGCGACGGCCTTCGTGCACTGCATTCACGATGGTGGCGAAGTTGTCGTCGAGCAGCACCATGTGGGCGGCTTCGCGCGCCACGTCGGTGCCGCCGCGTCCCATCGCGATGCCGATGTTGGCGCGCTTGAGCGCCGGCGCATCATTCACACCATCGCCGGTCATTGCGACATACTCCCCGCGCGACTGCAGCGCCTTCACAATCCGCAGTTTGTCCTCCGGAGCCACCCGGGCAAACACGCGCACATCGGTCACGCGGTGCGCGAGGTCGGTATCGGAGAGCGCGGGGATGTCGTGACCGGTGAGCGCGATGTCGTGTGCGCCGGCGATACCGAGTCGTACCGCGATCGCGAGCGCGGTGGCGGGATGATCACCGGTAATCATCACCACATGAATGCCAGCTGCCTGGCAGGTCTCGACGGCGGCTTTCGCCTCGGCGCGCGGTGGATCGATGAGTCCGATCAGCGCCAGCAGCGTGAGTTCATGTTCCGCCTGTTCGGCGGACGCCGGCAAGGCCGAGAGCGTACGCGTGGCGATCGCCAGCACGCGCAGGCCAGCAGCCGCCATGTCGTCGGCCTCTCGCAGCACGCGAGCGCGGTCGATGGGTATTACGGCGTCGGCGCTCTGCATGGCGTGACAGGCGGGGATCACCCGCTCTGGCGCGCCCTTGGTGCACACCATGATCTGGTCGGCGTTCGTCGCGCTGCGATGCACGGTGGTCATGCGGGCGCGCGCTGACGTGAACGGTGCCTCACCGACGCGCGGCCACGAAGCATCAAGCAACTGCTTGTTGACACCGACATCGGCACCGGCGCGCACCAGCGCGGTTTCGGTGGGGTCACCGATCAACACGCCCTTGGCGCCGATCGTGACGTCGGTGCACAAGGTCATCACGTCGGCGACGGCGGGCAGGGCAGGCGCGGCTGGATGCGAGATGGCTGAGGTGGTACCGTCGCCGAGCAGGATGGCATCCACATGCATCCGGTTTTCGGTGAGTGTACCCGTTTTGTCCGTGCAGATGTACGTGACCGAACCCAACGTCTCCACAGCGGGTAAGCGGCGAATCAGCGCATGATGCTTGACCATGCGCCGCGCGCCGAGCGCGAGCGAGATCGCGACTACGGCCGGAAGCGCCTCGGGGATCGCCGCCACGGCCAGACTGAGTGCGGTCATGAACATCAACAGCATCGGCTCACCGCGGAGGAGACCAGCGGCGAAGATGATGGTGCAGAGCGCCACAACGGCGATGGCGAGCTTTCGGCCGAGTACCGACAGGCGCTGCTGCAATGGTGACGGTGACTCGGGCTCGTCGCGAAGCATGGCGGCAATCCGACCGAGCTCTGTTCGCATGCCAGTGGCAACGACAATGCCGGAGCCGCGTCCAGTGGATACCGTGGTCCCCTTGAAACACATGCACCGTTGATCGCCGATGGCGCTGGCATCGAGTGGGCAGGCGTCCGGATCCTTGCGACTGGGGACCGACTCACCGGTGAGCGCGGCCTCTTCGATGCTCAGCTGTACGGCGTCGAGCAGGCGTAGGTCGGCGGGCACGATGTTGCCGGCAATGAGCAGCACGATGTCGCCCGGCACGAGGGCGGTTGATGGCACCGACAATTCAGTGCCGTCGCGACGCACCTGAGTGAGCGGCTGCGCGAGAGCGCCCAGTGCGGCCATGGCGCGGTCGGCGCGATACTCCTGTGCAAATCCCAACACCGCATTGAGGATCACAATCGCGATGATGGCAAGCATGTCTTTCGGCTCACCAACGAGGCCGGCGATAAGCGCGGCCACCATCAGCACCACCACCATGGTGTCGCCAAACTGCGCGAGCAGCATGCGCAACACGCCACGGCTGCGGGCATGCTGCAATGCGTTCTCGCCATACTCGAGCGTGCGCGCCCGCACGACATCGGCGGGGAGACCGTTCGCCGCCGAGCTGGTCAAGGTGCTGATCGTCTGCTCGATCGACGTGGTGTGCCACGTCGTCGAGGACGAAATCGGTGGTCGTTTCAACAGCAGATTACCGTCGGGTGATCGGTGTCAGGCTTCCGCAAGCCGAGCGCGCCGTTGCCCGGTGACCAACGCCGCGCTGGCCTGCTTCCGCTGAGCTACGGTGCGGGTTCCGTGCCAGCGTCGTCCGCGGTCACACGAAACAGCATCACGGGCTTATCCGCGATGCGGAGCACCTTGTCCGCTACGCTGCCGAGCGCGAGGCGACCGATGGCGCCGCGCCCGTGCGTGGCGATGGCGACGAGGTCGATATCGGGCTCATGCGCGCCGTCCGCGATGGCATTCGCCACCACGGTGTCAGTCATGATACGGTGTGTCGCGCTGACCCCAGAGGCCTCCAGTTGTGCTGTGATCTTGTCGAGATAGGCGGTCGCGCGCTGGCGCTGCTCGGCAAGGTCACGCTCGTGTTCGCTCGTCGGCGTCAGGGCTCGCAGCAGCTGGCTCTGGGGAGAGATGACGCGGAGGAGTCGATAGGCGACGGTTGTCGGGACGAGCGCCTGCAGCGGCTTGAGAATACGCTCTGCGGCGCTCGAGCCGTCGAGCGTCACGAGCAGGCGGCGTAGCGTCCACTCCGCACGCGCATCGGGAGTGTTGCTTTCGTACGAGGCGTCGGGGCGCACCGTGACGATCGGGATCGTGGCGTGCCGCACGAGCGCATCGGTCACTGAGCCCATCCACTGACGGGAGAGTCCGCCGAGTCCGTGCGTGGCGACGACGAGCAGGCTCGCCCCGCGCTCGCTGGCGTGTTCCAGCAGTCGTTCCGCCGGGACGCCGGCCAGCACGGTGGTTGTGACCGCGGGCGCATCGGCGCGCTGCGTGATCCGGTCGCGGACCGCGTCGAGCGCACGGACGGCCGCTTCATGGCGTGCTGCGATCAGCTCACGCTCGAGCACATGCTCGTGTGCGCTGGACCCGGAGATATTGTGGCGGCCGGGCATCGGCTCGTGCACGGTCACCAACTCAATTTGCGCACCGAGCTGCTTCGCGAGGCCGAGCGCGACCGGAAGGGTCGCTTCGGCGAACGACGAGCCATCAAGTGCAACCAGAATTGTCTTCATCGTATCCTCGCTAAGCGTGGCGAACATGTCGAGGGGACGCAGCATCGTCGGCGCGCTGCATCCCCTCGACCGCTCGTGGTGTCCGATCGCGCCGTGATCAGACCGCGACTTCTTTACCGGCGACACCCTTCCGGTAGGTGACGTAGACGTACACCGGAATGCCGAGATCTCCGAGATGCTGTTGGATAAGTGGCCGCACATCATCCCAGTCGAGACCGCCAGCCCCGGTGGCGAGTCGTGGTAGCGCGACGCTCATGATGTCGCCCTTGTCGAGCTCGTGTCGCAGCCGCTTCAACACATGATTGACGTTGGGCGTCGACGCGCGCCCTGACGCGGACGAGGCATGGTCGCCTTCCTGCGTCATCAGGTTGTAGATCGTGTGGCCATCGGCGCTGCGATAGGTCCAGAGCTCGCCCGGCTTCGGGTGCGCCTGATGGGCGTAGTGACGGAAATCCTTCGCCATGCCGGGCCACATCTCACGCAGCGCGAGCGCGAGACCGGCATCGAAGTGGTCATTGGGCGAGACACCGTGCGCAATGGCCTGCGCCTTGGTGAGCAGAATGTCGCCTTCCAGTTCGTAAATCACGAGAACTCCTCAGCGTGATGATTCTTGTCGAGTGATGCGTGACAGGCAATGTCTGTACACGCGGAGGGGAAGGGAGTCGGTGAAATCCTGACAGGGGGGAGCGAAGCCCCGACGGGGTGGGGAAAAGCAACTCCTTAGGAAGCAGGGAGGAGGGTATCAGGGAAGCGGGCGCAGGAACCGCGTGTGGTTCACCTGCCTCCTGCATCCTGATACCCTCCCCCCTGCTCCCTAGGGAAACTCTGCAGAAATAGTGCGTTTTCGCGAGGTCGATGCAATATTGGCGCGGCGATTTGAGACCTCACCGCAGTGGAGAGCGCGACGCATGAGTGAACAGCGGACGTTGGCGAGCGTG
>JBBQXC010000094.1:0-18634 GCA_038210005.1 Gemmatimonadales bacterium
GTGTCGGCGTCCGCCGGATTGAGCCGTCTCACCGCGCGCGGCCTCGTTCATGTGGACGTGAGCGTGCGGAATCTGTTCGACACGCGCTACCGGGACTTCATGTCACGCTATAAGGAATTCGCGGACGCAGCGGGACGCGCCTTCGTGTTGCGTGTCTCGGCTGATTTGTGAGTAGGCTGCGGGTTGAGATCGTGATGGGGCTACGCTGCTTTCGTTGACACAGCGCTTCAATCGGTGACCGGCATGCGGTTCGGGCGCGTGGTCTCCCCTTCGCGGCTTTCCTGCGGGGGGATGGCCGCGCGCCTTTCGCTCTGCTCACGCGCCGGCCCCTCCCCCGCAGAGAGCCGCTGTGGGGAGCCACGCCCCTCCCCGCATGCCGGGGGCGGATGCGGCGGTATCACTCGGAGCAGAGCGCTTTTCCGCAGTCTCACCGCCGAGTCGCCCCTGCATCCGCAAAGTGCGCGCCCCCCACACCACCGGCGTGTCCGTTCGGGACGTTTCGCGCACACCATGTCGCAGCACGGACGTCACAGGCGCGCGGCCATCCCCCCGCAGGAAGCGGCGAAAGGGATCCGCCCGCTCGCGCCCTATGCGGCCACACCGAACGCACGCGGCCACCCCGCGCCGGCTACTACTTGCCACGCGCGCTCCGACCAGCAGCTTCCTCACATGCATACTTACCGCGCCCTCGCCCTCGTCGCCACGTCCCTGCTGGCGACCACCGCTCGCCACGGCCGCGCGCAAACGGCACCCGCTTGGGCGTCGCGCCTCGACAGCGTAGCCCGTGCCGCTCTCGTGAGTTCCACGGCACCTGGGGCAACCGTGGCCGTGGTCGTCGATGGAAAGCTTGCGTATGTGCAAGGCTACGGCGTGGCGAACGTCGAAACGCAACAGCGCATGACGGCGGACATGCTGCTGCGGGTCGGCTCGGTGACCAAGATGTTCACCGGCACCATGTTGGCGGAGCTCGCCGAGCAGAAGCGCATCGACATGGCGCAGCCGATCGGCGACATCGTCCCGTCGCTCAAGGGGAAGCGGGTCGGCACCGTCACGACCCAGCAGCTCATGACACACAGTGCCGGGTGGCTCGACAACGCCGTGGCCTACGGCCGAATGGGTGAGGGCGCGCTCGGTGAAGTGATGCGCGAAGTCAGCGACACCATGTTTTACACGGAGCCTGGGCGCACGTTCTCGTACTCGAACCCCAGCATCTCGATGGCCGGCTACGTGGGCGAAGTGGCTGGCAAACAACGCTTCGCGGCGCTGGTGGAATCCCTGGTGCTGCGACCGACCGGTATGCGTCTCAGCACCTTCAAGCCGCTCGAAGCGCTCACCCATCCGACCGCGATGGGGCATCAGGAGGGCGCGAGCGGCATGCAGATCGTGCGACCGATGACCGAGAACACCGCACAGTGGGCCGCGGGTTTTCTCTTCGCCACCGCGCCGGAATTGGCGCGATACACCATCGCCCTGATGAACGGCGGCATGATCGACGGCACGCAGGCCATCTCGGCGGATGCGGTACGGCGGGCGACCACGGGCTACATCGCACATCCGGGCGGCTCAGGTCTCGACTCGGCGATGTACGGCTACGGCTTGGTTGTTGGACGTTCGGGCAAGGATCGTGTGTGGACGCACGGCGGGGCGATCAATGGCTACAACGCGCGCATCACGATGCTCCCCGACCGGAAGGCGGCGGTCATCGTGCTCGTGAACGGCCCGGGCGCAGGTATCGACGCGATCGCGTCGGTAGCGCTGCAGTCGGCGGTGGGATACGCCGAGCCGAAAGTCACCGCGCCCGTGCCGCGGGAGGCGAACGCTGGCGAACGCGCCGCGCTCGTGGGGCGCTATGCCCAGGGGCGGAACGTGCTTGAAGTGCTCGAGCAGGACGGCGTTCTCAAGGTGAAGCAGGGCCTGGCCGTGATGCCGGCGAAGCTCGTAGGCACGCAGGAGCTGATGGTGACGCCACCGCAGGGATCCCCGCGGTACTTCTACGTGCGGTCGGACAACGGGCGGGCGTCGTATCTCTACTCAGGCTCGCGGGCCTTCGCCCGGCAGTAGCACGCCCGCGTCTGCCTTGAGGGCTCGGCCGACGCGGCTCGGCTTACGCGGCTCGGCTTACGCGGCTCGGCTTACGCCGGATGCATGTAGGCCGAGAACAGCGAGACCATGTCCGGGGGGATACGGGTAATGCGTCCCGTGTCGCGCGCAATCAACGTCCACAGCGACCGCCCACGGGCCAGCACGTGGTCGTCGGTGGTCCGCACGATTTCAGTGTGTCGTTCGAAGCGCCGTGAATCGACTGCGCCGATCCACGTCCGCGCTACGATCGCGTCGCCGAACACCGCCTCCCGGCGATAGTCGATTTCATGGCGCGTGGCGACCCAGCCGTACACCGCCTTCATCTCGTCGGGCGCGCTGGCGGTCCAGTGGGCCAAGGCCACGTCGAAGATCCAGCGCAGGTACACCACGTTGTTCACGTGGTCATTGTCGTCGATATCCGTCGGCAACACCGTGATCGGGATATCGAAGACCCGCAGGCCATGTTTGGCGAACGACATTTTGCGAGGGAGGGGTTGAGGTCCTTGGAACTGGAGCGGAAGTTAGCACGATGCGATTCTCATCGGGACGAGCCCTCCGCGACCAGCGCGCCCATGCCGTGACCTTTTTCGGCATGTCCGGCGTCGGCAAGACGTCCCTCGCCGGGCTGCTGCAGAAGCACGACTGGTTCCAGTACTCCGTCGACTATCGCATTGGCACGCGATACATGGACGAGCATATCGTCGACAACTTCAAGCGGGAGGCGATGCGCAATCCCTTTCTGCGCCAGTTGCTGCGCTCGGACTCGATCTACATCCGCTCCAACATCTCATTCGAGAATCTGAGTCCGCTGTCCACCTATCTTGGCAAACCGGGTGACCCGGAGCGCGGCGGTCTTGCGTTCGACGAATACCGACGGCGTCAGGCCCAACATCGCGTAGCCGAGATTCGGGCGCTGCTCGACGTGCCCGAGTTCATCGAGCGCGCAAAGGATATCTACGGCTATTCGCACTTCGTCTGCGACTCCGGTGGCAGTCTGTGCGAGGTGGTCGATCCGCACGATGCGCAGGATCCCGTGCTGCGCTGTCTCGCCGATCACACGGTGCTCGTGTACATCCGCGGCACGCCGGAACACACGCACATGCTGGTCGATCGATTCCGCGCGCATCCGAAGCCGATGTACTACAATCCGGAGTTTCTCGACGCGAAGTGGACCGAGTACAAGGCGCTGCGCGCGATCATGCACGA
The DNA here is from genome assembly GCA_038210005.1 of Gemmatimonadales bacterium. GTDB lineage: Bacteria > Gemmatimonadota > Gemmatimonadetes > Gemmatimonadales > Gemmatimonadaceae > Gemmatimonas. Next base: position 3,289 of record JBBQXC010000094.1, read on the forward strand.
CGAACAGGTCGATCCTGACGACTTCGCGGTATGGGGATTCGAGCAATTGCTCGCCCACCGCATCCCGCTCTATGAGGCGATCGCCGAACGCCATGGCTACGTGATCGATATGAACGATGTACCCGGTGTGCGCACCGAGGCCGACCTGCTCGACCTGCTGGCCCGGACCATCGATGCGCAGGTGACCGCGTGAGCGCGCCGGTTGCGGCGGGCGCCCCCAAGTCGGCGAGTAGCCGTCTGCGTTCCATTTTCGGCGGATCGGTCGGCAATTTGGTGGAGTGGTACGACTGGTACGTGTATTCCGCTTTCTCGCTGTACTTCGCGAAGAGTTTCTTTCCGCCCGCGAATCAAACCGTACAGCTGTTGAATGCGGCGGCGGTCTTCGCCGTCGGCTTTCTCATGCGGCCGGCTGGCGGCTGGCTGATGGGACGCTACGCCGACAAGCACGGACGTCGTGCCGCACTCACCTTGTCGGTACTGCTGATGTGCGGTGGTTCGTTACTGATTGCCGTAACGCCCAGCTACGCCAAGATCGGCGTGATCGCGCCCGCCATGCTCGTGCTCGCGCGCCTGCTACAGGGGCTCAGCGTGGGTGGCGAATACGGCGCGAGTGCCACGTACCTCAGCGAGATGGCCGGTAAGGCACATCGCGGCTTCTGGTCGAGCTTTCAGTACGTCACGCTCATCATGGGCCAGTTGCTGGCGCTGGCGATGCTACTGCTGCTGCAGCGCACGATGACGCCCGCCGAGCTGGAGTCGTGGGGGTGGCGCATTCCGTTCATTGTCGGCGCGGCCTTGGCAGTCGTAGCGGTTGCGATGCGACGCGGTCTCGAGGAATCGTCGGCATTCGAAAAGGATCGCGCGTCACGACCGCCGCAGAGCGCCGCGGCGACCGCGCGCGGTCTCATGGCCCACCCGCGCGCTGTGCTCACGGTGGTCGGTCTCACTGCCGGTGGTACGGTCGCGTTTTACACGTTCACGACGTACGCCCAAAAATTCTTGGTGAACACCGCCGGCTTCAGCAAAAGCGACGCGACTTACATCAACGCCATCTCACTGCTGGTGTACATGGTGCTGCAGCCGGTGGTCGGCGCGCTCTCCGACCGCATCGGTCGCCGGCCCGTGCTCACGGCGTTCGGCGTACTCGGCACCCTCGGCACGATCCCCGTGCTGACCGCCCTGGAAAGCGCCCGGACGATTCCGCAGGCACTCACGCTGCTCATCCTCGCGCTCGTGGCGGTGAGTGGGTACACCGCCATCAACGCGGTGGTCAAGGCCGAGCTGTTCCCCACCAGTATCCGCGCGCTGGGCGTTGGCTTCCCGTATGCGGTGGCGGTGTCGGTGTTCGGTGGGACCGCAGAATATTTCGCGCTGTGGTTCAAGAATATGGGGCACGAGCGCTGGTTCTACTGGTACGTCACCGGCTGCATTCTCGCGTCACTGCTGGTCTATGCGACCATGCCGGAAACGCGCGACAACACGCTCATGGACGAGTAAGACACACGACACGACCGGCGACTACTGGCGCCACACCACGTCCGTACTCGCGTTGCCCACCTTGTCGATCGCGTTGATCACAACCCCGTCGGTACCAGCCGATGGCACGTCGGCCGTGAGCGCAGTCACCCGCTGCAGGCGCTGCGACCACGCGCCATTGGTGCGCCACCGAATCAGGTACCACGAAAGCGGCTCGCTCGTGACCGGCGTGATCGACACGCGCAGCACAGCACCGAGCGACGTCACGGCCATATTGGGCGCCGGCGGGGTGACGGCGTCGAGCCAATCGGTGGCCGGCGGCAGTGCACGCGCCGCGAACACGCCACTCGCGAGCAGCGATCGCAATCCGCCGCGGTCGTTCAGCACCACCGTCGTGTTGTACAACAGCGATCCCGTCGAGCCACCCGCGGCCGCGTTCTGCGCCCGTGTGAGCTGCACCTGCGCCGGGATCTCCGCCGCCACGTACGAACTCGCGCTGCCGTCGCTTACGCGATAGGCCGCCAGCCCGGGCCACAGATGCCGACGCATCGTGTTCTGTTGTCCCCACCACGACAGCAGCGAGCCGAAGCTCTGTCCTGTTGAGGCGATCGACCAGTAGAGCTGGGGCGCGAAGTAGTCCACCCAACCGCGCTGCAGCCACAGGCGCGAGTCGGCGTAGATCGACGCATACGAGTCGAGCCCCACACTGCCCGCCGGAGTGCCCGGCCGCCAGATGCCGAACGGGCTGATGCCCACCCGCGCTTTCGGTGCGACCGCATGCGACTCGCCATACAACCGCTCCACGAACCGATTCACATTGTCGCGGCGCCAGTCCGCACGGGCGAGCGCTCCCCCGCTCCGCTGATACGTCGCGAACGAGGCGCTGTCGGGGAAATCGAGTCCCGCGCACCGCGAGTCGGGATACGGATAGAAGTAGTCATCGAGATGGACAGCGTCCACGTCGTATCGACGCAGCACATCGGTGATGACCGCGATGGCGTGATCCTGCACCGCCGCCTCGCCGGGATCGAACCACAGCTGCGTGCAGTATCTTCGCGCGAGGTCAGGGCGACGCACCGCGAAGTGCGTACTCGCCAGGCGTAGCGTATCGCTCAGATTCGCCGCGCGGAACGGATTGAACCAGGCGTGCACTTCGATGCCGCGCAGGCGCGCCTGCGTGATCGCATACGCCAGCGGATCATATCCCGGGTCGACGCCCTGCGTACCGGTCAGTGAACGTGACCAGGGCTCGAGCGTCGAGGGGAAGAGGGCATCGCCGGCCGCGCGAACCTGCAGCACAATGGCATTCAACCCGGCCAGCGCTGCGGCATCCAGGATCAGCGAAAACTCGGCCTGTTGCTGGGCAACGGAGAGTCCGCTGCGCGACGGCCAGTCGATATTCGCGACGGTCGCGATCCATAACCCGCGGAATTCGCGCGTCACCGCCGGTACGGTGAAGGAAACCGGCGGGGGCGGCGTCACGGGCGCCGTCGGTGCGTCGCTTGTGGCGCAGGCACCCAGCAGCACCAAGGACAACGCCGCGATGAAAAAACGTGGAGGCATCGTGGTCGGAGGCATAGCGCAGCTTCGCGCAGTCGTCGTTGGTTGCAAATGCTTCAGCCGCCGACCGAATCATCGAGCAGACGGCGCACACGCCGAGACAATTCCTGAATATCGAACGGCTTGGTGAGTAGTTCCACACCATCAGGAACAATACCGTGCTGCGTCACCGTGCCCTCCGGATAACCGGACAAATAGAGCACGCGCGTGGTCAGCGCTTCCGCGAGATACGCCCGCGCCAGTGTCACGCCGGTCATTCCGGGCATGACCACATCGGTCACCAACAGGTCCACCGGTCGGCCCAATGAGCGGCCAAGGCGTAGCGCTTCAACGCCTCCCGGCGCCTCCAGCACGTGATAACCACGTCGGCGCAGCGTCGCCGCCGTGACGCGTCGCACGGGCTCATCGTCGTCGACCACCATCAGTGTTTCATGACCGTCGGCGGCCGGCTTTTCCGGTATCACGGCCGCATCAGCCTCGCCGTCGGCCGCAGGGAGCACGATCGTCACAACGGTGCCCTGCCCCACCACTGAACCGATCGACATCGTGCCGCCCGCCTGCGTCACGATGCCGTAACTGGTAGCGAGGCCGAGGCCCGACCCTTTGCCGGCGTCCTTCGTGGTGAAGAACGGCTCCAACGCCCGGCTTCGCGTGTCTTCCGTCATGCCCGCGCCGGTGTCGCTGATCGCGAACACGACGACCGCCCCAACCGGGGCATTCGGCAGCGGTATCGCCTGCTCGTCGCTGTCGCGCATGCTGCAGCGAATCAAGAACACACCGCCATCCGGCATCGCGTCGCTCGCGTTGACGGCGAGATTCATCAGCACCTGGTCGAACAGCGCCGGGTCTACACGCACGCGGCCGGTGTTGCCGGCAATGTCGAGCTCGAGACTGATCCGCTCGCGCAGCAGACGCCGAATGAGCGGAACTGCGCGATCGATGATCGCGGTCACCTCGACGGTGCGCGGCGCCATTACATGGCGGCGCGCGAAGCCCAACAACTGCCGGCTGAGCGCCGCTCCGGATTCGGCGGCCGCGCGAATCTGTGCCGCACTGATCGCGACGTCGCCACCGGGTTCCGCATCGAACGCCAGCAGACTCGCTTCGCCGATGATCGTGGTCAGCACGTTGTTGAAATCGTGCGCGATCCCACCGGCAAGTCGTCCGACACTTTCGATGCGCTGCACCTGGCGTAGCTCATCTTCCAGCCGACGACGGTCGGTCACGTCCACGAGTACGCCGTTCCAGATCGTGGTGCCATCTGCCGCGCGCTGCGGAATCGCCTGACCGCTCAGCCAGCGCCAATGCCCTTCCTTCTGCCGGTCGATGACGCGGAGATCGTACGACCACGACGTGAGATCTCGCTGCGAGCGAGCGAGCGAGGCCAGCATGCCCGGCATGTCGTCGGGGTGCACGCGACGCCACGCCAGCATGGGAGACTGCATGATCGACTCCACGTCCGCACCAACCGTACGCTCGGCCAGTCGACTCAGGTACGGAAACGATTCGTCGCCGTCGGACGTGCGGGCATACTGGAACACGACACCCGGCATCACCGACGTGATCTGATCGAGACGTTGATCGCGCGCGCGCAGCTCGCGTTCGGCCACGATGACATCGGTGATATCGGTCACACCGAACACGACCGCTTCGATGTTGCCCTGCTCCTCGAACAGCGGTGCGCCGTTGGTCGACAGCAACTTGCGACGCCCGTCGGGCCACTCGATACCGTGGCGCACGTCGAACACCGGCTCGCCGCTGCGCAGCACCCGCGCGAACGGTTCGTGATCGTCGGGAAACGGTCCACCGTCGAGATCGGTGTGGTGCCACTCGGGGGCATCGAAGCGGCGTCCCGGCGTCTCGCTCACCCGCAGGCCGAGCACTTCCTCGGCGCGTGCGTTCGCGAAAATGATCGCCCCCGCAATGTCCACCACGATCACGCCGGCGATGCTGGTGGCCAGGATGCCCTCCAGCAGGTCGCGCTCGGCGCGCTGCTGCACTTGGAATTCCTGCGTCGTCGCGTGCAGATCCCGCACGTGCGCGAGCGCACCCGCGAGTCGCGATTCGCGCTCGAGTTTTCGGAGCTTGCTGTTACGGAGCCGCCCCCCGTACAATGCAGCGACGAGCGCCAGCATGTAGTACACGGCCAGACGATAACCGTCCGGGCCCAGCACGATCGCCTGCGCGTACTCGACGTCGAGCAACGTCAGCGTGGCCGCACCCCACCCTGCCAACAGCAGCGGTCCCACCCCACTGAGCGCCAGCAGCGCCATGGTGAAACCGGCCAGGAAGGGAAACACCACGCCGAACTTGTGATAGGCGACCAACACCAACGCGGCGCCACCCACCGCCGCCAGCGCGGCCAGTGTGTACGAGCGTGCTCTGGCAGGTGGGCTGAGCAGCGACTCGCGCAGCGCCGCGGCGGCGGCAAGATGCGCGCCCGTCGACCCTACGCCGGCACTGATAGGTGCGGCGTCCGAATCGATCGCCTGTGGAGAGGGAGACGGCATATGTGGAGCTTACGTGGGTTGATCCGTCGCAGCCAGTGCGCCGCCGAATGCGGTCGCGCGAATCCCGCGAGAAAATTGTCGCCGCCCGCTGGTGCGTGCGGCGTTCACAGACGACAATGTCCGCCATGCAGATCGGGATTGACCTGGGCGGCACCAAGATCGAAGCCGTCGCGCTCGACGCGACGGGTCGTGAGCTCGCGCGCCTGCGCATCGCAACCCCACGTGCGTATGGGGACACGATCACCGCCATCGGTTCGCTGGTCCTCCAGCTCGAAACGGCCACGGGTCAGCGTGGGACCGTCGGCCTCGGCATCCCGGGGGCCGTGGAGCCGAGCACGGGCCTGATCAAAAATGCGAACTCCGTGTGGCTGATCGGCCAGCCACTTGGCGCCGACCTCGCGGCACGGCTTCAGCGCGAGGTCCGGCTCGACAACGATGCGAACTGTTTCGCCCTTTCGGAGGCGAGCGATGGCGCGGCGGCCGGCGCTGAGGTGGTCTTCGGCGTCATCATGGGCACCGGCGTCGGCGGCGGCATCATCGTGCGCGGGCGCGGTCTCGCAGGACGCAATCTCATTGCCGGCGAGTGGGGACATAATCCGCTGCCCTGGCCGCAGCACGACGAGTTGCCGGGCCCTGCGTGCTACTGCGGCAAACACGGATGCATCGAGAGTTGGGTCTCGGGACCCGCGGTCGCAGCCGATCACCGGCGCATTACCGGACACGCGCTCCCGACGCCCGACATCATCGCGGCGGCAGAGTCTGGAGATCACGACGCACTGGCCACGCGCGCGCGATTGATCAGTCGGACCGCGCGCGCGCTCGCGACCGTGATCAATCTGCTCGATCCCGACGTCATCGTTCTCGGCGGCGGCTTGTCGAATGTCCCTCGCCTCGCCGACGACGTCGCGGCACAACTCCCGGCGTGGGTGTTTTCCGACCGCGTGCTCACGTCGGTGGTGCGCAATCGCCACGGTGATTCGAGCGGCGTTCGCGGCGCGGCATGGCTATGGCCCGCCTCATAGCGGCGCTGCGGTCACCGCTGCTCCTGGTCGACGCACAACGAGGAAACCGGGCAAGCGAGGCCGAGACATGAGCACGCGTACGTTGCTGTCTCGACGAACTCGTGCCGTTCTTCAACATCCTCGCGTACTACCGGCTCGGGTACTGGGTGAGTCGTGCCACGCTCGGACGATGCGTGCGGTATCGATCTCGCACGCGGCTCCTGGAACGCAGGTCGGCCATGCGCGACATGCTCGAGGAGTTCAACGGACGAATCCTCCGGGCCGACCGGGACGTCCACCCGTCGGGCCCCTTCGACGAGGGCATGCGGGCCTGGGACCCGCTGCCTTTGCACGACTCGGAGCGGGACGCGCTTGTCCGCGGTCCGGCGCCGGGATAGCATACGAGTGTACGCAGCTGGCCTATCGTATAACGGCTATTACCCCGGCCTTTGAAGCCGGAGATCTTGGTTCGATTCCAAGTGGGCCTATCAACGCAGGAAAGACGAAGGGCGAGGGAGCGCTGTTCCGCTCGCTCGCCCTTTGTCTTTCCTGCGAGACCGCCTCAGAACTGATAGCGCAGGCCCAACTGCATCTGGTACCGGTTTCCGGCCTTGATCGTACGCCCGAAGTTGGGATTCACGCGATAGCGATACTCGCGGGCGGCCTGGTCGAAGCCGATGACGTTGAGCAGCGTCTGGTTGGCGCCGGGAACGAGACGAACCGCGCCCCAGTTGTGATTGATCAGCGCGGCCGCGTTGAACACATCGAGCGTCAGTTCGGCGCGCTGTCCGCGAATCGACGGCAGCTTCTGCGTGAGGCGCACGTCGACCTGGGTGACGAACGGATTGCGAATCGCGTTCCGCTCGACGATCTGCCCGACGGTTGCATTCAGGTAGCTCGCACCGGTGTTCAGCGGGTTCGCGTACACCAGACGCAGCGAGTCGGCGAAGCCGGTGCGCAGGCCGGGCGTGGAAGGATTGAACACGAACGCGAGATCGTTCTGGTTGCCGAACGAACTGCCGGCGCCGACGTCATCGCCGTTGATGTCCTGCGCCACCGTGGCGGACCACGGGGAGCCCGACTGGCCGATCACGCGGGCGCTGAACTGGAAGCCCTTGATCTCGGGCGTCGCGCCATAAAGCACCAGCTTGTGGCGGAAGTCGGTATTGCTGGCGCCCCAAGTGGGAATCCGTGGATCACCTGGCACGGGCGTGAACACGGAGCTGATGGCGATGCAGCAATTGAACGAGCTGTTGTCGCGGGTCTGATTGAAGGTGAACGACCCGCTGATCGACCCGTTTCGCGGCAGACGCAACGCCGCGTCGAAGAAGACGGCCTTCTGATGCTGTCCAGCGTCGCTGCGCAATTCCAGCACGCGCTGAAATTGTGAGAACGGACGCGCGAGCACCGGATTGCGCCCGCCGGTAGCGGTGATACTGGCGGCCGGCACAAAGACCGGTCGCCCCGCCTCGTTCGCCAGCGTGAAGTCGGGCGTCGGACGCAGGTTGAGGTCGACGTAGCGATAGAGCTCGCTCGTGTGCGCGTATTGCGCGGCCGCGCCGAGCGTCAGGTTACCGTCGAATAGGCGACGCTGGTACGCGATGTCACTCTTCCAGGTGCGCGGCACCTTGAAATCGGGGCCGAAGAAGTTGACATACTGCGGCCGCGGTCCGCTGCCCGCTGGAATGCCCGGCACGTTGGCAAACGACTGGCGATAGCTGACGAAATCCGGCGTCGGCACGGCCGTGCCGGTCAGCAACACGTCAGCCAGCTGCGAGCCATCATTCAGCAGGTTGTTGATATGCGCCATGTAATGCGGCTGCGACGTGAAGTACCCGCTTCCCACACGCACCAGATTCTTGCCCGCCCTACCCGGCGTCCAGGTCATCTGGGCCCGCGGCTGGATGGCGAAATCGGTGGGCGTCAGGTCGGTGCGCTTGCCGAAGGCCCCTTCAACCGCTGCGTTCGGGTTCGCACCCGTGAGGAACGCCGACACGTCGGCACGCAATCCCGCCGTCACGTTGAGATTGTCGCGTACGCGGAACTCGCCCTGCGCGAAGACGCCGCCGTCGTACACCCACTGCCGCATGCGCGGTTCGAGATTCTGCAACGGTACGAGACGCGCATAGGAAGACGGCCGCCGCGCTTCGAGCGCCGCCAGGTTGGGGAACTGGAAGAGGCCGTCGGTCTCGATCGACACGAACATCGAGAGGTTGTTCAGCGAATGGTCGGTGCCCAACGTGAACGCACTGCGATCCCCGTCGAATCGCAACACGTCTACCAGCTGATACGACTCTTCCGTCTGAAGCTCCGGGCTCGTGCGCTGTCCGCCGAACTGCAGGATCTGATTCGTTCCCGTCCCACCAGTCGGGAGCGTCGACGAGACGTTCACCCAGCCACGCGGCAGCCGCGTGTTGGGTTCGTTCTCCAGAATGCGGTTGGTATAGGCCAGTCGTACGTCGTTGGTGAGGCGACTGCCGAGATTCGACTTCACCGAGGCCATGGTCTGCACTTCGCGCGACTTCTGATTGCCGCGGCTCTCGAGGACCGAGAGCTCGCGGTCGGGGATCGAGTTGCCGTACAGGAAATCGGAATACGTGGTGCGCAACGTCGCGCGATGCGCGTCGTTGATCTGATAGTCGAGCCGCCCGAACACGGTGTTCAGCGTGTTCGCGCGATCGAACGTGCCGGTCTGGCGGTCGGTGCCAAGGCCATACGAGCTGCGCAGAATATCGAGGAATCGCTTCACGCTGTCCGGTGCCACCTGCAAACGCGCCCAGTCGGCATTGTTGTCCACCTGCAGCGTGGAGAACGGTTCGGCCACCTGCTGCCGATCGTACGCCACAAAGTAGTGCAGCTTGTCTTTCACCAGCGCACCACCCATGGACCCGCCGAACTGCAGGTTGTCGAACTTGGTGACGTTCTGTCCGAGGAAGTTCGTATTTGTGGTGAGCGCCTGATTGCGGTTGTACACGAACAGCGAGCCGTTGGTCGTGTTGGTTCCCGCGCGCGTCGCGACGTTTACCGCACCGGCTCCCTGACGACCTTGGGTCACATCGTACACGTTCGTCACCACTTCGAATTCACGGACCGCTTCCACTGAGATGGAATACGGGCCGCGGCCGAAGCCCGCACCCCATAACGTGTTCTTGGCCTGCACACCGTCCACGCGAATGTCCGTACCGGTCACACGGCCACCGGCAATCGACGAGGACGACGTAATGATGCCGCCGGTACCGGCGCGCGAGGTGGTCGGCGCCAGGATCGCGAGGTCGGCGAACGAGCGGTCCTGAATCGGAAGCTGCCGGATCTCCGTCTCGGTCACCACGGTGCTGCCACCGACACGCTCCGCCCGCTTGCTCTCGCGGTCGGCGCGCACATCCACTGCCGACAGTTCGGTCGCCGACGGATCCAACGCCAGATCGAGCGTGACGCGATCACCCAGATTCAGCATCAACCCGCTGCGCGAGGCGGGGCGGAATCCGAGTTGACGAACGGTCACCGTGTACGGTCCACCGATGGGGAGCTGCGCGAAGACGTAGCGACCGCGGGCGTCGGTTTGCCGGGTTTGCTGAGTGCCCGTGGATTGGTTGCGCGCGGTCACGGTGGCGCCGACCACGGGCGCGCCCGAGGCCGACCGCACCTGTCCGGCCACGAACCCTTCGGTCCCTTGGGCGTTGGCCCGGAGAATGGGCAGGGCGGTCATCAAGACCGAGAGCAGCGCACACACGACGCGGCCGACGAGAAGAATGCGCATAGGACGTCAGGGGGTGAGAGGGAGCATCGCCCGTTGGCGACGAGCCGTACGATTCGCCCCCCCTGTGACCTTCTGACGACAACGCGACCACGGTTCTGTCACGGCGCCATGACGAATTCAGCGACGAGCTGATCCATAACCACTCCCTCTGCGGGGGCGGAGTGGCTATCTTTTCAGGCTGTGCAGGGACGGAGCCTCCGCGCCTCAACCGAGGTACCGGCGACACTCCGCCCCGTTTGTACTGGTTCCATACCAACACCCTTCACGCAGGTCGAGACCTCCGGATGACTCCGTCTTTGGACGCACCGTCCCCGTCGCCGCGCGGCTTCAAGATCCTCTCTGGAACGGCCAACAGGCCGCTCGCGGAAGAGGTCGCGAAGATGCTGGGGACCGAGCTGTGCAAGGTGACCTGCACGCGTTTCGCCGACGGAGAAGTGTTCGTGCGCATCGACGAGAACATCCGTGGTGCCGACGTGTTCGTGGTGCAACCCACGAACCCGCCGGGCGAAAACGTGCTCGAACTCCTGCTGCTCATCGACGCCGCGCGCCGTGCCTCGGCCTCCCGCGTCACCGCAGTGCTTCCCTACACGGGATACGCCCGGCAGGATCGCAAGGATCAGCCGCGCGTCGCGATCGGCGCCAAGCTCATGGCCAACCTCCTCGAGACCGCCGGCGCCGATCGCGTCCTCGGTCTCGATTTTCATGCGCACCAGTTGCAGGGCTTCTTCGACGTGCCCGTCGATCACCTCTATGCGGCTCCGGTGTTCACGAATTATTTCCGCAAGAAGGGGCTCAAGGACCTGTGCGTCGTGGCCCCTGATGTAGGATCGGCCAAGATGGCGCGTGGCTTTGCCAAGCGTCTCGACGCCACCTTCGCCATCATCGACAAGCGGCGTCCCAAGGCCAACGTGGCTGAAGTGATGAACGTGGTGGGTGAAGTCGAAGGCCGCGATTGTCTCATCCCCGACGACATGATCGACACGGCCGGCACGGTCACCGAAGCCGCCCGTGCACTGAAGAATCTCGGCGCGAACGACATTTACGTGTGCGCTACACACGCGCTGTTCAGCGGCCCCGCCGTCGAACGGCTCTCGAACGCACCGATCAAGGAAGTCGTGGTTACCGACTCCATCAACCTCCCGCCCGAGCGTCGGTTTCCGTCGCTGCACGTGATCTCGGTGGGCGAGTTGTTGGCGAAGGCGATCCGATTCACGCATGCCGACCAGTCGGTGAGCGTACTGTTTGAATAACGGCAAAGTACGGGGTAGGGAGTACGGAGTACCCCATACTCCCTACCCCGTACTCCCTACTTCGCCGTTATCCCATGGCCGGGCCGACCATTTCCGGTTACTCCCGAACCACTTTTCTCAGAGGTTGTCCCTTATGTCTACCGCTTCTCTCTCCGCGTCCGTTCGTACCGAAACCGGCAAGGGCGCCGCTCGCAAGATTCGTCAGGCCGGCAGCATCCCCGCCGTGATCTACGGCCACGGCCGCGAGCCGCAGTCGCTCACGATCAACGCGCGCGATACCGACAAGCTCCTCAAGAGCATCGCGGTCAGCAGCACGGTGATCGAGCTCAGCATCGACGGCAAGAGCGCCCGCACCCTCATCCGTGAAGTGCAGCGCCATCCGTTCAAACGCACGATCACGCACATCGACTTCCAGGAGCTGGTGGCTGGTGAGACGGTGTCGGTCCAGATCCCGATCGTGTACGTCGGCGTGCCGGAAGGCGTGCGTCTCGAAGGCGGTCTGCTCGACCAGATCATGCACCAGCTGCACATCGAAGTCGACCCGTCGGCGATCCCGAATCACATCGACGTCGACATTTCGGCGATGAAGATCGGCAACACACTGCACGTGTCCGATCTCGTGCTGCCTGCCGGTGTCAAGGTGCTTGACGAGCCGGGCACGACCGTCTGTATCGTGCAGGTGCCGAAGGTTGCCGTGGAGCCCGTGGTTGAAGGCGCCGCCGAGCCGGAAGTCATCCGCGCGAAGCCCAAGGCCGACGAGAAGTAATCTCGGCGTTCTCTCGTTTTCGCTCGATCGTACGGGGCGCGGAGTCCGTTCAGCATGGTCACCCCACGCTGGCGCATTCCGCGCCCCGCCCGTTTACCCTTGCGCATGAAAGTCATCGTCGGACTCGGCAATCCGGGCCGGGAATACGAACACACGCGACACAATGTGGGCTGGTGGCTCGTTGACCACCTCGCCCGGCATTGGCATTTCGATCCCTGGCGAAAAGATGGCGACGCCGTCACGACGCAGGGCCTCGTGGGCGGCAAGAAGGTCAAGCTCGTCAAGCCGCAGACGTTCATGAACCTCAGCGGCGCATCGCTGCGCCCGTACCTCAAGCGCGAAGGCTGGAAGGCCGCCGACGATCTCATGGTCATCGTCGACGAAGTGGCCGTACCCGCCGGCGAATATCGTTTGCGCGCCGCCGGCAGCCCCGGTGGACACAATGGGCTCAAGAGTATCGAAGCCCACCTCAAGTCGCCCACCTATCCGCGATTGCGCATCGGCATCAAGCCGGTTGATGAGCGCCGACACATCGGCGACCTCGCCGCTTTCGTGCTGCACACCATGCCGCGCGACGAACGCGAGCTGGTGGAAACACTCTATCCGCGCATGGTCTCCGCGCTCGAGCTGTGGATCGTCGACGGCACCGAAAAAGCCGTCAGTACGATGGGACGCTGACCGGCTGTTGCCGTTTGTTCGAAAAACGCACAACGTTCTCACATGCCTCCCCACTCCCCCGCTCGCCGCCTGCTCCTCGCCAGTGTCGTGATCGCGGCCACCGCATGTAGCTCGAACGACACTCCCAAGTCGGCATCGGCCGCCACCGCCATCCTCGGGGCCGTCGACGAGATCGCCAGCCCGGCACCTCCCGGCAGCAAAACGCCATTCGTCATCACAGATGACGACGGTGCGGCCTACGTGTCGTGGACCGAACAACGTGCCGACTCCTCGTTCGCGATCCGTCTCGCGAAGTGGAACGGCGCCACCTGGGATTCGTCGCGTACGATCGTCGCCGACCGCCCGTTCTTCGTGAACTGGGCCGACTTCCCGGCCATCACGAAGTTGGGCAACGGCGACCTCGCCGCGCATTGGCTCGAGCGCGAAGGCACCGGCACGTACGCCTACGGCATTCGCACCGTGCGCTCGAGCAATGATGGACGGAGTTGGAGCGCGCCGGTCACGCCGCACACCGACGGTCTGGAAGCCGAGCACGGGTTTGTGTCGCTGTGGGCCGACGGTGGACGCAACCTCGGTCTGGTGTGGCTCGACGGGCGCAAGAGCGCTATGAAAGACTCCACGCGGGAGATGACCGTGCGCACCGCCGTGGTCCGCGAAGACGGCACGCTTGCCAAGGAAGCGGTGCTCGACGCGCGCAGTTGCGATTGCTGCCAGACCTCGACCGCCAAGGGATTGCTCGGTCGCGTGATCGTGTATCGGGATCGCTCGGACAAGGACATCCGCGACATCGCGATCGTGCGCGAGCTGGTCGGTGGCTGGAGTCCGCCGGTGCTCGTGCACGCCGACGACTGGTACTACCCGGGCTGCCCCGTGAACGGGCCGCAGGTGGCCGCCAGCGGCAAGACGGTGGTGGTGGCATGGTACACCGCCGCCCACGACACCGCGCGCGTGCTCGTCGCCACCTCGACCGACGGCGGCGCCACCTTCGGCCCCCCCGTGCGAATCGACGAAGGGGATCCGATCGGGCGTGTGTCGGTAGTACTCGACAGTCGGGCCGAGCCGATCGTGGCCTGGCTTGAGCAGCGCACCACCGACGAAGCCGAGGTGTTGGTGCGTCGCGTGACCGGCACCACGGTCGGTGAAACCCGCAGTCTCTCCCGCACGTCGGGAGCACGGCAAAGCGGCTTCCCACGTCTCGCGGTGCTGCGCGATACGCTGTTGGCCACCTGGACCACGACGAAGCCCGCACCGCAGGTGCACGTGGCGCGTCTTCCTCTTTCTTCGAGTGCTCGATGAATTCAGTTGTTTGCACGGCCGCGCGACGGACATGCACGATCGCTGGCCTGGTCGCCACCAGTGCACTGGCCATCGGTGCGCCGGATGCGCCGAAAACGCAACCCGTCGCCACCGCACCGACCCCGCGCACCGCCTTGCCGCTCAAGTTGGCTCCGCGCCCGACCAAAAGCGCCATCACGGCCGACGACCTGATGACGCGGTTGTACATCTTCGCCGACGACTCGCTGATGGGCCGCGACGCCGGCACCGAAGGCAGCTTCAAGGCCACCGAGCTGCTGGCGCGCGAAGCCAAGCGCCTCGGCCTCCAGCCGGCCGGCGACAGCGGCACGTTCTTCCAAACGCTGCCGCTCAAGAGTAAGAAAGTCGATCCGCTGTCTTCCTTCATCGCCGGCGGCGCGTCGCTCGAACTCGGCAAGGAATGGGGCTTCAAGAGCGGCAGCACGATGACCTTCAACGACACGCCGGTAGTGTACGGCGGCATGATGGGCGAGGCCGCGTTGCTGCCGGCTGACCAAGTGGCAGGACGGCTGGTGGTGCTTACGGTGCCCCTGTCGCAGTCCGGCATCCAGCAGTCGGTAGAAGGCGACGTCGACGTGCCGACGGGCGCGGCGGGCATTGTGCTCGTGGTGCCGCAGCAAGCGGCGGGCGTTTTCGGCTATGTGTTGCGCCCCAGCGTATACGTGGATGATCCGGCGTTCGGTGGCCCTCGCCTCCTTGTCGGCGCTGACGCGATCACGAAGCTATTTACGTCGCCGCTGACTGAGCTGAAGGCCGGCACCGTTGGCGCGACCGTGAACGTGAAGGCGATCCTCGATGTTACGCCGTCGGCGTTCCCGGCACGCAACGTGATCGCGATTTTGCCAGGCAGCGACCCGAAGCTCAAGCACCAGTATGTCGCCGTCGGTGCCCACAGCGATCATGTCGGCATGTCGCGTCGCGCGGTCGATCACGACTCGGTGCTGATCTTCAACCAGATCGTGCGTCCGGGCGGCGCCGAGAACAGCGACAAGATGGGCAACGCCGAACAGTTCGTGCAGATCAACGCCGAGTTG
>JBBQXC010000095.1:0-18464 GCA_038210005.1 Gemmatimonadales bacterium
TCCTTCTTGAGCACATCGGCCGGGATCTTCTCGAACTCCTTGCTGATGTCCTGCGCCATGCGGGCGAGTTCACCGACACTGAGCAGCGCCAGCAACGCATGGCCCGTGCGCACGCGCGGCGCGCCGAACTCCACCGAGCCGAGCATCCAGCCTTCACTGAGCATGTTGACGAGCGATGGGCTCAGCGAGGGCGTCCGTGCGTTGCCGGTCTTGATGCGATCGAGCGCGCGCGCGAGGTCGTCGGCGAGGCGCGCGCGATTGATGCCGAAGTGCTTGAGAATGGCCGCCAAGTCACCGTCGTTGGCATCGAGCACCTTCACGAGGAAGTGTTCGATTTCGACGTCATAGTTCGTGCGCGACAGGCAAAGCCCCGCGGCCGCTTCGACAGCGCTACGGGTGGGGGCGTTCAGCTTGGCGATCAGGCCACGCAGGTTCACAGCCATGACGACTCCGTCAGCGGGAGAGCGAAAGAAGGGGAATTCGGCGGATACACGGAGAACACACGGCTAACACAGGATCAGTCGCACATCGTCGGCGTCGCGCACCGGCGGGTTGGAACGCAGCCACGTACCGAATCCGAGTGTCGGCGCATCAGGAACCCCGAGGGACGACGGCGGAATCTCGTCGCGCGCCAACACCAGCTGCACCTCGACGCCCACTTGGTCGTCGGCATACAGTCGCGCCAGTTCACGGAGTCGGTCGTGCGAGCGACCACCGGGAAGAAACGTCTGAAACTGCGCATACGTGAGCGGTCCGAGGCGGAGTCGCACCCGGGCGAGGGGATCGTAGACGGCATCACCAAGCACGGCCGAGCCGAGCATGCCATCGAGATCATCGTCACCGAGCGACAGCTGTCCGCCGTAGCGCAGCACCTGCCACTCGCCGACGAACTGTTCGACGGTGGCGTCCACCTGAAAGTGATCGCCGATCAGCTGGGCGAGGCCGACGGCGGGCCGGGTGCGCAGTGCGAGTAGGCCTGCGTAGTATGCCAGCGTGTCCAATGGCACACGACTGTTCTTCTGCACACCGGCGGTGCCGACCCCCGCGAGATCGAGCAGGTGAGAGCGCAGCCGGTCTTCGGCGCCATGCTCGGCGGCCGCATAGGGCCGATACCGCTCCCACGCCCGGTGAAACAGCGACAGCGCCCGGTGATTGAAGAGATCGAGGAAGTCGCGAAAGGCGGTATCGCGCGCCCGGGCGCGCGTGGCGGCGTGCTCGGTGTACATGTGCGGGAGCACGCCCTGCGGGCCGGTGAGTCCCATGAAGCGCACGGCCATACGGGCCTGGGTGCGATTCGTGAACTCGCCGGTCATGCCCGTCATCTCATGCTCGTCGGACGCACTGGGGAGCTCGAGCTTCGCGATCTCCGACGGCGGGAACGCGAACGACGGCGGCACCGAGAGGCGTACGACCTCGCGGGCGGGGTCGTCCCAGCCGCCGACGGCGGCGCGGTCGGGATACAGCCGCATGAGCAGACGCATCGCCTGCACGAAGTCGTAGCCGCTTCCCGACTCCTCGAGGCTACGGGCCAACCGACGCCGATTCCGCGCGTCCTCGGCCGTCTTCATATCAGCGTCCGCCCACCGGCGCGAGCCGGCCATTCCGTGACCGGTCGCCGACGTTGCCGCGACCGTACCGCCACCTGCGTAAAGCTGTTCATCGACGCGTACAGCGCGAAGAACCGTTCCAGCACGGTGGCCATGAGGAACATGCCGCCGCCGGGGAACTGTTGTTCGTCGAACTCGAGCTCGATGCGACGACCACGCGCGAAGACGATGCCGTGCGGGGAGTCGACGCGGGCGAAGGACGGCTCGCTGCTGACTTTGACGAGCCCGTCGATCTGTCGCTCGGCGCCGAGGTCGTCGCTCATGTTGTGCAGTCGCAGCAGCTCCTGCAGCGCGTCGGGCGTTCCATCGATGATCGACAGATGGTTCAGCGACAGCGACGAGATCATGCGCCAGAGCATCGAGCTGCCGAGCGCCGGCTGCACCGACTTGGTGGGATTGACCACGCAGTAAATGCGATGAATCGGACCGGCGCCGATCAGTTCAAAATCGCCGCGGTTGTCGGCGCCGAAGGGCAGCAGACTCGGCAAGTCGCCGTTGAAGCAGCTCACGCGCAGCGAAGCCACGTCGACATCGGGCGCACGCACGGTGCCGCTTATGTCAAGGAAGGCCAGATGGAGCTCGGTGCCGCCATCGGTGCGCCACGGGGCCGGACGTCGTGTGGCGTGCCAGAAGACATCGTCACCGGCACCGCTGATGTTGTGCCGATGTGAGTACAGCGGCGCGATCTCGCGCGCTTCGCGGGCCTCGTGTTCCACGAGCTTCACTGCATCGACCGACCAGACCTCGACTTCGAGTCGCTGCCGCACTTCCGCGACGACCAAATGTTCGAAGCGACGCTCGGAGAGCAGGATCGGTTCGGCGGACTGCTGGAAGAGATTGACGGCGGGTGTGGCATTGGTACGGAACGACTTCGCCGACAGCTCGAGTTCGAGCTGCTGCCGACGATCGGCGCGCTCGAACGAACTCACGAGAAAGCTCACATCGACCCGATCGACAGCGCCCAGTGTCCGCAGGGCGTCGCCGAAGCCTTCGAGGTCGACGAAGTGAAATTTCTGCGGAAACGCGAACAGCTCCATGAGCAGACTGTGTCCGCCGAAGGTGCGGTTGGGATACGGCAACATGCTTTCGTGCTCGCCGAAACCGACCGCCTTGACTGCACCGGACTTGATCACGATCGGCGGCTGGTGCGGTCGATCGGGATTGCGTACCACGATCTGCATCGTGTTGTTGAGCAGTAACTCGTACAGCGTATCGACGACACCGGTGCCACCGGCGAGGTGAAGCCGAAGGGCGTCGACGGCGAGGTCGGCGAGCCTTACGCCCTCGAACGCACGGATCTCGAGACGAATCGCACCCACGGCATCGCGGGCGCGGGCGCTGGTGCCGGCGCCGGCGCGGTCGGGTGTGGTCCACTCCGCGTTCGTGATCGTGAGCGGCCACAGCGTGGTGTCGTAGACCGTACGGAAGGTGCAGCGCACGCGATTGACCGGCTGTGTCTGCAGCACACTGCCACGCGGCACGTGATGGCCAGCCGGCAGACGACCCTGGGCCGGATCGAGCGGCATGTCGACGATGCACATCGATGGCACGGGCCGGACGAATTGCGGGTGCAGCATTTCGAGCAACGCTTCGGAGATCTCCGGAAAATCGTCGTCGAGGCGCCGATGCACGCGGGCGGCCAGAAAGGCGAAGCCCTCGAGCAGACGCTCGACGTGCGGATCCTCCGTCTTGCTGGTCTCGAGCTGCAGCCGCGACGCAATCTTGGGATACCGCTGCGCGAACTCGGCTCCGAGCTTACGGAGATACGTGAGCTCGAACTCGTAGTAGTCCTTGAGTTCCCGTTGTTCCCGCGCGTCTTTGGCCATCAGCCGTTCTCGTCCACGGCATACGAGCCGCTGGCGATCTCCAAGACGGTATCGAAGACGATCTGTTCGGGACTCGGGTCCATGCGTAGCGTCGCTTCGATGGCGAAGCGCACCTGCGGCGTCCGCACCTGATCACTCTCGGTGAGGCGCACGGTCACGTTCATGAGGCGGGGCTCGAATCGCTGCAGGGCATCCTTGATGTCGTCGGTGAGCAGCTTGCGGCCGGCCGCGGTGCCGACCGCCAATCCGGTGGTATCGGGGATGCCGTACTCGTGTACCGACCGGCGGAGTTCGACGTCCGCCGGGCCGATCTCGACGATGCAGCGCCGCGTGTTGAGCAAGGCTTCTACGTCACGTTGCACCGCCTGACGGAACCGTCGCACGGATTCCTCGCGGGAGACCGCGACGTCACCGCTCACGCGAGGATCCTCGTCGGTGAGACGATCGAGCAACGAGGGTTGAACCGCGCGATCGAGTTCGGTGCGTGCCATGCCGCGCGCGGTCCTCAGCTCTGCTGCAGGGCAAGCGCCTGCAGCGGATCGAGCCGGCAAATACGCAGATACAGCTGGTAACGCCGGGCCTCATCTCCGTTGGTCCGTGTGAGCACGGTGTGCATCAGCGCGAGCGGCTGCGCGACCAGCGCACCTGCCTCCCACTCCTCCAGTTTCCGCTCGTCGATCACTTCCAGCAAGCGTTCGAGAATCGGGTGGGCCACCTGATTGAGCCCCGCCTCGACCATGATGTAGGCGATCTGTGTCTGGCGCACGAAGCGTCCACGTTCCGACTGGTCGCGCACGAGTTCCGCCATCAGTCGCTCGATGGCCTTGTTCGGTCGACCGGCACTCAACTCGGCGCGGGCGATGTCGAAGGGATCGCGCCCGGTGGCGACGGGTGCGCGGCGCTGACGGGTGGCGCGCAATCCGCCTTGGCTCGCAGTGGCCTCGTCGTCGGCCAGCGCCTCGCCAAGCAGTTCCGCGCCGTCGCCGATGGCGCTATCGGGTCCCGACGCGTCAGCGTTTGCGACCTCCGCGTCAGCGGCCTCGGGTGGCGCGTCGAGTCCTTCGTCGGACAGCCAGGCCTTCGTTTCGTCGTTGGCAGACGGCGTGTCATCCATGAGCGTCATTCCGGGGAGCTGTGGCAGGGCGCGCAGCAGCGCCTGAAGTTCGCTACGAATGATGGCCGCCACGGGATCGAAGCCGCCGCCCAAGTTGGCGCAGGCGGTCAGCGCGTAGCGCTGCAGGTCGAGCCATCCGCGACCCTGGGCCGTGCCCATGAGCACTTCGCACTGCTCGAGCAGATCGGCCCACCGACTGTCGAGCAGCAACGACTTGAGCCGCGCGCGAATGGGCGTGGGCGGCGCTTCGAGCAATCGCGGATCGAGATCGGGCGCGTGCGCGCGCAACTCCCCCCAGCGGAAGGCCCGAAGCATGGCGTACGGCGCCGGGCTGGCGGCGTCCTGCTGTCGCAACCACTTGGCAACGACGATGACGCGTTGCGCCGCATCCTGCTTGTTGACCGGCTCCGGCGTCTGCGGTCCATCGCTCGGTGCGTCGGCGGCGCCGGACGCTTCCGCCTCGAACACTGCTTCGATCGGATCGGGGTCGAGCTCGAGCTTCCGGGCAAGTGTGCTGCCCGCGAAGCGTCGCAGCTCCGTGAGGCCGTTGCGCAGGTCGGTGTAGGCGGGCGCCTCGCGGCCGAACCGCTCATCGGACAGGGCCTCGAGCGCGGCGAGACCGGCCACGGTCGTATCGATGTCGGAAACGAGCGTTTTGTAAAAGACCTTGCCGGTGCTCTCGATCGCGGCGTCGGCGGCTTCGGGCATCGTCTTGCCCGTGGCTTCCGCATCTCGGCGGGCCGCCGTGAGGGCCTTCTGTGCGTCGTAGTCGGCGGCACCGATCGCCACGTCGGTGGGAATCGTGCGCGACGCGTTGTAGTTGAGCAGCGAGAGGCCGCCAGAGGCGATCGTGAGCTGCTGCAGCGGCAGCGTCAGCTTGTTGCCGATCCACTCCAGCGGTCCACTGCGGAGTTCGAAGTCGCCGTCTTCCCCTTCGGGATAGCAGGTGTCCCAGAACTGCTCGAGAATGCCACGCAGCAGTTCGATGCCGGTGTGCAACCCGGACACGCCCTGACGCTGCAGTAACGCCTCGGTCATCCAGGCTGCGAGCTGCAGGTCCTTGGTGGACTTGCTCAGCAACTCAGTGCCGATCGCAGTGGCGCGATTCCAGTCGGGCACCTTCCGGTCGGCCGAGATGTTGCCGTCTTTGTCGGGGACCGCGAGCTCTTCCCGCCGCGCTTCCTTGAAGGCGTCGTACTGCGGATCGTAGCGCATGTCGCTGCCGGCGGGATGGTCTCCCGGAATCGGCGCGAGCAGCGTGGCAAGAAGCTCGGAGTTTACTGGCATGTCGAGAAGGAGAAACGGAAACGTCGACCGCCATCATCGCACGACGCGATGACGGCCCGGTACCGACGGGCGCCGGTCAGGATGCGATGACGAGTTCCCGCACATCCACGAGCGGTACGAGCCGATCGTCGACGCGCAGCAACTTCTGGCCGACGGGCGCGAAGTCACCGGACGGGAGATCTTCCCAATCGGTGGCCCGTCCCAGCCGGATTTCGTCTTCGGCGTGACGCCACGCGCCGACCGAGAGGGCAGGCAGCAGGATTTCGCCGAGCTCCTTGTCGGCCACGGAGGGGCCGGTGCGCAGTTGCGCCGGCGCCCAGTGCAGATCGCGCAGTCGCGCGGGCGCGGGCATGGACAACGACGCGAGATGCGCGAAGGGAATCCAGAGGTAGCGTCCGCCGGCGATCACTTCGAGTCGGGCGCCGAGCCGCGGATCGGCGTCTTCGATCGAGGAGAACGGTTCGCCGTTGAGCGTTCCGCTGACAGGTGACGGGGCGGTGGTGGTGGGAAAGTCGCCCGTGTCGAACATGTGTTCACGAACGCGCTCGGCCTCGATGGCCGAGCGATAGAGCATCGTGCCGGCTTCGGCCATGTGGCCGTTCTTGGCGAGCACGTCGAGCTGCTTCTGCGCGCGCGCCCAGTCGCCGGCGAAGGTGAGTAGCTCGAACAGAAACGTGCGCCGTTGGGCGTCGGCCGGAAAATTCCGGAGCTCGACGCCCAACGCTTCGATTGCCGCGCCGAGCTGGCCGGCCGCGTAGAGTGCTTGCGAGGAGGCCATGGCGCGGACCTCGCCTTACGCCGAGACCTTGGTGAGATCCCACGAGGCCTGACCGGCCACCGCGAGTTTCCCCTTGGCGTCCTGCGTCTTGTACTCGATCTCGACCTTGGCGAATGCGAGCGAGAGCGACTCGTGCGGCGTGTCGTCGCCACCGCTCGAACCCGACCACTGGATCGACTCGACCATCACGTCGGAAAAGATGTAGGTGAGGAAGATGTCCTGGCCGCCGGTGCCGGTGGCTTTGCGCATGGAGACCTTCGCTTTGTCGAAGTGCTGACCCGTGCAGCACGCCGCGAAGAGTTTGGCCGACGACTTTTCGGTCTTCTTCATGACGCTGAAGCTGGTCACCGACACGCGGCCGGCGGCGAGGCCGTGACTGCCCGGTGACACCGTGGTCGGGTTGGAGGCGCCCCAGCTGAACGAGGAGATTTCGATCTTCTTCTCGAAGCCCTTCGCCGTGCACTCGCCTTCAACACCGGTGATATCGAGATACGTATCGAATGCCATTGTCGTGATACTCCAGAAAAAGTGAGGACTGATCGATCGGGAACGTGCGACCTGCGGCAGTGCGGACGAGCGGCGGGACTACTTCGCGGCGGCGGGGAGATCGGCCACCAGTCGCATCGACACGGCCAGCTCGTCGAGCTGATAGTGCGGACGCAGGAACGCGACGGCGCGATAGGCGCCCGGTTTGCCCGGGATTTCCACCACGTCGACACGCGCTTCCGACAAGGGCTTCTTCGCCTTGATCGAGGCCGTGGCATCTTCGACGGCCACGTAGTTCTGGATCCAGCGATTCAGGAACGAATCGACTTCGGCGCGTGACGTGTAGCCGCCGATCTTGTCGCGCATCATCACCTTGAGGTAATGCGCAAAGCGTGACGTGGCGAAGATGTACGGTAGCTGCGCCGACAACCGCGCCGCGGCGGTCGCGCCCGGCGTGTCGTACGTCTTGGGCTTCTGGGCCGACTGCACCGAGAAGAACGCGGCGTTTGCCGTCCCCTTCTGGTGGACGAGCGGTGCGAAGCCGAGGTCGGCGAGTTCCTTTTCGCGACGATCGGTGATCTGTACTTCGGTCGGGCACTTCATGGCGAGTTCGCCCGATTCGGTACGGAAGTTGTGGACGGGAAGCCCTTCGACCAGTCCACCACTCTCGACCCCGCGGATCTGGGCACACCAGCCGTACATGGAGAACGCCTTGTTGACGTTCGCCGCCATGGCGTAGGCCGCGTTGCCCCAGCAGTAGTGGTCGTGGTTCGAGCCGTCGACACGCTCTTCGTAATTGAACGCTTCGACCGGCACGGTGGCGGCACCGTAGGGCTCGCGCATGAGCACGCGCGGCGCGGCGAGCGCGACGTAGCGGGCATCTTCGCTCGCGCGGAACGTCTTCCAGCGGGCGTACTCGGTGCTGTCGAAGATCTTCGCGAGATCGCGCGGCGTGTCGAGGTCGGTCCAGCTCTGCAAGTTGAGCATGTCGTGCGACGCCGCCGTCATGAACGGTGCGTGCGCGGCCGCGGCCACGTTGGAGATTTTCTCGAGCAGCTCGATGTCCTGACCACTCTTGTCGAACTGATAGTCGCCGACCAGCGCGCCGAACGGCGTACCGCCGAAGACGCCGTACTCTTCCTCATACGCCTTCTTGAACAGCGCACTCTGGTCGAACTCCGGCGCGCGCTGCAGGTCGCGCAGCAGGTCTTTCTTGGAGACGTTGAGCACCTTGATCTTGAGCATGGCGCTGGTCTCGCTCTGCTTCATCAGGAACTGCAGACCACGCCACGATCCCTCGAGCTTCTGGAAGTCGGGGTGGTGCATGATCTCGTTGACCTGGAGCGAGAGCAGATGATCGATCTGCGCAATACGCGCGTTGATCATCGTCTCGGTGTCGCGATTGATCGTGATCGCGCCCTCGAGGACTTCGCTGACGAACCGCTTCACCAGATCCTTGCCGCGACCCCTCGTCTCGGCGTCCTTACCCATCTTGCCCTGCTCGACGATCTGGTCGAGCAGCGAGAGTTCGGCGTCGGTCGTGACGGCTTGCGCGCCCGCCTTCTGTGCTTCGGCCATATCAGCTCTCCAGCCCGAGTTCGGCCTTCAGCTTGGCCATTTTGTCGGCGTCGCCCAGCGTCTCCTGCAGGACTTCGTCGAGCTTCTCGTTCGTCTGCAGATTGGCGCGCAGGTTCGCGAGCTCCGTGCGCAGCTCGAGCAGCTCGCGGAGCGGCTTGACCTGCTTGGCCACGGCGTCTGGCGAGAAGTCGTCCATGCTGCGGAAGTTCAGCTCGATGCCAAGCTTGGGCGCATCGGCGTCTTCGCTCAGCTTGTTCTCGACCGAGAACTGCAGGCGCGGCTTCATGCTGGCGAGCGTATCGTCGAAGTTGTCGGGCGTGATCTCGACGAACTTCCGATCCTTCAAGCGCGGGAGCGGCTCCGCGGGGGTGCCGCTGAAGTCGCCAAGCACGCCCATGAGGAACGGGAGCTCCTTCATTTCGATGGCGCCGCCGGTTTCAACCTCGTACGAGATCTGGATGCGCGGCGGACGGACTCGTTCGAGTTTTTTCTGCGTACTTTCGGCCATGCAGCACTCCGGCGCGATTGGAACTGAGGGAGGAGAGGGTTCGTGCTTGTCCAGCAGAGGTGCCAAGTGTCCCTCTCAATTCCGCGCTTGTCAAGCATATGCCACGTCGCAGTGACGCCACGGTTCTCCAGCGTTACGGTTCAGTCGGGAAAGCGTCGGCGAGTTGCGGCGGACTCTGACGGGACGCGGGACGTCGGGATACGTTGGAGGATGCGCCACTCACCGCCGGTACTCTGGACCAAGGGCGTCCTGCTCACGCCGCAGCATCTGCAGGCGCAGGATCGACATCACGAAGAGACGCTCGCCTTCCAGGTCGGCGCGCTCGCCTTCAGTCCCTGGGGGCTGTCGCACCTTTCTCTGGACCTTGAAGCGCTCGCCGGAGGCACGCTCGTCACCACGACGATCGCCGGCCGTTTCTCGGACGGCCTGCTGTTCGATGCGCCGATCGCCGGCGCGACGCCACCGCCCAAATCGCTCAATGACGCGTTCGGTCCCGATCAGGAATCGCTGCTCGCGTACGTCGCGGTGCCGGAGTATCGCCCTGGCGCCCGCAACGTGGCTCGACGCGGTGAGTACGCGTCGGCCCGATGGCTCGCCGACGAACAGTTGTTGCGCGATGAAACGAGCGGCCTGACCGAGCGCCCCATTCAGGTCTCACCGCCGTCGTTGCGATTGGTGCTGGAAGGCGAAAACCTGGAAGGCTACACCGCGATGCCCATCGCCCGACTACGGCGCGCGCCCTCCGGTGACCTTACGCTGGATCCGCAGTTCGTTCCCCCGTTGCTCGACCTCTCGGCGAGCGAGGTCATGATGGGGATGATGCGCCGGCTGACCGAGCGTTTGTCGGCGCGGAGTGCGTCGCTCTCGGGCAGCCGACGGCAGCGCAATCAGGGGCTGGCCGATTTCACGGTCGCTGACGTGGGCAGCTTCTGGCTGCTGTATACGGTCAATACGCACCTGCCGGCGATCCGCCATTTATACGAAGTGCGACGGGGGCATCCCGCCGCCCTGTGGGAAGCGATGCTGGCGCTGGTTGGCTCCTTGTCGGCCTTTTCGACCAGCGGCGATGCGCGGTCGTTGCCGACCTACGATCATCTACGCCTGGGCGAAGGCTTTTTCGAACTCGAGCGTCGGCTGTATGAGCTGCTGGATGGGGCCGTGGTCGATACGGCGATCGCACTGCCGCTCAAGCCGGTGCGCTCCACGCTGCACGCGGTGGCTATCGAGCAGGTGAAGTGGCTCGAGGCACCGCAATGGTTTCTCGCGGTCAGCGCCCCGCTGCGCCAACAGGAGCTGATTCCGAAGGTGTTGCAGGGGTGCAAGGTCGGCGCCGCCGACGTCGTCGACACGTTGATCCGTCAGGCGCTTCCGGGCATCGAGCTCGCGCACATTTCGTCGCCGCCCTCGGCCGTTCCGGTGAAGCTGGACTTCCAGTACTTCGCGATCCGGAAGGCGGGGAGTGCGTGGGACGCGATCGAGCGCGCACGCAACCTGGCCGTGTACGTCCCGGCCGAACTGGTCGACGCACGCTTCGAACTGGTGATCGTCCTCCGCTAACGCGGAGGACGCGTCATTTCACCGCCGGTGCGCTGACGGACGGCACCGTGGGCACCGCGGGCTTGGATGGCACGGTGGGCTGAGGCTTCCGCAGCACGAAGACGATGACAATGACCGCGAGCAGAATGACCGCATTGATGACGATGATCAGCCCCATCGGAATGGCGCGTTTGGCTGGCACGGCGGTCGCGGCGGGCTTGGCGGCGGCTGGCGTGGGCGTCGGCGGTACCACGGGGGCGGCAGCCTGGCTGATCAGGCGCGTGAAATCACTCGGTCCGGCCGTGGCCTTGGGCGCGGCCCCGCCCATCGGCGAGAGCGGCGTGGCGCCTCCCTGACCGAACATCGGCGGCGGCAGTACGCCCGGCGGAAGTCCTCGGCCGCTGCCCATCGCAGATGCACCCATCGGAGACGCACTCAACGGTGACGCGCCTACGGATGACGCGCCGAGGCCGCTACTGACGGGGGTAGCGGAGGGCGTGAGTGGGAGCGGCGCCACCGGCGCGTTCGACGCGGGCGCGGAGGCGCCGAAGAGGGGCGAGTTGCCGAATACCGGTGACACGTTGCCCAGCGATGGCGGTGTGGCGGCGAACGGTGTGGGGGCGGAGGGTGCCGGCGACGACGTCATCGGCGCCGCCGAGAAACTGGGCGGCGTGACAATGCCCGGCAGTGAGGCCCGCGGCGGCACGTTCGGCGATGGCGCGCTGCCGATGGGTGACCAAGCGGCGGGTGCGACGGGGGAGGGGGGTAGCGTGCTTGGGAGCGGCGCGGCGGTGGCCGGGGCGGAGAACATCAGTGTGAAATCCCCGGGCCCCGCTTTGGGCGGCGGCGCGGCTGGCGGAGGCGGTGGCGGGGCCGGTGGCGGGGCCGCTGGCGCGTAGGCCGGCGGTGCGACCGGTTGGGCCGTCGGCTTATAGGCTGGCATACCCCCTTGTGTCGTTTTGAGCGACGGATACTGATCTAATGATGGCGTCTCTTGTGCCAATATCGGTGGGACTTCGCGTGCCGAGTCCGGGGTGGGAGCTGGGGCCACGGGAATGCTGGGCGCCCCGAACATCTGGGTAAACGCACCAGGCGCGGCGGGCGCCGCTGCGGGTGGCACGGGCACGGGCATGGGTGGCGGTAGCGGTGGCGCGGCCGGTGTGACCGGGGCAGGCGCCGCAGGGATGCTGGGCGCGCCGAACATCTGCGTGAACGCACCCGGTGCCGGGGACGCCACGACCACCGGCGGCGCGATTGCAACCGGCACCATCGGCTCGGCTATGGGCGCCACCTCGCCCAATGGTGCGCGCGCGGCCAGCCAGTCCGGGAACGACGTCAGACCGGCCAGGAACTCGGTCACGATCGCGAAGCCTGACGGAAGCGTCGCGGTCTCGAGCACACGGTTCTTGTCCGCGCCCGGCAGACGGATCAGCAACTGTCGCAAGCGATCCACGTCCTCCGGGCCCGCCGCGTCGGCGAGATGCACCATGACGACACGGCCGGTCGCCAGCTCTTGCGCGTTGTGGCTGCGAATGCCGTCGTCCACCGCCACGCACTTCAGGAGGCGGTAGCGGGCGTTGAAATCTTCGCTCATGGTCGGGAAGTGCCGGAAGAGTGCACGGGTGCGCCGGAACGACGCGACAACCGCACCGCTGATGTATTCTTCAATTGTTCACGCGCCCTCGGCCGCGCGCAATGCACAACGTGGAATGCAGCGGTTTCGCACACGCTGCCTCGTCCGTTGCGTCGCGGTCTGGTCCGGCGAGTGCCTGCAGATCCACGACGCACCCTCCCGCCTGTGCATGCCCTGCCGATCGTTCGCCCGTCCGGCCTGACACGATGCGCCTGATGCCATGCGACTGACCTCCCCGCCGTCCCGCCGTGTCGTCTGGGAAGACGGCATGCACCTCGCGCCGCAGCATTTTCAGGCGCAGCGTCGCTATCAGGAAGACCAGTCGACCCGTACCCTCGACCTGCTCTTCCCGTTTGCCTACGGATTGTCGGCGGTCGCGCTGGATGCCGATGCCCTCCAGAACGGCACCCTCGCGCTGATCCATGCCCGCGGCGTGCTTCCGGACGGTACGGTGTTCCACACGCCCGACGCCGATCCGTCGCCGCCGCCCGGTGCGCTCGCCGAACGGTTCTCGCCCACGCGTGATGCGCATGTCGTATTCCTTGCGCTGCCGCGCTGGCGCACCGATGCCGCGAACGTGGATCATCTCGACGACGATGCCGAGGCGCGCGAACCCTTCGATGCGAACAGCACGCCGCGGCGCTTTCGGGCCGTCGAGGAGCTGGTGATCGACGAATCGACGGGCGCGGATCCGACGCGCGTGCGTTTCGCGGCCAGAAATCTGCGACTGTTGCTCGACGACGAACGCACCGACGAATTCGTGTCGATGCCGATCGGTCGGATTCGTCGCGATGGCCGCGGACAGTTTCAGGTCGATGGCGAGTTCATGCCGCCGGTCCTGCAACTCTCGGCCTGCGACGCGCTGCTCGAACTCACGCGTCGCACAGTGAGCCTGCTCGAGTCGAAGGGCAGCGCCCTGGCCGCGACCGTGTCGAGTGCGCCATCGGGTGCCGCCGGCGGAGCAGCCGCGTATGTGGGTAACGAACTCGCCACGCGCTGGCTGTTGCACGCGGTGCGATCGGCCGACGCCCCGCTGCGTCATCTGCTGCTCACGCGACGCGCGCATCCGGAGCGATTGTTTCTCGAGCTGTCACGACTGGCCGGCGCGCTCTCGACGTTCGCGATGGGCGGACATCCCCGCGAGCTGCCGACGTACGATCATGATCATCTCACCGAAGTGTTCACCGCGCTCGAACTGCAGCTGCGCGCGCACCTCGACGTGGTGATCTCGGCCCGCGCGATCGTGGTGCCTCTGGCGGCGGCCTCGGAGGTGATGCACGTGGCCGTGCTGTCCGATCCGCGCTGTTTCGAGCCCGGCACGCGTTGGTTCCTGGGCGTGCGGGCCGATGTGGGGCGCGCCGAACTGGTGGACCGCGTGCTGCGCCTCACGAAGACGTGTGCCAGCAAGTTCGTGCTCGAACTGGTCCGTCGCGCCTTCAACGGACTTCCCACGGAGCATGTCCCGACTCCGCCCGCAGGACTCGCGCCGAAGCCCGATCTGACGTATTTCGAGCTCACGCTGAGCGGTCCCTGTGCCATCTCGCTGACCGACAGCCGCGAGATCGGCGTGTACGTGCCCGATGCGTTGCCGGGCGCCTATCTGGAAGTCGCGATCCTGTTGCCGTCGTCGTAACCCAATCGTTTCGAGGAACATCCGTGTCTGCTTCGACCATGGTGGCGCCGGGTCGTCTGGCGAGTGTGTTGCAGGAATCGATCACCGCCGTGGTTCGTCTGCGGGCGGATCGTCAGCCGGTCACCGATGCGGCGGCGTTTCGCGCGCAAATCCTTCAGCTGTTGACGCGCGCCGAGCAGGAGGCGCTGCAGGCGGGGTTCACCGCCGCCGACGCGCGATTGGCGATTTTCGCCGTCGTGGCCTTCCTCGATGAATCGGTGCTGAATACGCGCACCGCAGCGCTGGCCGATTGGGCGCGCCGTCCATTGCAGGACGAACTGTTCGGCGGCCACATGGGCGGTGAATGGTTCTTTCAGCATCTCGATCAGCTGCTGGCGCGCCCCGACTCCCCCGAGCTGGGGGATCTGCTGGAGGTGCATCAGCTCTGTCTCCTGCTCGGCTTCCGCGGCAAGTACGGCGCCGGCGACAACGGGCAGTTGCATGCGACGACGACGCGCGTGGCTGAGCGGCTGGGCCGACTGCGTGGAGCGCCGGGTGAACTGGCCCCTCACTGGCACCCGCCGGCCGACCGCGTCGATACGAAGGATCCCTGGCTCCGCCGGCTCACCATCGCCGCGCTCGCGAGTGTGGTGCTGCTCGTGGTGTTGTGGGGCACTTATGCGCTGACGCTGCGCAGTGCGGCGAACGACCTTCGTGCGCTCGCGCCGGTGGCGTCGACGTCCGCCACCACCGCTCGATAACCCCGGATCCTCTCATGGCGTCTCGCAAGCCGTTCGTCCGGTGGGTGCTCGCCGCCGCCGTGCTGTTGGTGTTCATTCTCGCGATCGTGCTCATCGAGCGCTCCGCCACCCTCGATGCGTTGTCCACCTGGGGACTTCGCGTGGGGCTTGTGCTGCTGGGGCTGATTCTCGCCGGTGCCATCCTCTGGTATCTGCGTCCGCAGCACGCGGAGCCGGTGCTCGACACCGGCGACGATGTGCTGCTCGCAATCGGTGCGGCGCGGGCCCGGTTACCGCGCGGCGCGTTCTTCAATCGCGCGATGGTGCTCGTGCTCGGTCCCGAAGGCGGCGCGAAGACCACGATGGTCGCGCGCTCCGGCGGCGATCCCGAATTGCTCGCGGGTGATGCACCGGCCGCGTCGACCGATGCTCCGGCATCCACGAAGACCGCCAATGTGTGGGCACTCAGCCAGGCGGTGATCACCGAACTTGGTGGCACGCTGCTCACCGATGCGCCGCGCTGGGCGAACGTGGTGCGCGCGCTGCGCGCGCCCCGTGTGGCCGCCGCAATGGGACAGGGTGAAGCGGCCGCGCGCTCGATCGTGTTGTGCGTCCCGTGTGATCTATTCTATGCCGGTGGTAACGGACAGCAGCTCGAGCAGCTGGCGCAGTCGCTGCGCCAGCGTCTGGCCGAAGCGTCGCGTGAATTAGGACTGGCCGTGCCCGTGTACGTGATGTTCACGAAGATGGATCGCGTGCCGCACTTCGAGCCGTGGATCAGCGTGTTCACGAAAGACGAACTGCGCGCGCCACTCGGCGCCACGCTGCCCTTCGATCCCGCGTCGAACAGCGGCAGCTATGCGGAGCGACTCACGCCACGACTCGATGTCGCGTTCCGCGAGATCATCGATGTGATCGCCTCGCGTCGCCCCGAACTGCTTGGACGTGAGGGCGCGATCGATCGCCGCTATGCGTCGTACGAGTTGCCGCGAGAGCTGCGCAAGCTGCAACCGTCGGTGATGTCGTTCCTGCTGGAAGTGTGTCGTCCCACGCAGATCGGCTCGAGTCCGCAGCTGCGCGGCTTCTACTTCACGGGCGCGCGTCCAGTCGTGGTCACCGATGTCGCGCCGGCGGCACCGCGCGCGGGCGCGGCGGCCGCACCGTTGGCCACCGATGCCACCGGCATCTTCCGTCAGCCGGCGGTGGCGGCGGCCTCACCGCTGGCCGTCGCGACACCGACCACGCGCAAAGTGCCTGAGTGGGTGTTCCTCGATCGGTTCCTGCGCGACGTGGTGCTCGCCGACACGAGCGCCGCGTCGGTGGCACGTGGTGGCGTCGGTGTGCAGCGCACGCGACGTGTGATGCTGGGCGCGGCCACGGCGGCTACGCTGCTGTTGCTCACGGGTGTGACGGCGTCGTGGCTCGGCAATCGGGCTATCGGCAATCGGGTGGCGGACGCCGCCCGTGCGGTGTCGGCGCTGCCGGTGGTGCAGTCAGCGCCGGGCACAGTCACGCTGCCGTCGCCGGACGCGCTGCGCCGGCTCGATGCCCTGCGCGCGCAGCTCGATACGCTGCGTGGACACATCCAGGATGGTCCGCCGTTGCGTTTGCGTTTCGCCTTGTGGAGTGGTCCCACGGTGTACGAAGCGGCTCGCCCGGTGTGGTACGATGGATTCCGCAAGCAACTTTTCGCCGACGGACAGGGTGCGCTGATCGATTCGCTGAAGGCGTTGCCGGATGCACCATCGCCGACGGATGACTACGGCACGACGTACGCACGACTGAAGGGCTATCTCATCACCACGTCGTCGCCCGACAAGAGCACGTCGGCGTTTCTCGCGCCGGTGCTGCTCACGAGCTGGCAGCGCGGCGTCACGACCGACGCCGATGTCACGGGGCTCGCACGGCGTCAGTTCGAGTTCTATGCGAGCGAACTGCCCACGTACAATCCGTGGCCGAAAGCCGCCGATGCGTCACTCGTGATGCAGGCGCGAGAGTTTCTGTCGCGCTTCACGGGCGGAGATCAGATCTATGCCAACATGCTGTCGGAAGCCAACAAGGCGGTGCCACCGGTGAAGGTGCCGCAGTCGCCCGGCACCGTGACGGCACCGCCGGAAGTCGCCGGCGCATTCAGTGCCAAAGGCGCGAAGTTCATGGTGGATGCCTTCCGGAATTCCGACCGTTATTTTCAGGGTGAAACGTGGGTCGTCGGTGATGCGACCGCGGCGAAGTCGGTCGATCGTGACGCGATCATCGGTGCCATTCGCACGCGCTATCATGATGACTACGTGCGCGCGTGGCGTCAGGTTGTGCAGAGCACGAACGTGGCGCGCGCGTCGAGCGTGAAGGACGCCGCCGCGAAGCTCGATGTAATTGCCGGGATGTCCTCGCCGCTCCTGCAGGTGCTGCGTACGGTCGCCGTGAACACCGACACCGATTCGAGCACGCGTGCCGCGTTTCAGCCGGTACACGCGGTGACGCCGCCGGCGATCGTCGACAAGTACGTGTCGGAGAAGAACCAGCCGTACATGGATGGCTTGCTCGGCTTGCAGGGCACGTTGACGCAGGTCGGCAATCTGCCGCCCGCCACCGATACGGCCTCCACGCTGGTGCTGGTGCAGGCGGCGCAGCTGGCTGGTGGTGACGTGACGAAAGCGCGCGTGGCGGCCAAGCGTGTGTCGCAGGGTTTCGATGTCCGTGCCGAGGCGTCGCCGATGGCGAGCGCGGTGGAACAGCTGCTGCTAGCGCCGATCGTGGGTGCCGAAGGGGTGCTCAGGACGGTGGCATCGGCCCGCCCGCCCGCGAGGCGCGTGGTGGCGGCGGCGCCGGCGCCGGGTGGCGGTGGCGGTGGCGCCGGCACGGCGGAGATCGCGGCGCTCAACGAGCGTGGCGTGGCGTTGTGCTCGAAGGTCGATGCCGCCCTCACGTCGAAATTCCCGTTCAACGCCGACGCGACCGCCGATGCCACGATCGCCGACGTGAAGGCGATCCTGACGCCCGATACCGGCGAGTTGTGGACGTTCTACGCCGATCGACTGGCCAAGTACCTCACGAAGTCGGGCACGAAGTACGTGGCGAAGCCGGTGGGTGGTGTGGAGCTCTCGGAGAGCTTCGTCGGCTTCTTCAACAAGGCCGCCGAAGTGTCCGACGCGCTGTTCGCCGAGGACGCGGCGAATCCGCATGTGACGTGGAACGTGAGTGGCGTGATCACGGAGACGACGCCGCTGGTGATCCTCAAGTACAACGGTCTCGAAGCCCGACTCGACAAGCAGTCGTTCAAGAACGTGGTCGATTGGCCGGCCACGTCGGGACGTCAGGCCGAACTGCTGGCGCGGTTCAAGAAGAACAAGGAGCTTCGCGTGAAGCTCACCGCTGGCGAGTGGGCGATCTTTCGGATGGTCGCCAGCGGGGATGCTTTCCAGGGATCGCTGGTGACGTGGAATGCGGCTGGTCTCAAGGACGCCGAACCGGTACGGCTGCGCTTCGACGCGCAGCAGCGTGAAGCCGCATCGGTGCTGACGCGCGGATGGATGGGACGCATGAGCTGCGTCGCGCGGGTGACGAAATAGCGGATGACGAAATAGCGGGTGACGAAGAAATCGTCACCCGCGGGGTCGCCGGCTACTGCCCGCAGCTCAGCTGCGTGGTGTAGTCGCTGACCACGCGCGCTTGGGACATCGACTGGGCAAGTCCGCGGGCGGCGCGAAGGGCGGTGCACGCCGGCTTCACTTCGTCCATGAGCAGGTGTGCTTCGGCAAT
>JBBQXC010000096.1:0-18238 GCA_038210005.1 Gemmatimonadales bacterium
CTTTGGCGATCGCGCGTATCATCGGATTGATGCAGGTGAGAGCTCGATCAGCCTCCGTGGACTCGGCATGGTGACGGGCCTCTCGACGGCCAGTCAGGGCTGGGGACCGGGGGAGTCTTTTCCGGCAGTCCTCGGACCGAATGCCGGCGGGTTTCCGCACCTGTTTCTCGGGACCACGGGTCGTGGTATTCGAGTGCCACGCATCGGGCGATTCAATGGGCGATACGTACTTGGAGTGCTCGACCAGAGTCAGTACTCGCCCGTGACAGGTGGTGAAGAATTTGTCGGCGGTCGGCAGTCAGGCACAAAGCGCATCGCGGTCGGCATGACGGTGAGCTACATGCCCGCCTTTCTTCCGACACTCGAAATGGGTGGAACCCGTTTTTATCACTCGCCATACCGAGAACCGGCGCAGCGATGGGACGCGTGGTCGAAGCCGTTCGAGGGGATATTCAAGAACAGTTTTGACGGACGCACCGGACCCGTTGGGGATCTGAATGGTGACTTTGACAATCAACTGGCGTCGGCCTTCGTGAGGTGGAGTTTTCCAGGGCGCGGCGCTGAAGTCAGTTTCGAATACTTCCGTGAGGATCACTCGTGGGACGCGCGCGATCTCGCCGCAGAACCGGAGAGCAACGGCGCGGTCGTGGCATCATTTCGTGCGGCTACGAAGCGTAGCGGCTCGGAACTCGGCCTCCTGACCTTCGAGTACTTCAATGGTGATGTCCCGCCGATCGCGCAGGTGCGTCCGATTGGCTTTCTCTACATACACGGCAGCCTGTTGCAAGGCCACACTCAGCGCGGCCAGCTTCTTGGCTCACCCGTCGGTGTTGGGGCAATGACTGGTCAGAGCGTGACGTGGGAGCGCTTCACGCCGAAGGGGGCGACACGAATGAATTTGCGCCGCTGGCGCTCACGTGCACGGGGGTCGACGGATTCGCAGGGCTTGTTCTTCAATGTCGAGCGCCCGATCGCCGACTTTCACGACTGGATCATAGACGGCAGCTACGGAATGACACGGTACCGAGGCACCTCTGCGCTGAGTCTGGACGCGGGGGTAGCATATGCTGGTCGCTGGCAGCTCGCAGACAGTCGTACAAACTTCTACGTGCGCACCGGGATCTCGGTGTTCTGACACCCTGCATGCAGCGACGCAGTCGCGGTCGGACTCGACGGAACTGCTGCATGGACTCTCTGGTCAATCCGCACCGTTTCTCGTTCACGAAAAAGCGTGTGACGATGTTACCTGTCGCGTTTTTTCCGTCCCTCGTCTCCGCAATTGACCCGCCTCCGCACCTCACCGACGCGGGGATAATTCAGCTCACGCAGGCATCACTCGGCCAGGTAGTTGCAATGACTTCTTCTGTGACGTTGAAGGAAGTGGAGGTTGTGCCATGAGTCGAGTGTTCGTGTTGGCAACAAGTTTGTCGGCGCTGCTCGTGCTGCTCGTTCGGAAGCACGCTTTGCGCCGAGGACTCCTTGATCAACCGAACGCGCGGAGTTCTCACTCGGTGGCAACGCCGCGAGGCGGAGGGCTAGGGCTCATCGTCGCTTTCCTGATCGCGCTTGTGCTGGCGACCGGAGCCGCGATCAGGCCAGCCGTAGTCTGCGCGCTTTTCGGGGTGCTCGTGGTCGCGGCGATCGGGTGGGTCGATGATCATGGAGGCGCGTCTGTGCGTGCCCGGGTCGTGGTACACCTGATCGCTGGCGCGCTTCTGCTTCCGCTCGGGTTTGCGCTTCCGGTACTGGGCCTTCCGGTGTGGTTCGGACCTGTGTGGTGGGTCTTCTGGACCGTTGCATCGATCAATGTCGTCAACTTCATGGATGGCATTGACGGCATCATCGGCCTACAGGCGCTCGTCTTCGGCAGTTACGTGGCGCTCGTCGGCGAACCGGACGGTTCCACGCAGGCAGCCGGGTTTGCACTGGCAGGGGCAAGCCTCGGTTTTCTTCTCTGGAATTGGAGCCCCGCGAAGATCTTCATGGGCGATGTCGGATCTGGCGCCCTTGGTGTGACCATCGTCTTACTTGGGGCTCTCCTGATGCGCGAAGGTCGGCGCGATCTGGTGGCCGCATTTGCGCCGTTGGTGCCCCTGTTTCTTGATGCCAGCTTGACGATCATCGCGCGGATGTGGCGTAGGGAACGGCTTAGCGATGCCCACCGCACACATCTGTACCAGCGCCTGGCCAACGGCGGGTATGGCCATGCTCGGGTAGCGCTTGGTTTCGGCGCCAGCAGCCTCGGCTGTGCGTTGGTCGCGGCTCGCTTCCCTGCAGGGGGTGTGTTGCTGCTAGGAGGCTTGCTCGCGCCATGCCTGCTTGCGTGGGTCGCCGCCGACAGGTGGATGGTCGGGAGCGAGACATCTGTCACGAAACGCAGGTAGTCGTTCTTGCTCCGCCTGGCCTCGAGTCAGCTCTTATCCTGCGGCGCGGTTTCACTGAACCAGCGATAGGTCTTCCTGACTCCCTCCATGAGCGGAATACTTGCCCGCCATCCCTGCTTCGAGAGCCGAGAGACGTCGAGCAGCTTTCGGGGCGTGCCGTCAGGCTTGGACGTATCGAACTCGAGCGAACCCGAGAATCCGACGACGTCAGCAACCAATCGAGCTAGATCGGCGATGGCGATGTCTTCTCCGCATCCGATGTTCACGAGCTCGTTGCCGTCGTGATGTGCCATGACATGAACGCATGCGTCGGCAAGATCATCGACGTGCAGAAATTCCCGGCGAGGCGTCCCCGTCCCCCAGATGGTGACAGAATTGGCGCCGGACAGCTTTGCTTCATGGAACTTTCGAATCATTGCCGGAAGCACGTGACTCGTATTCAAATCAAAATTGTCGCCCGGCCCGTAAAGGTTCGTCGGCATCACACTGACGAAGTTCGTTCCGTACTGCCGATTGTAGCTGCGACAAAGGTGAATTCCAGCAATCTTTGCAACAGCGTACGGCTCATTCGTCGGTTCGAGTGGCCCCGTCAACAGCGCGTCTTCTGAAATCGGCTGAGTAGCCAGCTTCGGATAGATACAGCTCGAACCAAGGAACACCAGTTTTTTTACGCCTGATTCGCGCGCAGCCTCCAGAACATTCAGTGTGACGAGCAAATTGTTTCGGATGAAATCCGCAGGGTACTGCGCGTTGGCCAGAATGCCGCCGACCTTCGCTGCTGCGAGATACACCTGGTCGGGACGTTCACGCGCAAAGAATCGAAGTACTGCTATCGGATTCTCCAGGTCGAGCTCCTGCCTCGGCTTCGTCAGGACTTCGACCGACTCGCGCTCGAGGCGCCGGACAAGTGCCGAGCCGACCAGGCCGCGGTGTCCGGCGACGTAGACGCGCGGGCGATTCATGTGGTCCAATATCGTATCCTCAGCTTCAGTGGGTGAACGCCCCGCGTTATGCAAGCGCGAAGTCGCGCTGTAGCATCATCAAGACCGGCGACGGAAACGTCTCGGTTACCGAGTCGCCGAGCTGTGTTGATCCTTGCCTGAATCGTTA
Organism: Gemmatimonadales bacterium; assembly: GCA_038210005.1. Taxonomy (GTDB): domain Bacteria; phylum Gemmatimonadota; class Gemmatimonadetes; order Gemmatimonadales; family Gemmatimonadaceae; genus Gemmatimonas. The sequence continues at coordinate 3,495 of JBBQXC010000096.1, forward strand.
CGGATCAGCTGAACTTCGGGCAGACCTTCGAAAGACTCATTATAGCCGACGTGGTCGCTCCGCCGAAGACCAACTTGACCGAATGCTGCGTCCGTAGATTCCTCACGTATTGCTCGCGGATCGCTCACCGTTGAAGGAAAAGTCAAGTCGGGCCTGGTTCCGCGCGCGGCGCCCGCAGCCATCGCCCGTCCGGCGACGCTCCACGTAAGCGTCGACCAACCATCCCACGAGAAACACTTCGCTGGTCGAGGACACCTTGACCCACTCCCTCCCCTTTCTAAGTTGATCTGATTCTGTAGGCCACAGTCCAAACAAGAAAAGGAACACTGGGTGGCGGCTTGGCGGAATTCGGGAAACCCATGATTGAGCCCGCGCTTGGCCGGGCGCCGTGCACGCACCTCCCAAACGGCGTGGCGCTCACCCACCGCTGGGACCACGGCAGCTGTCACACGAAGGCTCGCTGACTACGTCCGCGATTGCTTTGCGTGAGTCTCGCGCCATGCGCCTCTGGGTCGTCTCCGAACTGTACCACCCGGAGCTCACCTCGACGGGCTATTTTCTGACGGGCGTCGCCGAAGGATTGGCGGCTTCCCGCGAGGTCAGGGTGCTGTGTAGTCAGCCGACGTATTCGGCGCGCGGCACGCTCGCGCCCGTGACGGAAGTGCACAACGGTGTGCACATCGAACGCTGTGTGGGCACGCGATTCGACAAGGATCGGCTCGCGCTGCGCGTGGTGAACCTGATCACCATTTCGCTCTCCATCGCATGGCTGGTGTTCCGCCGTGTGCGCCGTGGCGACGTCGTTCTTGTCGTCACAAACCCGCCCTCCCTGCCCTTCGTCGTCTTTCCTGCCGCGCGCCTTCGTGGTGCGCGCGTCGTGCTCCGGATCGAAGATGTGTATCCGGAAGTTCTCATCGCCGCTGGGATGTCCACGCCCTCATCACCGCTGGTTCGGCTTGTCGGGGGAGCAACGCGGATGCTCTATCGCAGAATGGAGCGGATCGTCGTCCTCGGACGCGACATGGCCGCCCTCGTAAGCGCGAAACTCGGCGATCGCACGGACCGGATGGTGCGCATCCCAAACTGGGGCGACATCGACAGCGTCTCGCCGCTGCCCAGAGCCGGCAACACGGTGCTCGCGAGGATAGGTGCGTCAGACAAGTTCGTGGTGCAGTATATGGGCAACATGGGACGCACACATGGTGTTGACACACTTGCGGAAGCCGCGCTCCGGATGCGGAACGTCGCGGGACTTCATTTTCTCTTCATCGGGTGGGGCGCGCGGAAGGCGGCGCTCGAAGAGATGGTGGCTGAGGAACGCCTGTCGCACGTGACCGTGTTGCCAGGGTGCAGTCAGGAGGAGCTGTCCATGCACGCGAACGCTGCGGACATCGTCGTCATCGCCTTTCAGGAAGGGATGGCCGGGGTTTCCGTCCCGAGTCGGATGTACAACGTCATGGCCGCTGGTAAGCCGATCCTTGCGGTGGCGGAGTCTCACTCAGAGCTCGCGTACGTGGTGCTCGAAGAGCGTATCGGCTGGGTCGTGGCGCCAAACGACGTGGACGGTCTCGCGGCAGCCATCGAGACGGCCGCGGGCCATCCTAAGGAAGATCTCGTTGCGATGGGCGCGCGCGCGCGAGACGCCGCGGTCAGCCGGTACTCGAAGCTTCCTGTGATCGAGGCGTACACGAGGTTGATGAACGAACTTGAAATGCAAGGAGCCTGATCCGCGTGCGCGTGCTCGTGACGGGCGCAAGCGGGTTCCTGGGCGGGCATCTGGCGCGGGCGCTGCGAGCCGAAGGTGCCGTCGGTGCGAGCCGTGGGCCGCAGACTGATGATTCGATCGAGTGGGTGCGCCCGTTCGATCCAGCGGATGCGCACGCTGCGCGAGCGGCCCTCCTCGGCGTCGATGTGGTGATTCACGCTGCGGGGCGCGCGCACGTGTTGCGTGAGACGCAGGCTGATCCCCTCGCCGCTTTCCGCGATGCGAACGTGACGGCAACGCAAGTGCTGCTGGACGCTGCGCGCGAAGTTGGCGTGCAGCGTTTCATGCTTCTGAGTTCGGTCTCCGTGTACGGAGACCAAGTCAGCGGGGTGGTGAGCGCCGAGACCCGAACCGCGCCGAGCACGCCGTATGGTGTGAGTCGTCTGGAAGCCGAACAGGCCGTCCGTGATGGCTCGGCGATCACGACGATGGTTCTTCGGCTCCCGATGGCGTACGGGCCGGGCATGAAGGGGAATCCATTGCGCCTGTTCGACGTGGTGGCACAAGGAGTTCCTCTGCCCCTCGGCTCGATCGTGAACAGGAGGAGCATTCTTTACGTCGGGAACCTGGTCGAGGCGGTCCGTAGGCTGCTCTCGCTACCGCTGCCGTCTGGCACCGTGTTGCTCGCCGCCGACGCGGAATCGGTGTCGACGCCCGCATTGGTTCGCGAAATTGCCACGGCCCTCGGTCGCCCATCCAGAGTGTTCCCGTGCCCAGTGCCCTTGCTTCGCGCCGTCGCGCGGAGCGGGGATCGCGCGCTTGGAGCGCGCTTCCCTCTCGGACCCGACGCGCTCTGGCGCTTGGAGTCGTCCCTCGAGCTGGAGTCCGGTCCCCTCTGGCGAGTCGTCGGCACGCCGCCGTACGACCGGTCGGACGGACTCAGGGCGACGGCTGCGTGGTACGTCACACGAGGTTAGCCCGATGCGCCACTTGAGCCATCCGATCTTACCGACGCGTTGATTGGTACGGTCTTACACGTGCTGGTCGCAGCTATCAGTGCGCGACGCTCCGTCTCTCCAGCATCCGGCCACTATACCTTTCACTTATGGCAAGGCTGCATCTCATCGCATTCGGCTGGCTCCACCGCACGGTTGTCGCGCTGGCGATGACATTTCTGCGCCCTGTTGGCTTGAAACACGGTACGCGCGTCAAACTTCTCGTGCGACTCGATGAGTTCGGTGACGCCGTCATGACGACATCCCTGGTTTCCGCGTGGGCTGGCAGCGACCCGTCCTCGGTCTTAGTCGTCGCCCCAAAGCTCTGGGCTTCCGTGTACTCACTTGTGCCGGGTATACGCGTACTCGCAATGCCGTCACGATCCAAGCGATGGCGAAGACTCTTGGCACCGATCGATGCCGTTAGGATGGGGCGGAGAATTCGTGCCCTGACGGCTGTCGAGTGTGCCATCATTCCGAGATCCGCTGATGACCCGTCATGGGCCATTCTTGTGGCACTCGTAGCTGGATCAGCCCGTCGAGTCGGCTTCAGCGAGTCCACGACGGCACGACGCCAGCTCGTCAATCGCGGGATGGATCACGCGCTGACCGATCGCGTCTTGCGCACTGGTTCGCAGCATGAGCTCGATGACCTGGCGCTTCTTGTGCGCGCTGCGGGGTCACCGCTCGAGGGACGCCTCGAGCCAAAGTTGTCCGCGCACTCTGGGCTGAGCGGTGCCCTCCTGCTCGCCTCCGTTGGCATCGAGACGCGAGGGACACGCATTGCTGCGATTTTGCCGTCCGCCGGCAATTACCCGCTGAAGGCATGGCCGATCGAACTAGTGGCAGGAACCTGGCGCCGGCTGACGGACGCTGGCTACGCGCCTGTCATGCTCGGGAGCCGCGCCGATGCGCCACTCGCGGAGATGCTCTCCAGAGAACTGGGCCGACCGATTCCCTCCTTGGCGGGGAGAACGACCGTGGAGGAGCTCGCTGCGGTCCTCGCCGAGTGTACCGTCGCCGTCGGCGCCGATACCGGTGCGATGCACCTTGCGGCAGCGCTCGGGCTCCCCACCGTCGGTCTGTATGGGCCAACGAACGGGGAGCAATTCAAGCTTCGAGGGCGCCGGGCCATCGTTCTGCAAGAACTCTTGCCTTGCAGTGCGATCCATAGTCCCGATGCGCCGGATCGCTGTCGACGGTGCATCTATGATGTACCGCGCTGCATGTTGGCTCTCACGCCTGAGCGCGTGATGGCTGCGATCTTGGGGCCGCGATGAATGCTTGCTGCCACCCGAGCCGACGAGCTCAAGCTATCGGAACGGTCACGAGCGAGTTGTTTGGGAATTCAGAGACGACGCCGCCCGGAGTTGTGCGCAAGAGTAAGGGATCACCGTGGAATTGATCTTCTGCCTCAATCTCGCCTTCGCCATCATTCTCATCGTGGCTCCAATATGGTGGAGCCGTCGGCTTCTCCACCTGGAATGGCTGAACCCGGTGAGTCTAGTGGTCATCTCCGTGCTGCCCGTCAACCTGTTTCGTTTGTTTGTGGGACAGGTGTTTCGCGGCGACGGCCTGATGGATCCGTCGTACCAGTTTGCTGTGTTGATGACCAACGTGCAACAGGGCATCGCCCTTACATTGGTCGTCTTCGCATCGAAGCTGCAAGTCGTGCGCGAAATGCCGCGCTGGCTTCCACGATTCGGGCGGTACCAGCAGATCGATTTGCGGTGGTTCTCTCGAGCGTTCTTCTTGCTCTACGTCGCCGCCTTCATCATACTGGCCATGAAGACAGGCGGAATCGCGGATTGGCTGATGAATATCCGCATTTCGTACATCACGAAGCGCGACGGCAACGGATTGTACTACACTGCGGCTCTCAATTTCCTTTCGATTTCGTATTTTTTTCAAGGGGTGTCGAGTACAAGTAGCTGGCGTTTCACGCTGCGCAGCGTGGCCTTCATCGCGGCCATCTACATCCTCGGCTCGAAAGGTTTTGTACTCGATTTTTTCATTTTCTACTTGATCATCATCCTGCGCCAGCGAAAAGTGAGGGTTGGTCGTGTCTTGCTCATTGCGTTGCCCGTCGCTTTCCTCTTGCTATTGGTCAATTTCTTTTCGCAGCTTGATGTGGTCGAACTAACGAGTATTGCCGAGTACTTCGAGTATTATCCTAACGCCGCGATGTATTACGCCGACTATTTTCGGGGAGGCATCGGCCTTCTCGAGGGCAAGGTCTTCCTGACGTCATTCTGGGAGTACGCACCGCGAATGCTCTTCCCCGAGAAGCCATACGTTTACGGCATTTTACACATTGTAGAGATCTATTTCCCTGGTGGCGCCGAGTCGGGAAACACGCCCGCGTTTGAAGGAGGTGTTCCGCAGTTTGCCGACTTCGGTGTCTTAGGAGTCGTATTCTTTGCAGTTCTCAACTTGAAGCCCATCCTTTACTTCGCAGGGCTTCGGTACACGCTCATGAATGGTGCCTTCCTACAGCAGGGCCCGATGACTGGACGAGCGATTATAGCGAGCTTATTACTCTTCGCGCCGGCTTTCGGGTCTTTCCTGCCAATTGGGCTTCTCGGGCTCGTCCTACTCTTCGTAATCGGGCACAACAAATTTATCCAGATGACGAAACGAGCCGTCAAACAGGCCTCTTCACACAGGTGAAAAATAGCCACGCGGCTGCGCAGTACGACCAGTCATAGCGGCGGTTCTCATTAGTCATCTCTGTCACCTTCCAAAGAACGTCGCTCCCAACTATAGACTCCGCAGGATAGCGAGATACGACTCGCCGAACAGGCGGAGTCGGGCTGCATGATCGGCGGTAACCGAAGCTGGCACGACGGTCTCGGCTGGGCGTCGCAAAGAATCGGCCATCAGCGCGGCTAGAGCGGCTGGATCATCGACCTGAAAAAATTCCCCCTGTCGAGGCGCTTGCTCTCTGTGCACCTCGATATCCGACAGGAACAGCGCCTTATGTAGCGTCTTGGCCTCTTCGACGGTCGTGCTCCAACCCTCAAAGCGAGACGGGTTGATTACCGCATGCGCATGCAGCATCAGACCTTGGCTATCAATGTACGGTATGATAGCGAGGACCTTAAAATGCTCTTCGACGCCTGCTGCCCGGCAGTACGCCATGAGACGGTTGAAGTACTCTGGCTGACGACCATCCGCCGTCCGACCAGTGCATACGATTGTCGCATCGATGCCTGCATTTTTCAGCAACGAGAGGGCATCAATTGCCAGTCGGTGATTCTTGTTCTCCCAGAACTGATTCGGCAGGTAGAAGTATCGGTGTGGTATGCGATACCGTTCACATAGCGCATGATGGGACGGAAGTCGCGCGAAATCCACGGAGTTCGAGACAAACCTTAGAACGTGCGCTGCCGCTCGGCCGTCGCCGGCGATCGTGCGCATGTCAGCCAGCGCGCTTTCGCTACTCAGCACAACCGCGTCGCTGCAGTGGCATGCCGCAGCATACCACTGCTTGGCCCACCGGATGTGCCGTGGATTCCACAGCTCCGGAAGGTGCAGAAACTGAAAGTCATAGAGCCACGGCATCGTCTTCAGCCCGCGCACTGGGCCAAGCGGCATGCTGTGGGAGAGGATATCGATACGCTGCCGACGCAGAAAGTCGGCCATCAGCCAGTCGCGGTTGAGCATTCGCAGGTTACCCTGACGAAATAGCCACGGCGCAGTCATGCGATCCAGCAGGCGCGTTCGGACGACGTCGATCTCGGGAAACTGATCCGGCAACGTCGTCTCGGTCTTGTGCCCGACGATGAGCACGAAGGAGAACTCGTGGGGCTCACAGGCCGCAACTGCCTCGAAGAGACTGGCGAAATAGTTGCGGCCACCGTACCAGCTTCTGTCGTGAAAGTTGTAGTTGATCGCGACGCGAAGCTTCATCGACCGCGCGCGCTCAAAAACCAGTGCGCGTAGCGCGATAATCCTTCTCGAAGCGAGATCGTCGGCGCCCACTTCAGCTGCGTCCTCGCATGAGAACCGGTCGCCGTCAAGCGTCTTGGGTTTCCAAAGTGGGTCTCTCCATTGAAGATCGGCTCGGTGCCTCCCGCGAGCGTAGCCAGCATGGTCAGCACCTCCCGCGTTGTGGCCTGCTCGTTGCAGCCATTGTAAATCTCCATCGAAGCCTGCGAAGACAATGCGGCCCGTGCAAGCAATTCGGCGGCGTCGTCCACATGAACCCAGTCACGCAACTCATGTCCTGTTCCAAAGAACTGATTCCGGCCCGACGTGAACTTATCCATCGCATCCCATAACAGCTGCTTGCGCAGCCCCTCCCCGTAGACGGAGAATAGGCGCACAATGCTCGCGGTAACGCCGTAGAAGCGCGAGTACATGTAGCAGATGTTTTCGGCGGCGGCCTTGTGGAAGCCGTACGGCGATATCGGCGAATGCCCGGAATTCTCACTCAAGTCGACATCTCCCTGATCGCCATGTACGGCCGCGCTCGATACCAGGACAACCCGACAGTTGCCAAGTGCGCGGTGACGCGCGAACTCGGCAATGACGGCCGTGCTCGCAACGGCGCGCTCGAAGTCGAGGTAAGGGTTGGCGTATGCACGTGCCACCGACCCAGTGCCGCCACAATGAATCAATGCTTTCGGAGACTCATCACCGATTAGCGTGGCGATCGACGCCAACGCAATATCGTCCGCCTGCCAGCGCGTCACGCCCCAGGAGCGCCACTCCGACTCCGGCCACTCACCATGCCCGAGCGCATAAACGATTTCGCCCTTTGCGGCCAGCCTCCGGCAAACATGGCGACCGATGAAGCCAGCTCCACCGAGCACGACAACGGGGGTCGTCATTCCAGGAACTCTCGCAACGGCCCCTGCACGCCGCTGATCACATGAACGACTGGGAGCGCAGCGATGGCAGTCTGTCTTTCTTTGAAAGTCAGCAGGTCAACCCGACCGTCCTTCGTGCGGGACTCCCGGAAGCCCGCCTGCACGTACGCATCCTCAGGTCGCTGGGGCACCAGCGTGCCGAGGCAGTCATTCCGGACGAAGAAGGCGTTGTTTCCCGCGCTGTTTCCAGCCACCAGACTGTAACCGCGAGCGTGGGCCAAATGTGTTAACGCCGCGATCGAAGCGCCATAATACAAATTGGAAGAATCCGCGGCGGTGCGGTAAAAGTCGGCGGCGTATGGCGTGCTGACCGGTGCGGTCGGTCCGAAGAGACTATTGTACTCGCAGATCACGACTCGTGGCTCGATGCAGTCGATGGCCTGCCACACCCAATAGTCATTGCCGTCGATGTCGACAGAGAGCAACCCAATGTCACCGCGAACGTGATTGCGCGAGATGATCTCATTAATATTCTCCCGCGTGATAAACGAGCACTCGGCGATCAAGTCGTAACGCCACAAGACGTGTCCGCTCCGAATCGAGTCAATGTTCTCAGACGAGCCGTCAATCACCAGCCCAGACCACTGGCGATGCTTGAGCAGGAAGAGCGTATTCGCTTCAATGTAACTCTCGACCCCGAATTCGACGAAGACTTTTGTCTCTACCTGAATCGATCGGAGGATGTGGTCAATGATTCCATCCTCTCCCCACTGAGAATAAACCTTAAATTCATAATCTTGGGGCCGACTCAGGGCGGGCGTTGCCACCGACTGGTTCAGTCGCGACTCAATCCGGCCCAACGATTCCTGGATAGCGTCGAGGCGATGCGGTAGTCGATAGAACCGCCAGAACTTCTCGGCCATTCGCAGCGTGAAATTCATGTTGAGCTCATTCCGTGGCTTGCCCCATGAGCGTAGCGGGAACGCCGCCAACGATCGTGTACGGGCTGACGTCCTTCGTTACGATGGCACCGGCGGCGACTACGGCGCCACGGCCGATCCGGACGCCCTTCAGTACGGCCGCATGAAAGCCAATCCAGACGTCATCCTCAATCACAACCTCACGACATTCAATGTCGTCGACGGTGTTGCGTCGGTTGCGGAAGATATTCTGAAACTGGGCATGCCGTTTCGTGGCGCTTAAATCGTGAAACGCTGAATCCATGATGTTCACACCATGCGAAATCAGCACTCGGCTCCCGATCGTCACATTCATGCCGGACCAGACGCGAGAATCCTGACCGATGAACACGTCGTCACCGATCACGATCTGTCCACGATCAGCGAAAACAAGCAACTCTCCGGCGATTACGGAGCCGGCACCAACTTTGATGGCACTTCGCCGACGCTGATTGTTTTCAATATTGCACCCGGACGTGAGCCTTGCACCGGAAGCCGCAGTGATGGATCGCTTGAGCGACCACTCTTGAATTCGTCTGATGATGCGTAAAAACATGAGTGCTGCTAGGAAAAGGTCGGCGGCATTATGGCTTCAGGATTAGTCCCTGCTCCGTAGGCAGGTGCAGAATCTTCACCCGCTTGGACGCCGCAAATCCATCAAACGCTCGCTTTTGGTTCACGTGACGCGGGTGGCCATAGTCATCAAGCAGCATCACGGCGCCGGTGGGCATCTTGTCCCAGAAGTACTCTGCGGCAGCGATCTCCGGCTCAACGCAATTCATGTCGATCGACAGAAAAGCCACCGTTTCGGCGCGCACCTCAGGGAGGGTTGAAGGGATGCTCCCCCGGACGAGGATCGCATTCGGAAACGCCGAGAATGTCCGGGCAACGTCCGCAAAGCAGTCGGTGTATTCATACGCACTCGGAATGCCAAGCGCATGTTCATCGCGCGTCAGCAGGTTAGCGTCGAACCCGTTAAACGTATCCATAAGATAAAATTTCTTGGAGCTCGCGGCGAAAGGCAGGTAGTCAAACACCATCCTTGCGTAGCCACCACGATTTACCCCGCATTCCACAAAGTCGCCTTCAAGCCGGAAACACTGCAAGGCGAGCCAAGAATAGATGTGGGCACGCCATCGAATACCGGCCCACGATCCGGTCGCTTCACCAAGCGCGTACGCTCGCATGAAGTCAGGCTCACGAATAAAATCACAATTGTGAATCGTCGCCATCCCATCTTCCGCATAACTTGGCGGATAAGGCAAGACCACGACGTGCGACGGTCGAAGCAATATTTTTGCAAACTGCTTCATTCCAGCTGGCATCTGTTGCTTAAGCCACTGAAGCGCAGACGAGCGCGGGAGGGGCACGAGTGGTTCTCGGTCGAAGTTCCGGCAGGAGACCTACCCCTTCATTGATGAAGGGAGCAGCCATAAAAATCTGTCGATGGTCCGCATACGCGACAACCTCGAAAAATAAGCCAGCACTCGCTGTTGCACAAGCATCCCGAAGCGAGCGAGCCGGCCAGTCGTCTCTTGGGTTATAAGTAATGCAGCAGTCGCCCTGCGAAGCGTGGCCGAGAGGATTGAGCGCAGAGTCTGAGCAGGAACTTAAGCTCCGATCTGCAGTGGCGGCCGCCAGCTTCGCCGAGAAAAACAGCTTCCCTGTTTTGGCCCGCGTGTCTTTCCAAGTTTCTGCGAGCAAGCTCACCAGCTCAGTCGGCTGTCGTTTCGCAAATAATGGACGCGTGGATCGCTAAACGCTTCAAAAGCGACTTCGCTCTGATCACGCGCTAAACGTATGGTGTCAACTTTATAAACTCTGCGCATGAAATCGCCCACGCACGATCGGATCGAGTGTCGGATAAGAAAAGGCCCTGTTCCGTTACTGCGTTGGTTGCAGCCGATGAACTGACGAAACTGACTAGGTCGAGAATCGCTTTCGCTTCGCATTGCGCCAAGTGATAGACTGACTTCTCGCCTTGACGCATCGGCAAACCAGACCGCACACTGAGCGGGTCTGCCGCACGGTTCCGCAGTCGACCATCGTCGCCCCAATGAGCCGGAATCATGTCCTCCCAGTGGTCGCGCTCGCAGTCTCCAGCGGCGTCAGTGCGTGCGAAATCTGCACGCGATATCGACCGCCGACGGAACGCCGGTAGGCTTTCGGATTTTAGCGCCGGCGATCCGTGTGCGCCGGCTCGCTCGAAGAGGCAGCGGGCCGCTTGTCAGCACGGCTCAGCCTGTATGTGCGTGATCGTCGGCCGCATGGCCCCGAAGCCCCCGGCCACTGGGTCAACGGGCTCAGCGAGCACTCCAGGCGCGGGCCCACGTGCCAGGTGCAGCTAAACTCCCCGACCATTCCACCCCGGCCAAAATGCGGAGCGCCACCTGGTCCGCCCGCCCACGTAGCACCTGAGCGCCGGGGGGCCAAGCCGCCGTGTGACTTCGGCCTCGAGCAACGCCGTCCGCCGCGCGTCCGGACTGCGCAGCAGAGCGGCAGCGATGCGCGCGAACCGGCTCACCTGCGGCCGACCGTCGTCCACGTATTCGTTCACCTCGACGCCCAAGTCATGCAGCCCGCCCGGGGCCTGATCGGTACTCTCGTGATAGCCGTGGTACGGCGCGATGCGGAGGGCCTATTGCGGTGAGCCGACAGGCACGAACCCGCCTAGCGCCAGCCCGGGGACGTAGTCGTTGAGGACCGCCTGCACCGCAGCCCCCGGCAACAGGCGCACCCACGTCTTGATCGCCACAGTGACGGCGAGGAGCGCTCCAACAGTGCCAAGGGTTCGAGTGCGCAGAAGGTCCGCGTGGAAGGGAGCCGAGGAATCCAGAGGGCGTGAGGTGCACTCCGACGCAGAACCTCGACAGCAGCGACCCGTGCTGCGCAGTTCACAGTGTGCCTGACCTTCGTCGAGTGTCACGCGATCAAAACAGGCGCGCGTAACGGGGAGGGTGCCGTTGTCCGAAAGTCCGTGCGCCCCGAATCACATAAGCCTTTTCGCACTCCACTCGGCGTCAACCACCGAGCAGAGATGATGCCCGGATCGGCGCCCTCGCCCCCCCCGCCGTCCGACCCGTCAAGCTACTTCACGACCGAACTGGCAGGAGTCTGGGAACGGCGTAAAACTACTGGACGGTCACGGCAGGGTTGCGACTCTGCGCAGGCCTAAATGAAGCCGGCGACGCCGAGCCGCGTGACGTCCGGAGTGCGGGAGCCGTCATCGCCTGTCTCGCTGCGCTGAGTATCGCCCCGCACTCCGGGCAGCACCGCTCAGGACGCATTCCCGCCGTGTTGCCGACGAGGACCGCGCGCGCCCGTGTGGCGCTCAGATGCTGGACCTGCCAATGGATGACGTGCCACGTCAGGTATCGGTCGAGGTACTTCGTGGCGACGCCCCGGAACCGGCCCATCCATCCCCTCAGGCGCCCTTCGTAGCTGTTCACCGTCTGTACGTGGTAGATTCCGCGCTAGTGCTCGTTGCGAGCCGAAACGAGGCGAAGGTGGTACACGCCGAGCGCTTGTGCGGCGGGGCGCAAGGCGACGGAGCCATCGGTGCAGAGCGTAACGTCCGGGCGCAGGATTGTGCGGAACACGGCGGTCAGCGCATCGGCCGTCGATGTGCCGGGCAGGACGACCGAGCGTGTGTCGCCGCTACGTGAACGCGCCACGACGTCTGGCACCTTGTCGGTGCCGAGTTCGCGACGGCTGCCGTTCTTGGTCCCGCGCCGACGGGACGGGCGCCCCACGTGTGCGTGCCGGCCATCGCCGTATGGGTCAGATGATTCAACGTGCGCGCGCAGGAGAGGCACCGGTAGCGCCGGGTACCTGTCCGCTCCTTCCCCTAGCGCTGAAGGCGCGCACTGACAACGAAGGCAGGCGTACCCATGGTAAAATCGACGGTCGCGGGCATGGAGCGAGGTGAGCCTGCCCCGGACGACCGCGCAGCTCGGCTCTTTATTTTGAGCAAACCCACGCAGCTACGGAAGAGAACCTCAGATAAACGTTCTCGCGATTCCGACTGAACTACGAAACAGGCGACGCATTTCAGCGCTCTCAGCGGACGGGAATTGTGCCCATTCCGATAGACCAATCTCGGGTGGGACTGCATGGCAGTCCTATCGTGGCATTGGCCCCAGATTCCGCGAGAAAACCCTCAGCACTGTTCGGCGCACCTTTGGCAACACTGCAACCACAGCAATGAACAGTCCAAAACAGGCAAACGCGACGGTAAATACTGCCTGCCTCTGGCTCGTCGGCGATGGTAGAGCCCATAGAAGCGCCTCGCCAGCGAAGCAGCCAGCGCCAAGTGGTGCGATCACTGACTCAACGTACCAACGCCACTTACTCTTTGGTAAGAGACGCCTGAACATCAGCTGAGCTGACACCACCAGAGATGCGACATTGAGTGCCAGCCAGGCGCACGCAGCACCGGTCGCACCGTACCGTGGAACCGCCCAGATGATTGATGGGACTACCACTAGCACAGCGATGCCATGTGTTCGTACCGTTAATGATGTCCAGCCGTAGGCTAGCTGCAGCATGTAGGGCAGATTCATCAGACCATTGCAGAGGGTGCCGAGCGCGAGGAGTGTGAGCAGTGGAGCGACGGACTCCGAGAGGTGTGCATCCCCCGTCCACAGTATCAGCACTGGGCCCGCGAAGAAGGCAAGCAAAAGCGCTGGTGGAATGATGATCGCGGACATCCAGTCACACGCAAGGTGAAAGGTCGCCGCCACACCCTCGTAATCACTGTTCGCGACCTGTTCGGTCAGGCGCGGATAAACAGCATTGTTCATCGGCGAAATTATCAGCAGCAGGCCGCCGGACGCTGCGGATGCAAGCATATAGAAACCAAGCTCTTCGAGCGACAGTAGTTTGCTAATGATGATTTTGTCGGCCTGCGTCAGCGCGAACGTGACAATGGCGCTCAGGAACATGCCAGCAGCGAACCGCTTGACCTCGTGCAGCGCGCGGATATCAAATCTGCCACGCCGCAAAGCGGTAGGGAGCACCAAATACGTTCTTTGAACCAAAACGGCCGATGTGAAAAGCGACACAAGGCCCTGCCATAAGAAAAATGCCAAGATCGTCGGCGAAACGAACGCGATGACAACGTAGGCGCCGCCCCATCTCAGCGTCGCAAGAAGCGCCTGAACAGCGTTCAGCCAGACGTGGTCCTGCATGCCAAGAAGGGACGATCGATACACCTGCTCAAGCCAACGTGTGGCCAGGACAAAGCCCATGATGCGGACGGAGTCGAGCAGTACAGACCGGGAAAGCCCGCGAGACGTGATCCAGTCGTCAACGAGCAGACTGGCGCCGAACCAAACCGAGATGACCATGGCAGTCGCCAATCCGGCGTAGATTATCTCGAGCGACCGTAACAGATCGCGAATGGACTCCGCACTGTGAAAACCGGCGCGAAGGCGCGCCATTTCACGGTTAAGCGTCGGAGTCAGTCCCAGATCGAGCAACGTTATCCAGGCCTGAAGCACGGCAAACACGCCGACGAGCCCATACGACTCTACACCCAGCACCTTGATGTAGAGCGGAATGAAAGCTATGCCCATCAGACCGGCCCAGCCCTGACCCAGGTAGTTGGCGACTACGTTTCGCTTCAGCGACACCGATTTCACCTGTTTACGGCGGTCGCGTCATGCATGACGAGCGAGACGAGCTTACGCTCCCGTGAGTTCAGCGCACGCGTCTGATTTACCCACCCACTTGCACGATGAACCGCGGAAGTTGATCGATGCAAAGATCGTCTCCAAGCTCTGGGTGGTCTCTCCGGTAGACGCGGACGGCACTTTCTGGATTGCTGCTTGGCCCTCATTGGCGGTCGTCTAGAAAAGTGTTGTGATGTCTTCCGCTACGGCGTCGGAGACGACGCAGTAGATGTCGGTGGAAGTTAACGCGGCGGATTCAACCGGTCAGTGCAACGCCTTCCGCAAGTATAGCGGCCGGTGTGCGAAAGCCGAGTGTTTTGCGTGGCCGGGTATTGAGCTGGTGTGCGACGCGATTTAGATCGCTTTGTGAGTAGACGGAGAGATCGGTGCCATCCGGAAAGTATTGGCGCAGCAGCCCGTTGGTGTTCTCGTTCGTGCCACGCTGCCATGGACTCCGAGGATCACAGAAGTACACGGCCACATCCGTCGCCACCGTGAACCGATGATGCTGGGCCAGCTCCATGCCACGATCCCACGTCAGCGACGCCATGAGCCCCTCGGGCAGACGTTGCACCTCGCGAATCAGCGCCGTCACGACG